>NZ_CP076134.1:4947313-5250760 GCF_018736085.1 Bradyrhizobium sediminis | reverse complement strand
AAGCCGAGAATGTTGAGCACGCGAGTGAAATTGTAGCAGAGGGCCATCAGGCTCCATTCGCCACGGACCTTGTCGAAGCCGCGCACGAGAAAGTGCTGATACCCGGCGCGGCATTTGAGCGTTCCAAAGGGATGCTCGACGATGGCGGAACGGCGGCGCATCAATTTTTTGGCCTCCTCACTTTCCATCCTCGCGCGGTGACGTTCGAGAACATCCTCGTGTTCCCAGCGAGCGATGCTCCGGTAAGGTGCCTTCGGGGCGAGACACTGCGCTCTCAGAGGACAGGCTGCGCAGGCCGCCTTGCGCCCCAGGTAGCGGATCTCGACGCGGCCGCTCGCATTCTTCCAGCGCCCTTCCGTTGGACGCAGCAGTTCTCCGGTCGGGCAACGGTAGACGTCGGCGCTCGCATCGTAGCGGAAATCCTTGCGGCTAAAGCGACCCTCCTCGAGCTTGCCATTGCCCTCATGCATCGGCACATAGGCTTTGATGCCGTCATCCTCGCAGGCCTTCAGGTCCTCGCTATTGTAATAGCCGGTATCGGCCGCCACCCGCAGGGTCTCCACATCGAGAACCTCTTTTGCCGCGTTTGCCATCTCATGAAGGTGGCCTGCATCGCTGCGATTGACGACCTCGCTGGTAACAATGAGCATGTGCTTGTCGTCGACAACGCTCTGCACGTTGTAGCCCGCAATGGTCTGATCGCCCTTGCTCAGAAGCCTCGCGTCGGGATCGGTCTTCGAGAGTTGCCCCTTGTTGCTTGTCTCCAAGTCCTTGAGGTCGGCTTGCGCGCGTTCGCGCCGGGCCATCAGCTCCTTCACCTTCTCGCCGACGTCGCCACTACCACCCTTGCCGTCGCCCCGCGAACCGTCGCTTCGCTGCTTGGCCTCTTCCGCATCATTGGCTTCGAGAGCCTTGCCATAGGCCTCGATCTCCTTGTCCAAGGCGGCGATCTGTTTGGTCAGCCTCCTTTGCGTGAAGATGCTTCCCTTGCTGGCGTTGCCGTGGAACAAGGCGCCGTCGAGCGCAACAAGGCTCCCTCCGATCAGATCGAGTTCGCGAAGCAGCAGCACGAAACTGCGGTTCGCGGCCTTCAGCGCTGCCCAGTTCTCCTTGCGGAAGTTGGCGATCGTCCGATAGCCCGGCCTCAGGTTCTTCAACAGCCAGATCAGCTCCAGATTGCGACCTGCTTCCCGTTCCAGCCGGCGCGATGATCTGACTTGGTTGATGTAGCCGTACAGATACAGCTTCAACAGATCGGCCGGATCGTACGGTGGCTGCCCCATCTCGTCCGCCCCGCGCGCCGCATGGAGGAAACCGAGCTTTGCAAGGTCGAGGGCACACACAAAGCTCTCGATCGCCCGCACCGGGTTGTTCGGCCCGACATAATCCTCAATCCGTGGAGGAAGCAGGCTGGTCTGATCCCGGCTCGCGCCGGTCTTGAATGTGCGATTCGTCATGAACCGAATCGTACATCAACTCCTCAAAATGCCGAGTTCTTGCTCAGCCTCGACGTGTCAAATGGTTTTGCAAGACGTCAGGCATCACGCCGGCAGTCGTCGGCTACTTTGCATGGGGTTGTTTTCGATATTTTTGTTGTCCGGTCGCGAGAGGCTCGCACCGGACCTGTCTCGTCCCGCTTGAGGCGGTTGAGCATTCGCCTCAGCTATCCACCTTCAGCGCCGCAATGAACGCTTCCTGCGGGATGTCGACCTTGCCGAACTGCCGCATCTTCTTCTTGCCTTCCTTCTGCTTCTCCAGAAGTTTGCGTTTGCGGGTGATGTCGCCGCCGTAGCACTTTGCCGTGACGTCCTTGCGCAGCGCGCGGACGGTTTCGCGGGCGATTACCTTGCCGCCGATCGCGGCCTGGATCGGGATCTGGAACATGTGCGGCGGGATCAGTTCCTTCATCCGCTCGACCATGGCGCGGCCGCGGCCTTCGGCACGGGTGCGATGCACCAGCATCGACAGCGCGTCCACCGGCTCGTTGTTGACCAGGATCTGCATCTTGACCAGATCGGCCGGCTTGTAGTCGGTGAGGTGATAGTCGAACGAGGCATAGCCCTTGGAGACCGACTTCAGCCGGTCGTAGAAATCGAACACCACCTCGTTGAGCGGCAGGTCGTATTTCACCATCGCGCGCGAGCCGACGTAAGTCAGCTCCTTCTGCGAACCGCGGCGGTCTTGGCAGAGTTTCAAGACGCTGCCGAGATATTCGTCGGGGGTCAGGATGGTGGCCTCGATCCACGGTTCCTGGATTTCGGCGATCTTGACCACGTCGGGCATGTCGACGGGATTGTGGATCTCGATCTCCTGGCCGTCGGTGAGGTGCATCTTGTAGATCACGCTCGGCGCGGTCGCGATCAGGTTGAGATCGAACTCGCGCGACAAGCGTTCCTGGATGATCTCCAGATGCAGCAGCCCGAGGAAGCCGCAGCGGAAGCCGAAGCCGAGGGCGGCGGAAGTTTCCATCTCGAACGAGAAGCTGGCGTCGTTGAGACGCAGCTTGCCCATCGCCGCGCGCAGCGTTTCGAAATCGTCGGCGTCGACCGGGAACAGGCCGCAGAACACCACCGGGATCGCCGGCTTGAAGCCGGGCAGCATCTCGGTGACCGGCTTCCTGTCGTCGGTGATGGTGTCGCCGACGCGGGTGTCGGCGACTTCCTTGATCGCGGCGGTGATGAAGCCGATCTCGCCGGGGCCGAGTTCGTCGACCTGCGTCATCTTCGGCGTGAAGAAGCCGACGCGCTCGACGTCGTAGGCGGCGTTGGTGCCCATCATCCGGATGCGGCTATTCTTCTTCATCACGCCGTCGACGATCCGCACCAGCACCACGACGCCGAGATAGACGTCGTACCAGCTGTCGACCAGCAGCGCCTTCAAGGTGGCGTCGCGGTCGCCCTTCGGCGGCGGCAAGCGGGTGACGATCGCTTCCAGTACGTCGGGAACGCCCAAGCCCGTCTTGGCCGAGATCAACACGGCTTCCGACGCGTCGATGCCGATGACGTCTTCGATCTGCTGCTTGACCTTCTCGGGTTCCGCGGCGGGCAGGTCGACCTTGTTGAGGACCGGCACGATCTCATGATTGTTGTCGAGCGCCTGATAGACGTTGGCGAGCGTCTGCGCCTCGACGCCCTGGCTGGCATCGACCACCAGCAGCGATCCCTCACAGGCCGCCAGCGAGCGCGAGACTTCGTAGGCGAAGTCGACATGGCCCGGCGTGTCCATCAGATTGAAGATGTAATCCTTGCCGTCCTTGGCATGATAGTTGAGCCGGACGGTCTGCGCCTTGATGGTGATGCCGCGCTCGCGCTCGATATCCATGGAATCGAGCACTTGTTCCTTGCCCGCCATTTCGCGATCCGTCAGGCCCCCGGTCATCTGGATCAGGCGGTCGGCGAGCGTCGATTTGCCATGGTCGATATGGGCGACGATGGCGAAGTTGCGGATGTTGGAAATGGGGACGGTTGTCATGGGCGCGGGATAGCATTCGCGCCCCCCAGCGGCAACCATATTGCGCTGTTTTTGCAGGCTTCTTCACGCTAAGCTGATTCCACTGAGGGCGAAAACGCGCTACGCAAAGGGTCATGTCGACTGCATCATTTTTGCCCGCGGCTTCGCGCGCGCGCCGCAGGCCGGGCCTCAGGCGATTGGCGGCCTGGCTCGCGGCGAATGCCTGCGATCCCAGGGCCGGGCTCTGGCTGGTGATCGGCTTTGCCGCCGCCCATGCCGTGCTCTGGACCCTCATCCTGATCAATCTCAAGGCGGCGCAGGACGTCCATATGGACGTCGCCGAAGCCTTCGCCTGGGGCCAGAAGTTCCAGTTCGGCTACGGCAAGCATCCGCCGCTGTCCGGCTGGGTCGCCGGTCTCTGGTTCAAGGTCTTCCCGGTCGCCGACTGGGCGACCTATGCGCTGGCGATGACGACGCTCGGCTGCGGGCTCGTGATCTCGTGGCTGATCGCCTTGCGCGTGGTGGATCGCCGCCGCGCCTTCTTCGTCGTGGTGATGCTCGCGCTTTATCCGATCTTCAATTTCAAGGGCTTCAAGTACAATGCGGACCTGCTGCAGCTCGTCACCCTGCCGCTGGTGGTGCTGGCCTATCTGAATGCGTTTGAAAAACGCAGCGTGAAATCGGGTCTGTGGCTGGGCCTCGCCGGCGCGCTGGCGCTGATGACCAAATACTGGGTGCTGACCATGATCGGCGCCATCGGGCTCGCCGCACTGCTGCATCCCGACCGCTTGTTGTTCCTGCGCTCGCCGGCGCCGTGGGTCGCGATCGCCATCCTGGCGGTGGCGATGCTGCCGCATCTCTGGTGGCTGCGCGAAGTCGATTTCGTGCCGCTGACCTATGCCGGCGATGTCTATGGGCTGTCGAACCGCGCGCAAAGCATCCAGCTCGTGTTGGGTTACATCGGCCACAATCTCGCGCTGCTCGCCATTCCGGTGGCGCTGGCGGCGCTGGCCCTCGCCTGGCGACCGCTGTCCTGGGCGACGCTGACGCGACGGCCGTCGGCATGGTTCGCGCGCAACTGGTCGCGCGGTGCCAACACGGCTGTGGACTTGCCGCAGGCGCGCAATATCTGGATCATCCAGGCGATCGTCGCGGTCGGGCCGCCGCTCGGCGGCCTTTTCTTCACGGTCTATATGAAGACCGATTGGGGAATTTCGCTGTTCTTCCTGACGCCGCTGGCGCTGGCCGCGATCCCTGCGCTGCGCATGCAGAAGATGGCGCTGGTTCATTTGGCCGCGATCTGGCTGGCGATCACGCTCGCGGTGCTCGCCGCCTCGCCCTGGATCGCGGCAAAGGAGATGGCGATCAATCCGAACGGGGCGGCGACCTACGGCGCGCGCTCCGAACTCGCCCGCGAACTGACGTTAGCCTGGCGCGCGCGGTTTCATTCACGCTGGGCGGTGGTCGCGGGCACCACGGAAATGAGCGAGCCGCTGGCGTTCTACAGCCCGGATCATCCGGCGCCGTTCACGCCCGGCGAAGTCTGGTCGTCGGGGCTGACGTCGCTCGATGAAGCCAAACGGCTCGGCTTCATCGGCGTCTGCGATACCACCGATGGCCGGCTGCCGATCTGCGAAGCGTGGATGAAGGCCAATGGCAAGGACGCCGAGCAACTGACCATCACCACGCAGCGCTTCTTCAAGGGACGGCCGGGACCGGCGATCACCTGGAAGGTCTTCATCGTGCCGCCGGCGAGGTAGGAAACCTACCTCATTGTCATTCCGGGGCGATGCGCAGCATCGAACCCGGAATCTCGAGATTCCGGGTCTGGTCCTTCGGACCATCCCGGAATGACAACGCGTCGGGCTCAAACGCCTTCTTCGTTGAACTTGCTGCCGACCAGTTCGGTGATCGCCTCGAGGGCGGCCTGCGCCTCGGGGCCGATGGCGGAGACGAGGATGGATGTGCCCGGTCCCGCCGACAGCATCATCAGTCCCATGATCGAGGTTCCGCCGACGGTTTCGCCGCCCTTGGTCACCCAGACCTCGGCGTTGAAGCGCTCGACCATCTGGACGAATTTTGCCGAAGCGCGCGCGTGCAGGCCGCGCTTGTTGATGATGGGAAGTTCCCGCGACACCGCGCCCGGCGGGACACCCGGCCCGGCATCGTTCGGGGGTGCCGCGCCATCCTCGCTCATTTGCCGGCGAGAACCCGGCTGGCGATGGTCACGTATTTGCGGCCGGCTTCCTGGGCCATGGCGATGGCGTCGGGCAGCGAACGCTCCTCGCGAACCTTGGCAAGCTTGACCAGCATGGGGAGATTGATGCCTGCGAGCACTTCCACCTTGGGACGGCTCATGCAGGAGATCGCGAGGTTGGAGGGCGTGCCGCCGAACATGTCGGTGAGGATAGCAACGCCGTCGCCACTGTCGACGCGGTTGACCGCCTCGATAATGTCACTTCGACATAAATCGGAATCGTCCTCGGCACCGATCGTGACGGCTTCGATTTGTTTTTGCGGACCCATGACATGTTCGAGCGCCGCCTTGAACTCGTCGGCAAGGCGCCCATGGGTCACAAGTACTAGACCAATCATCGGAAACTCCTCGCGGGTGCTTTTTGGTGCACCGCACGAACGCGCCACTTTGACCATCCAGAGCCCCCGCGCAAGAGGGGATCTTTGCGATTCTCCCGGAAATCAGCGGTAGGGAGGGAAGCCGGGGCCGGTCTATTCGGTCGCGATAGTGGGGCTGATATGGTTACCAATTCCCTTCGGGCAATCAGCCGAAGGTCGGGATGAAGGTGAATTCGCGGTCATGGTCAGTGCAGCGATGACGAGTGGCGCCGCCGCGTAACCAATTCCCACGGGAATTCTAGGTATTTCAATACCATGGATCCGTGTCCACAGCGCTTCCGGCTGCGGCAGGCGGTCCGCATCGGGCGCCGCGAGATCGACCACCAGGCCGACGATGGCCTCGGCCGCGAAGTCGCAAGCGCGGATCCCGAGCCCGCGAATCTCGATCAGGCCGGCCAGTTCGGCCGCCGGGTGGACCACGAGTTCCCCGTCACGCGCCTCGAGATGGACGCGATCGTCGCCGACCAGCACGGCCGGCGGTATCTGTCCCGAGCGCCCGGCAAGGATCAGATCGAACGCCAGGCGGGATTTGCCGGCGCCCGAGGCCCCCCGAATCAGCACCGCGCGCTTGCCCACCAGCACGGCGGATGCATGCACGCTCGCTGTCGCCGCCGCCGTCATGGCGCGGGCAGCCTGACCACGAAGCGCGCGCCGGCTACCGTCGGCTCGCCATCGGGTCCGGCGGCGCCGGGGCGATTCTCGGCCCAGATGCGCCCGCCATGGGCCTCGATGATCTGCTTGGAGATCGACAGGCCGAGGCCGGAATTCTGCCCAAAGCCCTGATGCGGCCGGTCGGTGTAGAAGCGCTCGAAGATCCGCTCCAGCGCATCCTCGCCGATCCCCGGCCCGTCGTCGTCGACCACGATTTCGATTTCGTTCTTCACGCGGCGACAGACGATCCGCACCTTGCCGCCGGCTTCGGAAAACGACTGCGCGTTGGAGAGCAGGTTGGAGATTACCTGTCCGAGCCGCGAATCATGACCCGGCACCGAGAAGGTGTCGTTGGGCCCGCGGCCCTCGAAGCGAACCTCGACGGCGACGTTGTTGCCGCGCCTTGTTTCATTGGAGACCGTGGTGAGCGCGGTCAGCAGGCGGCGCAGATCGACCGAGGTCATGTCCTGGCGCTGCAGTTCGGCATCGAGCCGGCTGGCGTCCGAGATGTCGGAGATCAGGCGGTCGAGCCGCTTGACGTCGTGCTCGATGACGGCCAGCAGCCGCGAGCGGCTGTTCTCGTTGCGCGCCAAGGGCAGCGTTTCGACGGCCGAGCGCAGCGAGGTCAGCGGGTTCTTCAATTCGTGGGCGACGTCGGCGGCGAACATCTCGATCGCCTCGATGCGGTTATAGAGCGCGTCCGTCATGTCGCGCAGCGCGCCGGAGAGATGCCCGATCTCGTCGCGGCGGCGGGTGAAATCCGGAATCTCGACGCGGGTGCGGATGCGGCGGCGGACGCGCTCGGCGCTGTCGGCGAGCCGGCGTACGGGCCCTGCGATGGTGCTCGCCAGCAGCAGCGACAGCATGATCATCACGGCGGCGGCGACGCCGCCGATTTTCAGGATCGCGAGCCGCTCGGCGGTCACCATCTGGTCGATGTCGTCGCCTTGCGTCGACAGCATCAAGGCGCCGTGCACTGCGCGAAACCGCTGCACCGGGACCGCGACCGAAACGATCACCTCGCCGCGGTCGTTGATGCGCACCATGCTGCTCTTCAGGCCGTCGAGCGCCTGTACGACTTCCTGATAGCCCTTGCCGTTCTCCGGCCCGAGCTCGCGATAGAGCGGCAGGTCGCCGCGGTTGAGCCAGGTGCGGATCGCGATCATCGAGCGCTCGGCCATGCCCGGCTTGTCGGACGACGGCGGCGGCAGCTCGAAGCGCATCACGTCGCCGCGGCCGTAGAGGCTGCGGCTGTCGAGGATCAGTCCACCGTCGCCGCCATAGATGCGGGCGCGGGTCTTGGTCGGCGAAATCAGCCGCCGCAGCACGGGAGCGACGCGCTCCGGATTGATCGGGAAATCCAGCCCGGAATATTCGTCCGGAACGCCGTAGGTCTCGCCCGGCTTCAGGTCGAGCAGCCGGTCGGGATCGATGGTGATGGTGTTGGTCTCGACGGTGGCGGAAGCTGCGATCGCACCGGCGATGATCTCGGCCTGCACCAGAAGGCTCTGCGCCTTCGCGTCGATCAGGCCGGCGCGGAACTGCGAGAGGTAAAGAATGCTCGCCACCAGCGCGACGAGGCCGGCGATGTTCAGGGAGACGATGCGGCGGGTGAGGCTGGAGAAGGACAGCGCGAAGAAAAACTGACCGGCGCGGCGCAAAAAGCCGAGCACCCGTTGCCCGCTGTGCGGCGGCGGGGTGTCGACGGCAGCGTCGCCCAGGGCGAGTGACGGCAAGGCACCCTCGGCATTCAGGCTTGGATCAGGCTGCGTTCGATCGAGCAATGGCCAAAACTGCCGGTTGTTTCGGGTTCCGTCGTCGGGATGTGCGTCGCCTCACCGCATCCTACCCGAGATGCGCGGGGGCGTCAGTCAACAAAACGCCCGTCGAACGCCCTCAAATCAGGTTTCCTTGAAGCGGTAGCCGACGCCATACAGGGTTTCGATCATCTCGAAATCGTCGTCCACCACCTTGAACTTCTTGCGCAGCCGCTTGATGTGGCTGTCGATGGTGCGATCGTCGACATAGACCTGATCGTCGTAGGCGGCGTCCATCAGGGCGTTGCGGCTCTTCACGACGCCAGGTCGCGTCGCCAGCGCCTGCAGGATCAGAAACTCCGTCACCGTCAAGGTCACCGGCTCGTTCTTCCAGGTGCAGGTGTGGCGCTCCGGATCCATCCGGAGCAGGCCGCGGTCCAGCGCCTTGGCGTCGGTCTCCTTCGGAGCGGCGGTCGGATCCTTCGGCGCGGCGCGGCGCAGCACGGCCTTGACGCGCTCGACCAGGAGGCGCTGCGAGAACGGCTTGCGGATGAAATCGTCGGCGCCCATTTTGAGGCCGAACAATTCGTCGATTTCCTCATCCTTGGAGGTGAGGAAAATCACCGGCAGGTCGGACTTCTGCCGCAGCCGCCGCAGCGTCTCCATGCCGTCCATGCGCGGCATCTTGATGTCGAGGATCGCAAGGTCGGGCGGTGAGGTGCGGAAGCCGTCGAGCGCGGAGGCGCCATCCGTGTAGGTCATGATGCGATAGCCCTCGGCTTCGAGCGCGATCGAGACGGATGTGAGAATGTTGCGGTCGTCGTCGACCAGGGCGATTGTGGGCATGAGCCTGCTTTCAGAAACACGTGTGGCTGAAACGGCAGCAATCCAGTGATGCGCCGCATATTTGGGCTTCGAACGCGGTCAACGAGCAATGCAAGCTGGGCTGAAGTGTGACCGAATTCCGCAAAACGCCCGAGCTATCGAAGGGCCCCAAACCTATATAGATACCCTTTCTGCCGGGAAAAGGCCCTTTTTGCAATGAGATATGGGGAACTGAGCAATGCAGCCCACCACTGATTTCGATGCCGGCCGGCTGGCCCGGTCGCTATTGCGCCGCAGCCGGCAGGGGGCGCTGGCGACCCTGATGACCGGCAGCGGCGACCCGTATTGCTCGCTGGTCAACGTCGCCAGCGCCCCCGACGGTTCCCCGATCCTGCTGATTTCCCGGCTGGCGCTGCATACAAGGAACATTCTCGGCGATGACAGGGTTTCGCTGATGCTGGACGAGCGGGCCGAGGGCGATCCGCTGGAGGGGGTCCGGATCATGCTGTTGGGCCGGGCCGAGGAGGCCGGGGCGGAACAAGGGGCGGTCCTGCGCCGCCGTTACCTCAGCGTCCATCCGTCCGCCGAAGGCTTTGTCGATTTCAAGGATTTCTCCTTCTTCCGGATCCGGCCCTCGGGCATGCATCTGGTGGCGGGTTTCGGGCGGATCGTCGACCTCCGGCCTGATCAGTTTCTGACCGATATCTCCGACGCCGGCGCGCTCGTGGAGGCCGAGCAAAACGCCATCGACCACATGAACGCAGATCACCGCGACGCGACTAAGCTGTACGCGACCCGGCTGCTCGGCGCGGAGGCCCTCGATTGGCTCTGCACCGGCTGTGATCCCGGCGGGCTCGACCTGCAGGCCGGCTCGAAAACCCTGCGGCTGGATTTTCCGGAGCGGGTGACCGGGCCGGGCGAGTTGCGAAAAATGCTGGTCAGGCTGGCAGGCGAGGCGCGGGCGAAGGCCTGACGAGAACTCGCCTCAACGCAAATGAAGCGAAGGGAGAACGCATCATCATGATCGGCGAAGGCGCCGCGATTAACAAATGTGGATTGTGCGTCGCAATACGGTGACGATCGCGGAGAATGGTCGCGCTACCGTGCGTCCAAACCTTTGAATATCGGCCGATTTGGCTCGCGTTGCGGCGGGCAATGCGCGGCCTCGACGAGCCGCCTTCGAATAAACCAAATATCGCGGCATCGGCTTGGCAAGCTTGGCGTTCATGAGTATTAGGTCGCCGGACATAGCCGGAAGGCTATATAGAAGGTCACCGCGACAGCGGCGCGTTTGGCGACATTCGCGCAGGAGATACGCGGGTTCCAGGAGGATTCTTCCAGTGCAAGAGACGGGAATACGTAACGGTGCCTTCGGCGCCGACAAATTCGGCTTAAGAAATCTCAGGCAGGTGCACTGGAATCTCGGTGCGCCACAGCTCTACCAGTACTCGCTGTCAGCGGGCGAGGCGGTGCTGTCCGCCGACGGCGCGCTGTGCGCCGATACCGGCGACTTCACCGGCCGCAGCCCGAAGGACAAGTTCACGGTGCGCGACGCCTCGACCGAGAACATGTGGTGGGGCGGCAACCAGTCGATCACATCGGAGCAGTTCGAGGCGCTGTATCAGGACTTCCTCAAGCACGCCGAAGGCAAGACGCTGTTTGCGCAGGACCTTTACGGCGGCGCCGATCCGAACTTCCAGATCAAGACCAGAGTGTTCACCGAACTCGCCTGGCATTCGCTGTTCATCCGCACGCTGTTGATCCGGCCCGAGGCCGCGGTAGTCAGGCATTTCATGCCCGAGCTGACCATGATCGACATGCCGAGCTTCCGCGCCGATCCGAAGCGTCACGGCGTGCGTTCGGAGAACGTGGTCGCGATCGACTTCGCCCGCAAGATCGTCCTGATCGGCGGGTCGCATTATGCCGGCGAGATGAAGAAGAGCGTGTTCACCACGCTGAACTATTATCTGCCCGCCAAGGGCGTGATGCCGATGCACTGCTCGGCCAATGTCGGGCCCAAGGGCGACAGCGCGATCTTCTTCGGTCTCTCCGGAACAGGAAAGACCACGCTGTCGGCCGATCCGAAGCGCACGCTGATCGGCGATGACGAGCACGGCTGGGGCAGCGAGGGCGTCTTCAACTTCGAGGGCGGCTGCTACGCCAAATGCATCAAGCTGTCGAAGGAAGCCGAGCCCGAGATCCACGCCGCGAGCAAGCGCTTCGGTGCCGTGCTCGAGAACGTGGTGCTCGACGAAGACACGCGGGTGCCGGATTTCGACGACGGTTCGAAGACCGAGAATACCCGCTCGGCCTACCCGCTCGACTTCATCCCCAACGCCTCGCGCACCGGCCGCGCCGGCCACCCGAAGAACGTGGTGATGCTGGCGGCGGACGCGTTCGGCATCCTGCCGCCGATCGCCAAACTGTCGCCGGCGCAGGCGATGTATCACTTCCTGTCCGGCTATACCGCCAAGGTCGCCGGCACAGAGCGCGGCCTCGGCAATGAGCCGCAGCCGGAATTCTCCACCTGCTTCGGCTCGCCGTTCCTTCCGCTCGATCCTTCGGTCTACGGCAACATGCTGCGCGAGCTGATCGCCAGGCACAATGTCGATTGCTGGCTGGTCAACACCGGCTGGACCGGCGGCAAGTTCGGTACCGGCTCCCGGATGCCGATCAAGGTGACCCGCGCGCTGTTGACCGCGGCCCTCGACGGTAGCTTGCGCAATGTCGAATTCCGCACCGACAAGTTTTTCGGCTTTGCGGTGCCGACCGCGTTGCCGGGGGTGCCGAGCGAGATCCTCGATCCCGTCAACACCTGGAAGGACAAGGCCGAGTTCGACAAGACGGCGCGCGCGCTGGTCGGCATGTTCCAGAAGAATTTCGCCAAGTTCGAAGCCCAGGTCGACGCCGACGTCCGCGCCGCCGCACCCGACCTCAAGCTCGCGGCGGAGTGAGTTTCGGAGGATCGTTTCCGTGAATCAAAAGGGCGGCCGCGAGGCCGCCCTTTTTTATTCGGTACCAGTCCCTCAGCTATTATCCGGCAGCACCGCATTGCTCGGCGTCCGGCGGTCGGTGATCTGCATGCCGAACAGGCTGCCGACCAGTTCGACCGCGACGCGTGCGGTGCGGCCGCGCTCGTCGAGAAACGGATTGAGTTCGACGATGTCGACCGAGCGCACCAATCCGCAATCGTGCAGCAGCTCCATGACCAGATGCGCCTCGCGATAGGTGGCGCCGCCCGGCACCGTGGTGCCGACGCCCGGCGCGACCGCCGGATCCAGAAAGTCGACGTCGAAAGACACATGCAGGACGCCGTCATGCGCCTTCACCTTTTCGATCACCCGCCGGATCAGGACCCCGACGCCGAACTCGTCGATCGCGCGCATGTCGGCGACCGCGATGGGACGCTCGCCGACGAGCTTCTTCTCCAGCGGATCGATCGAGCGGATTCCGAACAGATCGAGCCGGTCGCGACCGATCGAGACCCGCGGCTGGTCGCCGAGCAGGCGATCGAGGCCGGGCTCGCCGCACAGGAATGCCGCCGACATGCCGTGCATGTTGCCGGTCTCGGTCGTGTCGGGCGTGTTGTAGTCGGCATGGGCGTCGAGCCACAGCACGAACAGCGGCCGGTTCAATTCCTGCCAGTAACGCGCGACGCCGTTCACCGATCCCATCGACAGGCTGTGATCGCCGCCCATGAAGATCGGAACCGCGCCGGAACGCGCGAGCAGGAAGGCGCGCTCGCTGAGCGCGCGAATCCAGGTCTTGATGTCGTCATAGAACTTGGCGTTGGCCGGTGCCGGGCCGTCGCAGGGTGCGACCGCTGCCATCTTGAGGTCACCGTGATCCTCGACGGCAAATCCCAGCTGATCGAGCACCCGGCCGATGCCGGCCGTCCGCAGCGCATCAGGTCCCATCAGGGTGCCGCGCCGCGACGCGCCGATCTCGATGGGAACGCCGAGCAGGGCAATGCGCGGCTTGTTGGGTTCGGACATTCTAGGCCTTGAAATACGCGATCTGGGTCGTGGTCGCCAGCAGGCGTCCGTTCGGCGACCACAATTCGCCGTTCTGATCGCCATAGCTCTTGTGGAAGATCTTGGCGTCGGCGACCGCGAGCACGCGGGTGGTATCCTCGGCCGCGAGATCGTCCGCGTCGGCGTGAAAATAGGTCGTCAGCGACACCGTGCCGAACGGCACCATGGCGCGCGTGGCATGAAAGACCCGGCCGAAGAACGCGTCCGACATCGACATCAGCGACAGCATGTCGATCTTCCGGGGCACGCGGTCGCCGATCCATAGTTTGGAATAGGCGCTCGCAGGCTCGGCCGGCGGCGCCGTCCCGCTGAAATCCGGATTGCCCTCCATGAAGCGAAAATCATACTGATTGGCCCAGGTCGCCGCCATCTTGGGAAAGGGCCGGAGCTGTTCGAACGACTTGCCGTGCGGAAATGGCGCGGGCTGGTGCGTCCATGACGGACGGCGTTCGGCGAACACCGCGGTGGCCAGCGTCGCCACCTCGCCGCCGCCTTGCGTCAGCTCGACGCACCAGTGCTGCGACGAGCGGTTGGCCTTGACCAGGCGAATGTCGAGATCGAAGTCGCCTTGTTCGATCGGCGCGCAATAATTCACGGTCATGGCGAGCGGTGTGCCGGCCCGCTCCGGATGCTCCATCAGCGCCCGCAGGATGGTGGCGGCGGTGGCGCCGCCGAACGGGCCGACAAAGGCCCAGTAGTTCTCGCTGGTCTGCCCCTGCCAGCGGCTGTCGCCGGCAGTCACGCGCGTGGCCTCGTCGAAAAGGTGCGGGGTCTTGGTGAGCATTGGAGTCCCAGGAGTGCAGTTTCTGCTTTACCCGTCATTGCGAGCGAAGCGAAGCAATCCAGCTTCTTTCTTGTTTTGGCTGTGGATTGCTTCGCTTCGCTCGCAATGACAGTATTATTTTCAGGACCATTATCGGGCCAATCGCGCGTCAATTCAATGACGCGCAAGGTAATGGTTTTCCGATGATCCTAGCCGGCCCCGCGCTGCGCGCCCGGTTCCTGCAGGGTCCGCGGCGGGGCACCGCGCACCGGCACGTTCCAGATCTCCTCGGCATATTCGCGGATGGTGCGGTCGGACGAGAACCACGGCATTCGTGCCACGTTGAGGATGGAAGCCCGCGTCCATGCCGGCGCCACCTGCCAGCGCGCGTCGATGCTGCGCTGACATTCGTAATAGGAGTCGAAATCTGCGCTGACCATGTAGTGGTCGTGATGGCGCAGCGCGTGCGCGATCGATTCGAACCGGTCGGGGTCGCTGGGCGAGAATTTGCCGCACCCGATCGCGTTGATGGCGCGCGAAAGCTGCGGCGAGCGCCGGATGGCGTCGGTCGCATCCAGCCCCTGCTTGCGCCGCACCACCACGTCCATCGCCTCCATGCCGAAGATCGCGATGTTTTCCGCTCCTACGTGATCACGGATTTCGATGTTGGCGCCGTCCAGCGTTCCGATGGTCAGCGCGCCGTTCAGCGCGAGCTTCATGTTGCCGGTGCCGGAGGCTTCCATGCCTGCGGTCGAAATCTGCTCGGAGAGGTCGGCGGCGGGAATGATCACCTTGGCGAGGCTGACATTGTAGTCGGCGAGGAACACGATCTTGAGCTTTTCGCCGATCGCAGGGTCGTTGTTGACGATTTCGGCGACGTCGTTGATCAGCTTGATGATCAGCTTGGCGTAGCGATAGCTCGCCGCCGCCTTGCCGGCGAAAATCTTCACCCGAGGCACCCAGTCGCGCTGCGGGTCGTCCTTGATTGCGTGATAGAACGCCACGGCCTCGAGGATGTTGAGCAACTGCCGCTTGTATTCGTGGATGCGCTTGATCTGGATATCGAACAGCGCCGACGGGTCGATCTTGACATTGAGGCGTTCGCCGATCAGCCGCGCCAGCGCGGCCTTGTTGTGATGCTTGACGGCGCGGAACTGCTGCTGGAACGCGTTGTCGCTGGCGCGGGCCTCCAACAGTCCGAGCCGGGAGGGATCGTCGAGCACGGCCTCGCCGCAGGCCTCGCGCAACAGTTCGGTCAGCTTCGGATTGGCCAGCATCAGCCAGCGGCGGAAGGTGATGCCGTTGGTCTTGTTGGTGATGCGCCCCTGATAGAGATGATTGAGATCGTGGAACACGGTCTCCTTCATCAGGTCCGAATGCATCGCCGAGACGCCGTTGATGCGATGCGATCCGACGAACGCCAGTTGCCCCATCCTAACCCTGCGGCCGGACTTCTCGTCGATCAGGGACACCGAGGCCTTGAAATCGTCGTCGCCGGGGCAGCGCTCGTCGGCGAGCGCCAGATGGGTGACGTTGATGCGGTAGATGATTTCCAGATGGCGTGGCAGCATCCGCTCGAACAGTTCGACCGGCCAGGTCTCCAGCGCCTCCGGCAGCAGCGTGTGGTTGGTGTAGGACAGCGTTGCCACCGTGATCTTCCATGCCTCGTCCCAGCGGAAATTGTGCAGGTCGACCAGGATCCGCATCAGCTCGGCGACGGCGAGGCTCGGATGGGTGTCGTTGAGCTGCACCGCGGCCTTCGTCGCCAGCCCGCGCAACTGCCCGTCGGACGAAAGATGGCGCTTGACCAGGTCCTGCAGCGAGGCGGAGACGAAGAAATATTCCTGGCGCAGCCGCAGCTCGCGGCCCGCCGGGCTCTCGTCATTCGGATAGAGGAATTTGCAGATCGCTTCGGCGCGCGCCTCCTCGGCGCTGGCGCCGAGATAGTCGCCGGTGTTGAAGACGTCGAGATTGAGCGGATCGGCCGAGCGCGCCGACCACAGCCGCAGCGCGTTGACGTGCTGGCCGCGCCAGCCGACGATCGGAGTATCGTAGGCGACGGCTTTGACGGTTTCCGCCGGATGCCAGATGGCGCGGTCGCGGCCCTTGACTTCGACATGTTCGACGCCGCCGCCGAAATGCACGTGATAGACCACCTCTGGCCGCTGGAATTCCCAGGGATTGCCGAAAGAGAGCCATTCGTCGGGATATTCCTGCTGCCAGCCGTTGGCGATGATCTGGCGGAACAGGCCGAAATCGTAGCGGATGCCGTAGCCGATGGCGGGGATCGCCAGCGTCGCCATGCTCTCCATGAAGCACGCCGCCAGCCGTCCGAGACCGCCATTGCCGAGCGCCGCATCCGGCTCGCATTTGCGCAAATCGGACAGTCCGACGCCGAGATCGCCGAGCGCCGTCTCGAACACCGGCAGCAGGCCCATATTGTTCAGGGCGTCGGTGAACAGCCGCCCGATCAGGAATTCCAGGCTGAGATAGTAGACCCGCTTGCGGCCTTCGTCGTAGCTCTGCTTGTCCGTGATCAGCCAGCGGTGCACGATGCGGTCGCGCAGCGCCAGCGCCGCCGCCTTGTACCAGTCGCGCGTGGTCGCGATGCCGGCGTCCTTGCCTACCGCCAGCGTGAGCTTGACGAGGATCGCGCTCTTGATCTCGGCCAGCGCGAGTTCGTCGACGGGCTGGCCCGGTGCCGGAAAATTTCCTGGGAGAGATTGACCTGGCAAATCTCAAATCCTTCTGCGAGTCCCGGCAAAATGATACGCGCCTTGCGCAGGCGTCGAAACCGCCGGAGGCATTGTTGTGCACTGCGCGGCATGATTTTATGCAAGGACCGGGCCGATTTGACCGCCTCCGCGCCAGCAGGCTTTGGTGCTATCATCGGCTTGGAAGGACGAGATATCGCGATAGCTTAGGGGAGAGCCGCGCCATGAGACTGACGATCGAAATCGCCGCCGCGGCGTTGCTGGTATTCTGCGTCGGCGCGACGAGTGCTGCCTTCGCCGCCGGCAAGGCCGGTAAAAGCGCCGACGGCCTGAGCTGCTCCTTCAGCGTCGCGAAAAATGCTTCCCCCGCCACCCGCTGCGCCGCGATCAAGCGGCAGTGCGGCGGAAAATTCTACGCCAATTATTGCGGGGATAGGCTGCTGTCGGCGATGTGAGGGCTGAGCGGCAATCACACCTTTCTCTTGTCGTCCCGGCCTGCGCCGGGACGACCGCAATATTTATTGGAACAAATTAAGAACACTTTAGCAAGTCTTTGATATATCATAGTGATTCGGCGCTGTGCCGACACAATATCTATGGTCTGTCCAAGCTTGCGAGGACTACATGTCCACCATCGCCTTCGATCAATTCGCGCTCACCCGCATCGCCGACTTCGCCCGTTCGCTGTCGCGGCTGCATAAGGCTTCCCGCCGCAGGATCGTCGATGACGACGCGATCGACCGCGAGTTCAACGCCGTCTGCATGTCGGTATGGGGCTACACCACGGACGATTTCAGCGACGATCTGTTCTCCGACCAGGATCACGTCTTCCTCGATTCGCTCGACGAGGCCCATGCACGGATCTTTGCGGCCGAACAGGGCTACGACCTTGTCGACGACGAGGGCATGCTGACGGACTGGTGGGGCTATTGCTGGATGATCCTGGCCGAAAAGCGCGGCCTGTTGACGCCGGAAAACCGCGCCGCGGCGCGCGCCGAGATCGAGGAGAAATATCTGTCGGCGCCGAACGTGATCGGCGTCATCGTCGGGCGGTAAGGTCGTCGGCGCTCTTTCCGTCATTGCGAGGAGCCAACGGGTCGCGCGAATGCGCGCCCGATGACAGGCTCCGCGACGAAGCAATCCAGTCTTGGTCTCGCGAATGGATTGCTTCGCTTGCGCTCGCAATGACGGTGTCAGCCTGCGGTGCGTCTAATTCGCTTCCGCGCGTTTGTCTCTGGTCGAAACCGTCTTCGGCACCGAGGTCGCGGGCAGCGCGACGTCGCGGCTCGCTTCCGGCGCTGATGTGGCGATCATTTCCGCCGTCACCGGCGCCACCTTGATCTCGCCGAGCCGGGCGCGGACGTCGGCGGTGAGGCCGGGATAGGAAGCAACCGGTATGAATTCAGCGGTCTGGTCGGCGCCGAGCCGTACCCCGGAATAGGCCACCAGCCCGCTGGTGGTGGCGATCACGTCGCCCGACCGCAGCGAATTGTCGAGCGTGAGATCGACCGGGGCCAACCCTGCAGGATTGCGGCCGTTGCAGGTGCAGTCGGCGCGCAGCGCCTTGCGATAGGCGAAGGCGTTTTCGCTGTCGGCATAGCGCTCGCCGGTCGCCGAGGATGCGCCGTCAATGCTGCTGCCGAAGAAGACTTTGGTCGGACTTGCCGGGCAGAACGCCTGGCACATCTGGACCGGCGAGGTATTGCCGCGCATCAGCGGAAAATACTTGCCGTCGCAGCTGCGCACGCAAAAGGCGGGCCCGGAGCCTGACGCCACACGTGGCGCCGGCGCGGGCTGCTGGTTCTGGCCGAACGGATCGGCAAAGAAATTGGCTTGCGGCGGGGCCTGGCGCTGTGGCCTCTGGGCGCCGCCGAAAAAGAAATCGAACAGGCCTTCGGCGGACGCGACGCGCGGCGCCAGGGCAAGCGAGCCTGCGAGCGCGGCGGCGGCAACAAGCATCATGCGGCGCCGCATGCGCTGAACACTCAACTCTTTACGCAACGCAGACTCCACCCGACGCAACAAGACCGGCCGCAGCGATACGCGCCTCGGCACGGATTCACATTAGTGCGGGATGGTAAACGAGCGGTGACCGGGCAAGAGATTGCCGAAAAGAAATGCATGTGCTCCCTCTCCCGCTTGCGGGGGAGGGCTGGGGTGGGGGTGCCCGACGAGAATGCGGTGTGAACGGTGAGAGCCCCCACCCGCCGCGCTCTGCGAGCGCGTCGACCTCCCCCGCAAGCGGGAGAGGTAAGAAGAAAAACAATTGGGGTTGTCACCCCTTCAAAAATTCACTGGCCTTGTAGAGCGAGCGGAAGTTCAGGCCGGCTTGCGCGAAGGTTTCGCTGGCGCCTTCCTCGCGGTCGACCATGGTGAAGACCAGCGCGATCTCGCCGCCGGCGTCGCGCACCGCTTCCACCGCCTTCAACGCCGAGCCGCCTGTGGTGGTGACGTCCTCGACGATGACGATACGCTTGCCTTGCAGGCTCTCGCCTTTTGCCAATCCCTCGACCGCGAGCCGGGCGCCGTGCTCCTTCGGCTTCTTGCGCACGAAGAACGCCGCGATCGGATGGCCCTTGATCCAGGACAGTTGCGCGATCGCGCCGGCGAGCGGCACCGCGCCCATTTCGAGGCCACCGACATAATCCAGGTTATCGTCCTTCAGCGCCTCAAAGGTCAGTTCCGCCAGCAGCGTCGCGCCTTCGGGATCGAGCATGGTCGGCTTCAGGTTGAAATAGAAATCGCTCTTGCGGCCCGAGGCCAGCGTGATTTCGCCGCGCCCGAACGAGCGCTTGCGGATGATCTCGGCGAGGCGGGCGCGGGAGGCTGATTTGGACAAGGCGTTGTTCTCGGGGCTGAGGGCGGGCGCAATCTATCGGCGACCGCGGGCACATTCCAGCGCCGATCTCGTTCCGTCAACAACGCATAGTTTCCCTATCGGCACCGGCGGCAGCAGCGGTTGTAACCCCAGCAGGTTCCGGGCTACTGAATACCCCGCTTGGCGGGGGAAACGACGAAAATGACCATCGAACTCTACACCTGGAACACGCCGAACGGCCGCAAGATCTCGGTCGCGCTGGAGGAGATGGGCCTGCCATACAAGGTGTTCCCGGTGAACATCAGCAAGGGCGAGCAGATGGCGCCGGAATTCCTCGCCATCAGTCCCAACAACAAGATTCCCGCGATCGTCGATCCCGACGGCCCCGGCGGCAAGCGGGTCAGCGTGTTCGAATCCGGCGCCATCCTGCTCTATCTCGGCGAGAAGACCGGCAAGTTCCTGCCCGTCCCCCTGATCGACCGCATCCCCGTCTATGAATGGCTGATGTGGCAGATGGGCGGCTTCGGGCCGATGCCGGGCCAGGTGCATCACTTCATCGCGCTGGAGAACGAGACGGACCGCGCCTATGGCCTGAAGCGCTTCATGGCGGAGACGCGAAGGCTTTACGGCGTGCTGGACCGCCGCCTGGCAACCAACGAATTCGTCGCCGGACCCTTGTCGGTCGCCGACTTCGCCATTCTCGGCTGGGCTTGGCGCCACCCGCGCCACAAGGTGGAGCTGAAGGATTTTCCGAATGTCGAGCGCTGGTACAACGCCCTGATGGCGCGGCCGGCGGTCAAGCGCGGCATGGAGGCGAAGCTGGATTGAGGTTTATTCAGTGTCATTGCCGGGCTTGACCCGGCAATCCATCCTCTTCGACCAAATTTCATGTCTGCTGCCGCAGACGATGGATGCGCGGGTCAAGCCCGCGCATGACGAGCGCGCTCACGCCCGCTTCGTCTCCAGCGCCATCTGGACCGCCAGCCCGGCGAGCACGGTGCCCATCAGCCAGCGCTGCACCAGAAGCCAGCTCGGCCTGGTGCCGAGGAACAGCGCGATCGAGCCAGCGGCCAGTGCGATCAGCGCGTTGACGCTGACGCTGATCGCGATCTGGGTGAAGCCGAGCGCCAGCGACTGCGTCAGCACGCTGCCGTGAGCCGGATCGATGAACTGCGGCAGCAGCGCCAGATAGAGCATCGCGGCCTTGGGATTGAGCAGGTTGGTGAACAGGCCCATCGCGAATAGTTTGCGCGGGGGATCGACCGCGAGTTCGCGTACCTGGAACGGCGAGCGCCCGTTCGGCTTCAGCGCCTGCCACGCCAGCCACATGAGATAGGCCGCGCCGGCGAGCCGCAGCGCGTCATAGGCGAACGGCACCGCGAACAATAGCGCGGTGATGCCGAGCGCTGCGCACAGCATGTAGAACACGAAACCGAGTGCGACGCCGCCGAGCGAAATGATGCCGGCCATCGGCCCCTGCGTGATCGAACGCGAGATCAGGTAGATCATGTTCGGCCCCGGCGTCAGCACCATGGTCAGCGCAACCAGGGCAAAGCCGAGCAGGGAGGCGGGATCGGGCATGGGGGACTCGCGAAGTGAATTCGCGCGGTTTCTACCGCGCGCGATGTCGCGATGTCATTTCGTAAATTGCTCCGAGTGCAATTCTTCTTCCGCGATGGCCCTGAGCGCACGAACATAGATCTCGATCGCGCTCCGCAGCGGGTCGGCAAACCTGGGATTCGTCGCGATGCTATCCGCGTCGTTCACCGTGCCGAGCAACGGCAGCGTAATCGACGCATCCTTGACGAGTCGCGCCGACATCGTCTCGAGCGTGATCGTCAGAGCTGCCAGCGCGTGGGTCGCTCGCGGCGAAGTATTGATCAGCGCCACCGGCTTGTTCGGAAATTCAAAGCTGCCCACCAGCCAATCGAGCGCATTCTTTGTCACCCCGGCAACGCCACGGGCGTATTCGGGGCTGGAGATCAGGAGTCCGTCGGCTGTTCCGATAATGTTGCGAAAATCGGCGATCTGCCGGGGCAGGCGTTCGCCATCGAGGTCGGGATTGAAGAAGGGAAGCTGCCCGATTCCTTCATAAACCTCAATTTCCACGCCGGCAGGAGCGAGGCGGCCGGCGGCGTGAAGTACCGCGGTGTTCAAGGAGACAGCGCGAAGGCTGCCGGAAATCGCAATGATTTTCATCGGTGGTGCATGGTGGGGTTGCGGGCTGGTTGGGGCTTTCGGCGCGGTGAAAACGCTCAATGCGCCTCGTCCCAATTGTTCGCCGCCCGCGCATCGACATGCAGCGGCACCGACAGCACCACCGCGGGGAATGGCGCGTCCTGCATGACGTGCTGCACCACCGGCAAGGTCGCGGCGACCTCGTTGTCGGGCACCTCGAAGATCAACTCGTCGTGGACCTGCAGCAGCATCTGCGCCGAGAGCTTCTTCTCGGCCAGCGCATCCTCCATCCGCGTCATGGCGCGGCGGATGATGTCGGCGGCGGTGCCCTGCAGCCGCGCGTTGATCGCGGCGCGTTCGTTGAACGAGCGGATCGAGGCGTTGGAAGCCTTGATGTCGGGGTAATGGCACTTCCGGCCGAACAGCGTTTCGACATAGCCGTGGCTGCGGCAGAAATCCCGCGTCGCGTCCATGTAGGCGCGGATGCCCGGAAAGCGCTCGAAATATTTCTTGATGTAGGCGGAGGCTTCCTCGCGGGCGATGCCGAGCTGGTTGGCGAGCCCGAACGCCGAGATGCCGTAGATGATGCCGAAATTGATCGCCTTGGCCCGGCGGCGCACCTCGCCCGGCATGTCCTTGATCGGCACGCCGAACATTTCCGAGGCGGTCATGGCGTGAATGTCGAGCCCGTCCTTGAATGCCTGTTTCAGCACCGGGATATCGGCGATCTCGGCGAGCAGCCGCAGCTCGATCTGCGAATAATCCGCAGACACCAGCTTGTGGCCGGGGGAAGCAATGAAGGCGCGGCGGATCTTGCGGCCGTCCTCGGTACGCACCGGAATGTTCTGCAGGTTCGGCTCGTTCGACGACAGCCGCCCCGTCGTGGTCGCCGCCAGCGCGTAAGTGGTGTGGACGCGATGGGTCTGCGGGTGCACGTAAGTCGGCAGCGCGTCGGTATAGGTCGATTTCAGTTTCGAGACCTGCCGCCACTCGAGAATCTTCTTCGGCAAATCGTGGCCCTGCTCGGCGAGATCGTCGAGCACCTGCGCCGTCGTCGACCACGCCCCGGTCTTGGTCTTGGTGCCGCCGGGAAGGCCCATCTTGCCGAACAGGATGTCGCCGATCTGTTTGGGGCTGCCGACATTGACCGGCTCGCCGGCGATTTCCTGGATTTCGGCCTCGACCCGCGCCGCGGTCTGGGCGAAATCGGCCGACAGCCTCGAGAGTACCTGGCGGTCGATCGAGATGCCGCGCCGCTCCATCCGCGCCAGCACCGAGATCAGCGGCCGTTCCAGCGTCTCGTAGACGGTGGCCATGCGCTCGGCGACCAGGCGCGGCTTCAGTACCTGCCATAGCCGTAAGATCACGTCGGCATCCTCGGCCGAATAAGCGGTTGCCCTGTCGATCGCGACCTGATCGAAGGCGAGCTTGCCCTTGCCGCTGCCCGTGAGTTCGCCGTGGCTGATGATGGCGTGGCCGAGCCAGCGTTCGGACAGCGCATCGAGCGCATGCGAATTGCGCCCGGCATCAAGCGCATAGGACATCAGTTGCGCGTCGTCGTGATTCTGCAGGGTGATGCCGTGTTGCGCGAACATCACCGCGTTGAACTTGATGTTGAAGCCGATCTTCAGGATGCCCTGGGATTCCAGCAGCGGCCGCAGCGACTCCAGCGCGTCGGCCGCCTCGATCTGGTCGGGCGCAAGGCCGGCGGCGAACAGACCGTCGCCGTCGCCCGAGGCCTTGTGGGCAAGCGGGACATAGCAGGCGTCGTTCGGCGCCAGCGCCAGCGCAATGCCCGACATCTCCGCCTGCATCGGGTCGATCGAGTTCGCCTTGGCCTCGATGGCGAAATAGCCGACGTCATGCACCCGCGCGATCCAGGCATTGAGCTGATCGAGACTGCGGATGGTCTGGTACTTGTTGCGATCGACCGGCGTTTTGCGCGCGGCTTCGGCGCGGGCGGCGGCGAGCGCATGGGGCGTCAGGATGACGTTCGATCTATCCGGCTTGCCCTCTTTTCCGACGGCGGAGGCGCGGCCCTTGCCGTTGGCGGAAGCAGGCGGGGCTTGATCGCCGAAAAGATCGCCTTCCGCCGCGCGCGGGGGAGGCGGCGAAGAGCCGGCCGACTTGCCGCTGGCGCCGCTGGCGTTCTTCGCGTCGGCTTCCACGTCCGACGGATCGATCTGTGAATATTCGGCGACGCGGCGGGTGAGGGTGGAAAACTCCATCGCCTTCAGGAACGCGATCAGCTTGCGCGCGTCGGGCTCGTGCACCGCGAGGTCGGCGAGCGGCACGTCGAGCTTGACCTTGTCGTCGAGCAGCACCAGCTGCCGCGAGGTCTCCGCCAGATCCTTATTTGCAATTATTTTTGAGACAGTGCCGCCGATCACGCGCGACAAATCGCGGGCTTCCAAAATTAACTTGCAGAATTTGTTTCCTGAATCTGCGAGTCGTCCAATTGTCTCAGTATCCGCCGTAGGGTTTCCCTTCTTATCCTTGGCTAGATCTTTCTCTCCAAATTTCTCTGAGAGGACTTTTCCGACTTCTGCCGCTGAGCCTGGCTTTATTGGCTTGCCAGCGATACTTGCAATCTGCTCATCAAGCTCGGCCAACTTAGTCTTCAATTCATTCTCGATTATCTCAGGATTCTTCTCCGCAGAAAGAATTCGATCAAGAGAGCCCAATACACTTATCAAGGTGCCTGCAGCTTTTGGCCCCACGCCGGGAACGCCTGGAACGTTATCCGTGGAATCTCCAATCAGCGCCTGGACCTCGACCACCTTCTCCGGCGGCACACCGAATTTCTCGATCACTTCGGGAATGCCGATGCGGCGGTCCTTCATGGTGTCGTACATGGTCACCTTGTCGGTGACGAGCTGCATCAGGTCCTTGTCGGAGGAAACGATGGTCGTGGTGGCGCCGCGCTCGCCGGCCTCGCGCGCATAGGTCGCGATCAGATCGTCGGCCTCGAAGCCGCCCTGTTCGAGGCAGGGCAGGTCGAAGGCGCGCACCGCCTCGCGGATCAGCGCGAATTGCGGGATCAGATCGTCCGGCGCCGGCGGCCGGTGCGCCTTGTAGTCGGGATAGAGCTTGTTGCGGAAGGTGATTTCCGACTTGTCGAACACGATGGCGAGATGCGTCGGCCGGTTGTCCGGCGGCATGTCGCGCAACAGCTTCCACAGCATGTTGCAGAAGCCGAGCACGGCATTGACCTGCAGGCCGTCGGATTTGCGGTTCAGCGGCGGCAGCGCGTGATAGGCACGGAAAATATAGGAGGAGCCGTCGACCAGAAAGACATGGTCGCCCTTGGCGGGCGCCTTGACGGCAGCGGGTTTGATGGCGGCTTTGGGGGATGTTTTCGGCATGGCCGAAACTTAGGGATTTTTGCGCGAATTGACAGCCTTTGGCGGCGGTTGTGCCGCGATTTTTGTGCCGGCCGCCGTCTCCGGCGGCAGTTGCATTGGGCGTCGTTCCGTGTCCCCCTGCGGAGACAGTTGGACCGAAGGAACGGATATGGCCACACAACTCGACGAACTCATGGAGAAGCTGCGCCAGGTTCAGGCTGATATCGAGATCGAACTGGCGAAACGGCGGGAGGAGCTGCGTTTCCACCTCGAAAACCGCCGGATCGTGTTCGAGCGGGAGGTGCTGCGGATCCACCGCGAGCTCAAGACACGGGTGACGCGCTATCTGCTCGACGCCAATCCGCTGATGATCCTGAGCGCGCCGGTGATCTATTTGCTGGTTTTCCCGATCGTATTGGTAGATCTCTGCGTCATGGCCTTTCAGGTGATCTGCTTTCCGGTTTACAAAATCCCAAAGGTGCGCCGCCGCGATTATCTGGTGTTCGACCGCCACCACCTCGCCTATCTCAACGCCATCGAAAAAATCAATTGCGCCTATTGCTCCTACGTCAACGGCGCATTCGCCTTCATGCGCGAGGTGGCGGCGCGCACCGAAATCTACTGGTGCCCGATCAAGCATGCCCGCCGGGTGCTCGGCCCGCATCCATATTACCAGGGCTTTGCCGATTTCGGCGACGCCGAGGCGTTTCGCGCGAAGCTGACGCAGATGAAGGACGGCGTGAAGATCGAGGGGGCGTGAGCGCGGGCCAGCGCCACATATTCTCTTGTCATGCCCGGACTTGATCCGGGCATCCATCAATCTTCGAAAGAGTCTCGTGAAAGCGAATGGATTGCCGGGTCAAGCCCGGCAATGACGAATCCAAACTACTCCGCCGCCTGCAATGCTGGCCCCACCTTTTTCGGCGCGATCCAGAACGTGGCCGGGCGCTCGAACAGGAAGTTGGCGCCGGCAAGAAGCGCGATCCGCCAGATCGCCAGCGCGCCGGCGATGCCGACCACGGTAACGATCAGCGAGATCATCCCGATATCGTGGATCAAACCGGTCTTCAGCAGCAGCGTCCGCGTCGCCGCCATCGGCAGGAAGAACGCCAGATAGATGACGATGGAATGTTCGCCGCAATAGCGCAGGAAATTCAGCCAGTGCGCGCGCGCCAGCAGCGTGCCCGCGGTGACGATGGCGAGAGCGCCCGCAAGCCCCAGCGCCAGCGAGACCAGCGGCCATTCGCTGAAGCCCAATTCGACCAGGCTGCCGTTGACCAGCGCCCAGAGCGCGAGGCCCGCGAGCGCCCATGCAGGACGCGCCCGCGCGCGGTCCGACCATGCGAACACCAGGCCAGCCAACAGGTAGCCGGAATAGAAATAGACGAAGCGTGCGCAGAACTCGTCGATCACGGTCCAGCCGGTCGAGATGTGCGCCATCTCCAGCAGCGCCGCCACGCCCCAGATCAGCGCCGGCGGCAGTTTGCGGCTCGCCTTGGTGACGACGAAGAACACCGGCAGCAAATAGATGAACCACAGCGTCCCGAACGGTTCGACGAAGGATTCCAGATACAGGTAGCCGACATGGGCCCAGCCCGCCTCGGCGGCGAAGGAGGGTGCCTTGAAGCCGAACTGGATCGTCACCCACAGCACGTAGAAATAGGCGAAGTGCACCACCTTGCGGTCGAGATAGGTGCGCCAGTCGCGGTCGATCACGACCGACAGGAACAGGCCCGAGATCAGGAAAAAATCCGGCATCCGGAACGGCTTGGCGAAGGCGACCAGGATGTGCATGAAGCCGGTCTGGCCGGCCGCCGCCTCGACGCCCAGCACCGAATGCATCATGACCACCATGACGATGCAGATGCCCTTGGCGTAGTCGACCCAGTCGATGCGGCCGGGCATTGACTGGATGGGACGCGTTGCGCCTGCGGATGTGCCGTTTGTGGTCATGGGTGTCCCTTTTCGCCGCA
This sequence comes from Bradyrhizobium sediminis, assembly GCF_018736085.1. Classification (NCBI taxonomy): domain Bacteria; kingdom Pseudomonadati; phylum Pseudomonadota; class Alphaproteobacteria; order Hyphomicrobiales; family Nitrobacteraceae; genus Bradyrhizobium; species Bradyrhizobium sediminis. The sequence continues at coordinate 5,223,619 of NZ_CP076134.1, read as the reverse complement.
TCATCGGCGGAATCGGTTTCGTTCTCCTTTATTCATTCAAAGGATATGCCGGTTTTCCGGAACCTTCCCGTTTCCCCTCGGGCCGGAAATGCTTTAAAGACCGCATCGAAATCGGGCTTTGAATTAACCATTATCGACGGGTTTTGAGATGCGTATTGCCATGATCGGCACGGGCTATGTGGGGCTGGTTTCCGGCGCCTGTTTTGCCGATTTCGGCCATCACGTCACCTGCGTGGACAAGGATGCCGACAAGATCGCCAGCCTGCGCCGCGGCGAAATCCCGATTTTCGAGCCGGGGCTCGATATGCTGGTGGCGTCCAACGTCAAGGCCGGGCGGCTGGATTTCGCCACCGATCTGGCAGCACCGGTCGCCGAGGCCGATGCGGTGTTCATCGCCGTCGGCACGCCGTCGCGGCGCGGCGACGGCCATGCCGACCTGAGCTACGTCTATACCGCCGCGCGCGAGATCGCCGCGGCGCTGGATGGTTTCACCGTGGTCGTCACCAAATCGACCGTGCCGGTCGGCACCGGTGACGAGGTCGAGCGGCTGATCCACGAATCCAATCCGTCCGCCGATGTCGTGGTGGCGTCCAATCCGGAGTTCCTGCGCGAGGGCGCGGCGATCCGCGACTTCAAGTTTCCCGACCGCATCGTGGTCGGCACCTCGGACGCCCGCGCGCGCAAGGTGCTCGGCGACATCTACCGGCCGCTGTCGCTCAACCAGGCGCCGCTGATGTTCACGGCGCGGCGCACCGCGGAACTGATCAAATACGCCGCCAACGCCTTCCTCGCCACCAAGATCACCTTCATCAACGAGATCGCCGATCTCGCCGAAAAGGTCGGCGCCGATGTGCAGGAAGTCGCGCGCGGCATCGGGCTCGACAACCGCATCGGCTCGAAATTCCTGCATGCCGGTCCCGGCTTCGGCGGCTCGTGCTTTCCCAAGGACACCCGCGCGCTGGTCAAGATCGCACTCGATCATGACGTGCAGCTGCGGATCGTCGAGGCGGTGCTCGGGGTCAACGACAACCGCAAGCGCGCGATGGCGCGCAAGGTCGCGAGTGCGGCCGGCGGCAGCCTGCGCGGCAAGACGGTGGCCGTGCTCGGCCTCACCTTCAAGCCCGACACCGACGACATGCGCGAGGCGCCCTCGATCCCGCTGGTGACCGGTTTGCTCGATCTCGGCGCCAAGGTGCGCGCGCACGACCCGGTCGGCATGGCGCAGGCGCGCCGCGAACTGCCCGACATCGAATATTGCGCCGATCCCTACGCCTGCGTGCGCGGCGCCGACGCCATGGTGGTGGTGACCGAGTGGGTGCAGTACCGCACGCTCGATCTGGAGCGGCTGAAAAGCGAGCTGGCGCAGCCGGTGGTGGTCGATCTCCGCAACATCTATCGCCCCGAGGAAATGGCGGCGCTCGGCTTCGTTTATGAAAGCGTCGGGCGCTCGAACGAGCCGCGGGGGTGAGATCTCTTTGCGCTCGCGCACAATGACGACTTCCGTCATGGCCGTGCTTGTCACGGCCATCCACGTCTTGTCTTCTCGCGCAAGGAAGACGTGGATGCCCGGCACAAGGCCGGGCATGACGAGTTGGTGAGACCTTGTCCCGCAGTTTCGACACGCCCCTCCCGATCGACGCCGTGCTGGACCAGCTGTCCCGCACGCTCGCGGGCAACAACGCCGCGGTGCTGGTGGCTCCTCCCGGAGCCGGCAAGACCACGCGGGTGCCGCTGGCGCTGCTCGATGAGCCGTGGATAGCCGACAGGAAAATCATCGTGCTGGAGCCGCGGCGGATCGCGGCCCGTGCCAGCGCCGAGCGCATGGCGAAGACGCTCGGCGAGCGCGTCGGCGACACCGTCGGCTACCGCGTCCGCTTCGGCTCGAAAGTGTCGCGCGCCACCCGGATCGAGGTCGTGACCGAGGGCATCTTCTCGCGGCAGATTCTCGACGATCCGGAACTGTCTGGCGTCGCCGCCGTGCTGTTCGACGAATTTCACGAGCGCTCGCTCGATGCCGATCTGGGCCTCGCGCTGGCGCGCGACGCGCAAACGGGTCTGCGCGAGGATCTGCGGATTCTGGTGATGTCGGCGACGCTCGACGGCGCGCGGGTGGCAAAGCTGCTCGGCGACGCGCCCGTTATCGCCAGCGAGGGCCGTGCCTATCCGGTCGAGACCCGCTATCTCGGCCGCAAGGCCGATGCGCCGCTGGAGCGGCAGATGGCGGACGCGATCGCGATGGCGCTGCGCGCCGATCCCGGCTCGGTGCTGGCGTTCCTGCCTGGTGCCGCCGAAATCCGCCGTACCCAGAATTTCCTCGGCGAACGCGTCCACGACGCTTCGACCGAAATCGTGCCGCTGTTCGGCGCGCTCGATGCCGGCGTGCAGGACCGCGCCATTGCGCCTGCTCCAAAAGGCCATCGCAAGGTGGTGCTGGCGACCTCGATCGCGGAGACCTCGCTGACGATCGAGGGCGTGCGCATCGTGGTCGATTCCGGCGTGGCGCGGGTGCCGCGCTACGAGCCCGATATCGGCCTGACGCGTCTGGAAACCGTGCGCGCCTCGCGCGCCGCAGTCGATCAGCGCCGCGGCCGCGCCGGGCGCACCGAGCCCGGCGTCTGCTACCGGCTGTGGGACGAGCCGCAGACCGCCTCGCTCGCCGCTTACACCCAGCCCGAAATCCTTTCTGCCGATCTGTCGTCGCTGGTGCTCGACCTCGCGCAATGGGGCGTCAGCGACCCCGCGACGCTGGCGTTTCTCGACCCGCCGCCTGTGCCGGCGCTGAAGGAAGCGAAGAGCCTGCTGCATGAACTCGGCGCGCTCGACGCCGACGGCCGGATCACGGCGGAAGGAAAGAGCCTGCGCGCGCTGGCGCTGCCGCCGCGGCTGGCGCGCATGATCGTGGATTCGCATCGGCTGGGCGCCGGCGAGGAAGCCGCCGACATCGCGGCCATCCTGACCGAGCGCGGCCTCGGCGGCGATAGCGTCGATCTCGATTTCAGGCTCGACCAGTTCCGCCGCGACCGCTCGCAACGCGCTTCCAGCGCACGCAGCCTCGCCCGGCGCTGGGCGTCACAGGTGGCGGCCACGGAGGGGCGGCCCAGCGAGGATACTTCGCCTTCAACCGGCGTGATGCTCGCCTTTGCCTTTCCCGACCGGGTCGCGAAGAACCGCGGCAATGGCAGTTTTGTGCTGGCCAATGGCCGCGGCGCCGCCGTGGACCAGACCTCCGCGCTGGCGCGTGCACCCTATATCGCGGTCGCGGAATTGACCGGCACCGCGGCGCAGGGCCGCATCCTCTTGGCCGCGCCGATCGCGCAGGCCGAGATCGAGCTGCGCTTTGCCGACCAGATCGAGACCGCGGACGAGGTTTCCTTCGATCGCGGCGCGATGGCGTTGCGGGCGCGGCGCAAGAAGACGCTGCATGCGATCACGCTGTCGGAGGCCCCATTGGCGCTGCAGCCGTCGGCCGATACCGCGCCTGTGCTGGCCGACGGGCTGATCGCCGCCGGTATCGACAAACTGCCATGGTCGAAAGCACTGAAACAATGGCGCGACCGCGTGATGTTCCTGCGCAAGGCCGAAGGCGACACGTCACAGCATTCCTGGCCCGATTTGTCCGACGATGCGCTGGCCGCGCAGCGCGAAACATGGCTGGCGCCTGTTCTCTACGACAAGGCGGCGCTGAAGGATCTTTCGGCCGGCGAGCTGTCCGATGCGCTGATGAGCCTGTTGCCCTGGGAATTGCGCGCGCGACTGGAGAGGGAAGCGCCGACGCATTTCGAAGCGCCGACCGGCACCCAGCTTGCGATCGACTACGAGGCCGAGCAGGGGCCGACGATTGCGGTCCGCTTGCAGGAATTGTTCGGGCTCAACACCCATCCGTCGATTGCGAAGGGCGCGGTGCCGCTGGTGCTTGAATTGCTGTCGCCGGCGCACCGGCCGGTGCAGGTGACGCGCGACCTACCGGGTTTCTGGCGCGGCAGCTATGCCGCGGTGCGTTCCGACCTGCGCGGGCGCTATCCGCGGCATCCCTGGCCCGAAGATCCCGCCAGCGCTGTACCGACGCGGCGGGTCAAGCCGCGGGGGACTTGACTCAGGTTGTCATTGCCGGGCTTGACCCGGCAATCCTTCATCTCATGAAGCGCTTTTTGCGAAGGAGATGGATGCCGGATCAAGTCCAGGCATGACCGCTTTGCCCCCCGTTAACACTTCGCTCATCCTTTTCGCCAAAATGGCAGCCTCCGCCGCCGCCTTCGGTCGCAGGTGTGCGGCGGATGTGGTGAAATCACGGGTCTTCTCAGCGAGTGTGGCGTGATGCGTAACATTATGATTATTGCCGCGTTCATGGTCGGCCTCGGCACCATCATGGCGCAGATGGCCGACAAGATGACGGCCTCTCCCGCGCTCGCCAGCAATGCATCCCGGAAAGCCGCCGCGGTCGAAATGCCGGCGCAGACGGGTGGCCGCAGCCTCAGCATTCCGCGCGACGCCCGCGGCCATTTCCAGACCGAGGGCCGGATCGACGGCCAGCGCATCGGCTTCATGGTCGACACCGGCGCGTCTGTCGTGGCGCTGAACGAGAAGTCCGCGGCGCGGTTCGGTTTCCGCCCGCAGCGCAGCGACTACAACGCCACCGTCTCCACCGCCAACGGCACCATCAAGGCGGCGCGCACGCGGCTGGCCATGGTCGAACTCGGCGGCCTCGTGGTGCGCGACGTCGACGCCATGGTGCTGCCCGATGAGGCGCTGTCGGAGAACCTGCTCGGCCTGTCGTTCCTGTCGAAGCTGAAGCGGTTTGAGTACGCGAACGGCAGGCTGGTGCTTGAGCAATAGGCAGGCTTCGCTGCCAATCCGCCGCAATTAATCGCCACAAGCCATTATCCCGCCTTTCGCCGCGCCCGCGCATTCGCTATGGCTGCGGTGCGTTCCTTCTGCATTTCACCACGAGGCCTGAATGTTTCCGAAGCCGAAATCCGCGCTGGTTCCGAATACCTATGCCTATGAATCCGAGCCGATGGTGAAGGCGACCGGCTTTCGCGAATATGACGCGCGCTGGCTGTTCGGCAAGGAAATCAACCTGATGGGCATCCAGGCGCTGGGCATGGGGCTGGGGGCGCTGATCGCGGAGCTCGGCGTCAAGCAGGAGGTCGTCACCGGGCATGATTTCCGCGGCTATTCGGCCTCGATCAAATACGCGCTGATTTCGGGGCTGCAGGCCGCGGGCTGCAGGGTTCACGACATCGGCCTGTGCATGACGCCGATGGCGTATTTCGCGCAGTTCGAACTCGACGTGCCCTGCGTCGCGATGGTGACGGCGTCGCATAACGACAATGGCTGGACCGGGGTCAAGATGGGCGCCAACCGGCCGCTGACCTTCGGGCCGGACGAGATGACCCGGCTGAAGGAGATCGTGCTCAACGCCGACTTCAGGAACAAGGCCGGCGGCTCCTATCAGTTTCACGAGAATTTCCCGGCGCGCTACATCGCCGATCTGACCAAGCACCCGAAGCTGAAGCGCAAGCTGAAAGTCGTGGTCGCCTGCGGCAACGGCACCGCAGGCGCGTTCGCGCCGCAGGTGATGCAGGCGATCGGCTGCGAGGTGGTGCCGCTCGACACCGAGCTCGATCACACCTTTCCGAAATACAATCCCAACCCCGAAGACATGGAAATGCTGCACGCCATCCGCGACGCGGTGCTTGAGCACAAGGCCGATGTCGGCCTCGGCTTCGACGGCGACGGCGACCGCTGCGGCGTGGTCGACAATACCGGCGAAGAGATATTCGCCGACAAGGTCGGCGTGATGCTGGCCCGCGACATGTCGGCGATCCACAACAACGCGCAATTCGTGGTCGACGTGAAATCGACCGGGCTGTTCGTGACCGACCCGGTGCTGCAGGCGCAAGGGGCCAACACCACCTACTGGAAGACCGGCCACTCCTACATGAAGCGCCGCACCAACGAACTCGGCGCGCTGGCGGGCTTCGAGAAATCCGGCCACTTCTTCTTCAACAAGCCGTTCGGCCGCGGTTATGACGACGGCCTGCTCTCGGCGATCGCGGTCTGCGAGATGCTCGATCGCGCGCCCGGCAAGTCGATGGCGGATCTGAAGGACGCGCTGCCGAAGACCTGGTCGTCGCCGACGATGTCGCCGCATTGCGCCGACGAGACCAAATACGGCGTGGTCGACGCCGTGGTGAAGCATTTCGAGGCGATGCAGAAGCAGGGCGCGAAGGTGGCGGGGCAGAAGATCCGCGATCTCGTCACTGTCAACGGCGTGCGCGTCACCGTCGAGGACGGCAGCTGGGGCCTGGTGCGGGCGTCATCCAACAAGCCGGAACTGGTGGTGGTGGTCGAGAGCCCGGTTTCCGAGCAGCGCATGCACGATTTGTTCGAGGCGATGAATGTGGTGCTGCGCACCCATCCCGAGGTCGGCGAATACAATCAGACGATTTGACCTTCCTTTACCTCGCCCCGCTTGCGGGGAGAGGTCGGATCGCCTCGGCGATGCGAAGCATCGTCCGGAGCGATCCGGGTGAGGGGGACTCACCGCGCGCACCCCGTCGTCCGAATATGCGGAAGCGGCCCCTCACCCCAACCCTCTAAGAGCGAGCTTCGCTCGTCTCGCCCCCGCAAGAGCGGGGCGAGGGAGCTTTCCTGCCTACGCCGCGCGCACCGAGTCCAGGAAGCTGCCGACCTCGAATTTCAGCCGGTCGGATTGCGATGACAGTCCGGTGGCGGCGTCCAGGAGCTTCGAGGCCGAGGTGCCGAGCTGGTCCGAGGCCTCGGCCACACCGACGATGTTATCATTGACCTCGCGGGTGCCGTCCGCCGCCTGCTGTACGTTGCCGGAGATCTCGCGTGTCGCCGATCCCTGTTGTTCGACGGCGGCAGCGATGGCGTTGGAGATTTCGTTGATTTCGGCGATGGTGCCGCCGATCGCCTGGATCGCACTGACGGCGTCGCCGGTCGCGGCCTGAATGCTCTGGATCTGCGTCGAAATTTCTTCCGTCGCCTTCGCGGTCTGATTGGCCAGCGCCTTGACTTCGCTGGCCACCACCGCAAATCCGCGGCCGTGCTCGCCGGCGCGGGCCGCTTCGATCGTGGCATTCAGCGCCAGCAGATTGGTCTGGCTGGCGATGCTCTGGATCAGGGTCACGACTTCGCCGATCTTCTGGGTCCCTGTTGCGAGGCCCTCGACGACGGCGTTGGTGCGGCGGGCCTCTTCGGCCGCCTTTCCGGTGACGGTGGCGGAGCGCGTCGCCTGTTGCGCGATTTCGCTGATCGAGGCGGTCAGCTCCTCCGTCGCCGAGGCCACGGTTCCGACATTGAGCGAAGCCTGGGAAGACGCGGCGGCGGCCGCGGCCGTCTGCCGCGCGGCTTCCCCGCTGCTATTGCTCATCGACGAGGACATGCCCTGCATTTCGCGGGCGGCCACGGCGACGGCTTCGACGATATGGCCGATCTTGCTCTCGAACTCGGTAGCGAGCCCGCGCATCGCCGTGTCGCGTTCCAGCCGGGAGCGCTGCTCGGCCTCGCCGCGCTGCGCATTGGCGCGGGCCTCGGCGACGGTCGCCGCTTCGGCTTCGGCCGTCTTCTGCGCCGTCGTCATGAACAGGGTCGCGAGCTGATGAGCGACCCAGACCAGCACGGCGGCTTCGACGATGAGGATGCCGGCGTGAACCACCACGCGTCCGAAATCGGCTCCGCCCGGGAAGATCGCCGCCGGAATGATGAAATTCAGCACCAGGTGATGCAGGGCGACGGCGACGGTTCCGGCAAGGATCGGCCGGATGTCGCAATAGGCGACGAGGCAGGCCAGCGCCGCAAAGAAGTACATGTGGATGTCGATCTGCCAGGGATGTCCGGACAGCTGGAACGTGAAGATCGAAACCCCGCCCATCAGGGCGACGGCCACCACCAGACTGGTGGAAACGCCGTTGCCGGCTGCGCGCCACGACAAGGTCGCCGCCGCCGCAAACGCCACCATCAGGAGGGTTGGGATCAGCCAGCTGGCGCCGCGCGCCATGCCGATGGCCATGGCGATCGGAACATGCAGCCAGAGCAGCGCGATCAGCGCCTTGCTGGCGGTTTCGCGCAAAGTGTCGAGATCCTTGCTGCGGATGTCCATGCTCAGATTTCCTTGTCTGTCGTGTTGAAGCAGGCGGCAACGGCCTGGGGATCGATCGTCAGCCAGGCGCCGGCCTGACGCAGGCGGCTCAGGCCTTCATGATCGTTGGGTCTGACCACGAGCAGGGTCGCAACGGCGGTCGTTCTGACGACCGCGGCGTCAGCCGAGGCGGTGGCGGCGAAGATTTGCTGGGCGGTCCACCACGGCGGAAAGGCCACGGCCACAACCTCAGTGCCGGGACGAACCTGGAATGAGAGCGTCGCGACCGCGGTCACGCTCGCCAGCAATAAAGCTGCGGCGCCGAGCCAGGCCGGCCAGCGAGACGACGTGATGTTCTGGACCCGGCCCATTGGGATCGAATACAGCGACAAAGCTAACTTCGGGTGAAGACCCGGCTGTAGAACTACGGGGGAGATGCCCGCATCCGGGCCGTCATTGGCGAGCAGCGGTTGTTATTGTCCGCGAGGAACGATTCAGGCGCGCGCCAGAGCGCTTGTGATGGAAATCGAAAAGACGTCGCGTGCCAGGATCCGCGGTTACGCTGCCGGCACCGGGTATGCGGTGACCGACTTGATCTTTTCCATCGCAAAGCGCGACGTCACGTTCTTCAGCGGCACCGCGCCGATCAGTTTCTTGTAGAACACGTCATAGCTCTGCATGTTCGCGACCACGACGCGCAGCATGTAGTCGACGTCGCCGGCCATCCGGTAGAACTCCATCACCTCCGGCATCGCGCTGACGGCGCTGGCAAAGGTCCTGAGCCAGGCCTCGGAATGATCGGCGCTCTCGACCGAGACGAACACGGTAATGCCGAGCCCGATCTTGTTCTGGTCGACCAATGCGACCCGGCGCAGGATCACCCCGTCGGCCTCGAGCCGCTGGATCCGCTTCCAGCACGGCGTCGAGGACAGGCCGACGCGGTCGCCGATCTCGGCGACCGAGAGCGAGGCGTCCTCCTGCAGCACGGTCAGAATCTTGCGGTCGATGGCGTCGAGGCGGCGGTTGGGCTCGAGAACCTGGGTGGCGAGATCGGTCATGGGAAGAACTTTTTTCCATATTTGAGGTTTGTATCCCTCATATAGAGAAAAATCTTCTAAGACAAGCCCGTCATTGGCCGTCCTGAGCCGGATTGGCGGTCTGGCCCTGGCCCAAAAGCTGTTCCACTTCAGCGCGTTGCGGGGCGGCAAAGGCGCCACCGAAGCGGGTGCATTTCAGGGCCGCCGCGGCCGAAGCGAAGCGGAGCGCCTGCCGCAATTCCTGCTGTTCGGTAATCGCGAGCGCGAACGCGCCATGGAACACGTCGCCGGCGCCGAGCGTATCCACGGTGTGCACCGGGAAAGCCGGCGTCTCCTGCAGATGGCCCTGCTCGTCGAGCCAGATCGTGCCTTTCGGCCCGCGCGTCCCCGCCAAGAACGACGGCGTCAGCTTCGCAATCTTTTTCAGCGCCTGGCCGTCATCGGTGACATCGGCGGTCTCCTGCAGCGGCTCGCTCGAGAATACCAAATGGGAAGAAGCGGTGAGCAGGCCTTCCCGCAGCGACATCGCGCGGTCGACGTCCACAATCACGGGGATGCCGCGGCGGCGCGCCTCGGCGCACAGATCGGTGCAGAATTCCGCGCAGCGGCTCTCGGTGAGGATGGCGGCACAATCTTCCAGCAGCGTTTCGGTGCCGGGCAGGCGGACCTTCCACAACTCCGGATCGCGGAAGGTGACGATGGTGCGCTCGCCGCTCGGATCGACCATGACGGACGAGATCGGCGTCACCAGTCCCGGCATGTGCACGATGTGCCTGGTCTCGATGCCTTCGTGGGCGAGTTTTTCGAAGATAAAACGGCTCGATGTTTCTCGGACGTCGCCCGTCGGGCCGCAGATCGAGGCGCGGCCGCCGAGCCGGACGATTCCGATCGCGGCGTTGAGCGCGTTGCCGCCGCAGATTTCGTCGAAATGGCTGGCGTTCTCCTTGGAGCCGCGCGCGGGAACGCCGCTGACGCGGAACGTCAGGTCGCGCACCGGCATGCCGATGCAGAGAATGCGCGGCGGGATCTTCGGCGCGGCGGCTTGAAAGTTCATGCGGGAATCCGTCATGCCGGTTCCGCGTTGTCCCGGAACCCTGGTCCGGAGTTAATCGATCGAGCCATAGGGCGTTCCCCGCTATGCGCGCGCGTCCGGGCCCTCATGCAGCCAGCGTCCGAGCAAATGATGGGCAATCGCGAACGGATGCGGTCCGGCGAGGCCGTCGGGATGCTGCCGCTTGATCATCAGCGTGGCCTCGGCGCGGTCGAACCAGCGGGCATCCTCCAGTTCGGCGTGATCGACGATGATGTCCTCGCTGGTGGCGCGCGCGGTGCATCCGATCATCAGGGATGACGGATAGGGCCAAGGCTGCGTCATGTAGTAGTTCACGTCGGTGCAGTGGATCCCGGATTCCTCGAAAATTTCGCGCCGGACCGCGTCCTCGATGGTCTCGGCGGCCTCGACGAAACCCGCAAGGCACGACCACATGCCCGGCGGAAACTGCTTCTGCCGGCCCATCAGGCATTTGTCGCCTGATGTCACCAGCATGATCACGACGGGATCGGTGCGCGGAAAATGCTCGGCCTTGCAATTCGGGCAGTCGCGCTTCCAGCCGCCTTCCTTCATCGCGGTGCGGGTTCCGCAATTGGCGCAATAGCCGTGGCGCTGATGCCAGCTCACCATCGATTTCGCCATCGCGATCGCCGAGAGCTGCTCGGGCGGGATCACGCCCTGCATCGCCATGCCGCGCAACTCGGTGACGGCGACGTCGTCGCGGGTCAGGAGCTTCTCGACCGATGCGGCCGAGATGCCCATGCCGAACACCGGTGCACCGTCGCGCAGGCCCAGGAAGATCGTGCCCGGATTGGCGCCGAATTTCAGCGCCTCGTCGAGGGTCAAGAGCGCGCGGGGACCGCCGGCTTCCTGCTTCACCACCAGCGAATCGCGATGCACCACATAGGCGCGGGCGTCGCGATGCCCTTCCAGCGCGAGCAGTTTCTCGTCGTTGGAGCGCAGATGCGCGGCGCGATCCAGAATATTGGTGACGAAGGCGGGCCGCCCCAGTGGAAACTTGTCGAATGCTGTCATGGGTTCAACCAAGCCAAATCTTGCGGCGCAGCGCGCTGATGAAATTCTGGACTTCTTCGGCGTCGTGCGCCAGCGGCGGCATCACCCCCCAGACCGGACGCGGCCAGGCGGCGTCGCTGGAGCGCCGCGCGATGATATGGACGTGCAGTTGCGGCACCAGATTGCCCAGCGCCGCGATATTCAGCTTGTCGCACTTGGTGACTTCCTTCAGGGCCCGGGCGACGCGGTTGATCTCGGTCATCAACTGCGCCTGCTCGATCTCGCTGAGGTCGATGATCTCGACGGCGTCGGGCCGGCGCGGCACCAGCAGCAGCCAGGGGTAATGGGCGTCCTTGATCACGAGCACCCGGCACAGCGGCAGGTCGCCGATGTCGATGGTGTCCTTTTTAAGCTGTGAATGCAGCGACCAGGCGGGGGCGTCAGAAGGCATACATGTTCCCTCGTCATGCCCGGCCTTGTGCCGGGCATCCACGTCTTGTTTGGCAGCAAAGAAAGACGTGGATGGCCGGGACAAGCCCGGCCATGACGGCAACTAATGCCTTTCCGCCTTTTTGAGCAAGTCCCGCAAACCCCTCCCGTCCCCGCTTGCTTTCCGGGGCTTTTGGCCCCAAATAAGGGCCGGGAGATTGGCGGTGGACGAGCCACTCGCCAACCGGGTCAGGTCCGGAAGGAAGCAGCCCTAACGAGGTCCGGATCGGGTCGCTCGTCAGTCTCCTACCTGTTTTTTCGAGCGAATCGCGCAAGATGGGCTATCCCGTGCTGCGCTTGATTTGGCTCCCTTTCCGCAAGCCGGCTTCGAGAGACAATCAATTGCGGATCGATCGATGACCGACGCTGGCATCCCCGTAACGCCCCCCAACGATGCCGAAAGCGCCCATCAGGGCGGCTTCGATCTCGGCGGCCCGCCGGAGGCCGGCAAGCATTACCGCGTGCTGGCGCGGAAATACCGCCCGTCCAGCTTCGACGACCTGATCGGCCAGGATGCCGTGGTCCGTACCGTTTCCAACGCATTCGAAACCGGGCGGATCCCGCAGGCCTGGATCCTGACCGGCGTGCGCGGCGTCGGCAAAACCACCACGGCGCGGATTCTCGCCCGCGCGCTGAATTACGAGCTGCCGGACGGTTCGGTGAAGGGGCCGACCATCCACATGCCCGTTCTGGGCGTGCATTGCCAGGCGATCATGGAAAGCCGGCACATGGACGTGCTGGAAATGGACGCCGCGTCCCATACCGGCGTCGACGACGTGCGCCAGATCAACGACAGCGTGCGCTATGCGCCGGCCAGCGCCCGCTACAAGGTCTACATCATCGACGAAGTCCACATGCTGTCGACCGCGGCCTTCAACGCCTTCCTGAAGACGCTGGAAGAGCCGCCCGAGCACGCCAAATTCGTGTTCGCCACCACCGAAATCCGCAAAGTGCCGGTCACGGTGCTGTCGCGCTGCCAGCGGTTCGACATGCGCCGGGTCGATGCCGACGTGCTGATGGGGCATCTTGCCAATATCGCGGCGAAGGAGAACGTCGAGGTCGAGCCGGAGGCGCTCGGCATCCTGGCGCGCGCGGCGGAAGGCTCGGTGCGCGATTCGCTGTCGCTGTTCGACCAGGCGATAGCGCATGCGGCGGGCCCGGTGCGCGCCGATGCGGTGCGACAGATGCTCGGCCTCGCCGACCGCACCCGGGTGATCGATCTGTTCGAACAGCTGGCGCGCGGCGACATCGCCAGCGCTTTCAGGGAATTCCGCGAGCAATACGACACCGGCGCCGATCCGATCGTGGTGCTGTCCGATCTCGCCGAATTCGTCAACTTCGTCACCCGCGTCAAGATCGTGCCGGCGACCGCCGACAACGTCGCCTTCGGCGAGACCGAGCGCGTGCGCGCCCGCGATTTCGCGTCCAAGCTGTCGATGCGGGTGCTGTCGCGGATGTGGCAGATGCTGCTCAAGGGCATCACCGAGGTGCAGGCCGCGACCCGGCCGGCGGCGGCCGCGGAAATGGTGCTGGTGCGCATCGCCTATGTCGCGGATTTGCCGACGCCGGACGAGGCGATCCGGATGATCGAACAGAACGGCGGCGCCTCGCCGGTTGCCGCAGCAAGCGCTGCGCCGGCGCGGACGACGCCCGCGCCGGCGATGTCTTCGATGCAGCCTTCGGCCCCGCGCGCGTCTGCCGCGCCGCGCGCCAGCGCCGAACCTTCGGCGCGCCCGCAGATGATGGCGCCGATGGCGGAGACGCAGTCCGCACCCGCAGCGCTCAAGATCGCAAGCTTTCCCGAACTGGTGGCGCTGGCCGGCGAGAAACGCGATCTCTTGACAAAGGCCGCGCTGGAAGCCGATGTCCGCCTGGTCCGTATCGAGGACGGCCGGCTCGAACTGGCGCTGGAGCGTAGCGCGGCGCGGACCCTGATCAACGATCTCTCGCGCAAGCTGGAGCAATGGACCGGGCGGCGCTGGACCGTGATCGTGTCCAACGAGGCTGGACAGCCGACGCTGCGTTCGCAGAACGAATTGCAAAAAAGCCAGCGCGAGCGCGCCGCGGAAGCCGATCCCAGGGTACAGGAGGTGCTGGCGCGATTTCCCGGCGCCAAGGTGGTTGAGGTGCGCAGGCTTGCCCCCGAGCCGCCGGAATCCGATGCTAGCGGAGACGATCCCGCCGAGCGTCCCGACAGCGACGATTTCTAGAGCGTTTTCGAGCGAAGCGGATACCGGTTCACGTCAGGAAACGCGTCGAAACAAGAGAATAGAGCCTGGATTCTGATACGATTGAAATCGCGGTTCTGGAATCTCAAAAGGAAGCATTCATGGCTGATTTCCTCGGCATGATGAAACAGGCAGCCCAGCTGCAATCGAAGATGCAGGCGATGCAGGAAGAACTCGGCAATGTCGAGGTCGAGGGCATTTCCGGCGGCGGGCTGGTAACCGTGCGCATGACCGCGAAGATGCAGGTGAAGGCGGTCAAGATCGATCCCTCGCTGATGAAGGCGGACGAGCGCGAAATCCTCGAAGACCTGCTGGTGACCGCACACAACGACGCGCAGCGCAAGGCGGAAGCCGCGATGCAGGAGAAGATGCAGGCGCTGACCGGCGGGCTCGGGCTGCCGCCCGGATTGGGTCTCGGCTAGCCAGCATGTCTTCCGCGGTTGCCGGTCCCGAAATCGAACGCCTGATCCAGCTGCTGGCGCGGCTGCCGGGGCTCGGCCCGCGTTCGGCGCGGCGCGCGGCGCTGCATCTGATAAAGAAGCGCGAGGCGCTGATGACGCCGCTTGCGGGCGCGCTGCAGGTGGCGATCGAAAAGATCCAGGTCTGCAAGACCTGCGGCAATATCGATACGCAAAATCCCTGCACGGTGTGCACCGATCCGCGGCGCGATCCCTCGATCATCGTCGTGGTCGCCGACGTCGCCGATCTCTGGGCGCTGGAACGCGCGCATGCCACTAATGGTTTCTATCACGTGCTGGGCGCGACGCTGTCGCCGCTGGACGGCGTCGGCCCGCAGGACCTCACCATCGACGCGCTGGTGGCGCGCGCCCACGACCCGCGGGTGACGGAAATCATTCTGGCATTGAATGCGACAGTGGACGGCCAGACCACCGCGCATTACATCACCGACCTCCTGCAGGAGGCGAACGTCAAGGTGACGAGGTTGGCCCACGGCGTGCCGGTGGGTGGCGAACTCGATTACCTCGACGAAGGCACGCTGTCCGCAGCCATGCGGCAGCGTACGTTGTTCTAGCAATCAAGAGACGGAACTGATCGACATGACGAAACGACGATTCGCCGGACGCCTGGCTTTTGCGGCAATGATGGTGGCTCTCGCCGCTCCATCCGGCTGGGCACAGCAGGCGCAACCGGTGCCGAAGCCGGGCAAGCCGATCAAGGCCGGCGACGTGCTGTCGGGAGAGCTCAATGCCATGAAGGTCCGCGGGGCCAAGAAGGGTAAGCGCGTCGCCACCTACCAGCTCACCAGCGAGCCGCGCCGGCTGCCGCCGCCGAACGGGCTTTGCAACCTCGAGACCGGCCCGGAGACCTTCCAGCTGGTCACCTCCAGCGATGCCCAGGCCGCGCAGCTGAAGGGCTTCATCGGCAAGGAAATCTCGATCAAGGTCGACGAAGTCGCCTGCGCGCAGGACGCCGGGCAGATGAGCGAAGCCGTGGTGACGAAGTGGAGCGTGGTGACGAAGCATTGAGACAGGGCCATCCGCACAAAGTCATCGCCCACAAATACCGCTGTCATCGCCCGGCTTGACCGGGCGACCCAGTACGCCGTGCTCTCTCGGTTCTATCGCAGCTGCTCTGGAATACTGGGTCGCCTTCGCGGGGACGACAACTGAGGATGCTGACGCCGCGTTGCCAACTCGCCGCTTAGACCTTCACCGGACCCAGCTCATCGAAATGCCCGCGCCGCTGCAGCCAGGCCAGCAGGATCAGGCTCGGCACCGCGACCACGACGCAGATCGCAAAGAACAGCGGCCAGCCGGTCGCCTTCGCCACATAGCCCGCGCCTGACGACAGATAGGTGCGGCCCACCGCGGCCAGCGCAGTGAGCAGCGCATACTGCGTCGCGGTGTGCAGCGGGTTCTTGCACAGCGCCGACAGGTAGGCGACGAAGATCACGGTGCCGATCGCGCTGGTGAAATTCTCCGCCGAGATCGCGAACGCCAGCGCCCATTGATTGACGCCGACATAGGCGAGCCAGGAGAACGACAGGTTGGCGACCGCCTGCAGCACGCCGCCGATCCACAGGCTGGCGGCCAGCGGATAGCGCCGCGCCACATAGCCGCCGGCAAAGCCGCCGATCAGGGTCGCGGCCAGCCCAACGCCCTTGACGATGGCGGCGTAGTCGTTGCGGGTGAAGCCGAGGTCGATCACGAACGGCGCGGTCATGGTGCCGGAAAAGGCGTCGGTAAATTTGAACAGCACCACGAAGGCCAGCGCCGCCCAGGCATATTTGCGGACCAGAAATTCGGAGAACGCCCCGGCGGCCGCATGCATGACGCGCGACAACGCGGCCTCGCCGCGGGTCGCGGCCTCCGCGCGCGCCGATTGCCCGGGCTCGGTGGCGGCAAGGGCTGTGACGGTGCCGATCAGCACCATCGCTGCCATGACGACATAGCCCCACATCCACGCCGAAGAGCGGCCGATGCCGGTTGATTCGAACGCGCTCACCAGGAACAGCACGCCTGCGGTCGAGACCAGCATGCCGATGCGATAAGCCGCGACGTAGGAAGCCATGCCGGCGGCCTGTTCGCTCTCGGGCAGGCTTTCGACGCGGAACGCATCGACCACGATGTCCTGGGTCGACGACATTGTGGCGACCAGCAGCGCGCCGAGCGCCACGAACAGCGGCGAGCGCGCCGGATCGGTCAGCGCCAGCAGCAAGATCGCGCCGATCAGCAGCACCTGCGAGAACACCAGCCAGCCGCGGCGACGTCCGAAGGCGCGGGTGAAGACCGGCACATGCAGCGCGTCGACCAGCGGCGCCCACAAGAACTTCAGCGTGTAGGGCGTGCCGACCAGCGCGAACAGCCCGATGGTGCCGAGATCGACGCCGGCCTCGCGCATCCACACCAGCAGCGTCGATCCCGACAGCGCCAGCGGCAGGCCGGAGGAAAAGCCGAGCAGCAGCACGATCAAGACCCGCCGCTGTAGATAGACCTCCCACCCTTCGCGCCAGGAGGCGCGGGGCGCGGCGGGGGCGGATGGCGGTTTGGCAGCTTCGGGTGTGGATGTCATGCCGCAGTGCTAGCAGATTCGCGCTTCTTCCCCTCTCCCCTTGTGGGAGAGGGGGCATAGGCGGTCTTCGACCGCCGTTCTTAGACAAGACGCCGATGCTTTGCATCGGCTATGGCAAAGCATCGCGGGCGGGTGAGGGGTCTGTCTCCGCGGATGGAGACCCCTCATCCGGTCCTCGCTTCGCGAGGACCACCTTCTCCCACAAGGGGAGAAGGGAAGGAAGAGCCGGGTAATGACAGTTGGTGTTATTCCCCCGCCTGCAGCTTGCGGGCTAAGGGAAACAGCTCGGGCGCGCCCGGCTTGACGATGCCTGCGGGCTCGATGGGCGCTTCGGTCTTGCTGAAATCGAGTTCCTCGATCCGGCCTGCGCGCTTTTCGATCTTGTCGGCGGAGATCAGGATCTGGCGGACGTCCTCGTTGACGTCGCCGAAATGCTTTTGCAGCTTCAGCACGCGGTCGCGGAGGCGATTGAGATCGTCGCCGAGGTTGAGTACCTCGGTGCGGATCTGGTCGGCGGCATCGCGCATCCGCGCGTCTTTGAGGATCTGCTGCATCACCTGGATCGCCAGCATCAACAGCGACGGCGACACCAGCACGACGCGGGCGCGATAGGCCTTCTGAATCACGTCGTCGAAACCGTCGTGGATTTCGGCATAAACCGATTCCGACGGCACGAACATCAGCGCGGTATCCTGGGTCTCGCCCGCGATCAGGTATTTCTCGGCGATGTCGCTGACATGCTTCATCACGTCGGCGCGCAATCTCTGCGTGGCGAATTTCCGTTCCTCGTCGCTGCGCGCGTCGTGCAGCGCGGTCATCGCTTCCAGCGGGAACTTGGCGTCGATGCAGAGCGGCCGCTGATCCGGCAGGAACACCACGCAATCCGGCCGCTTGCCGGAGGACAGCGTGTACTGGAATTCGTAAGCACCCTTCGGCATGCCGTCTTGGACGATGGCTTCCATCCGCGCCTGGCCGAACGCGCCGCGCGACTGCTTGTTGGCGAGCACGTCGCGCAGCGTCGTCACCTGCGAGGTCAGGTCGGTGAGATTTTTATGCGCATTGTCGATGATGCCGAGCCGCTCATGCAGCACACGCAGGGAGTCCATGGTGTTGCGCGTGGTCTGTTCCATCGATTGGCCGACGCGATGGGTGACCGAATCGAGCCGTTCGCTGACCGCGCGCGCCATCTCGGCCTGGCGGCCGGCCAGCGCCTGGCCCATGGCGTCGACGCGGCCGGTGGCCTCGCTCTGGGCGCGCATCATTTCACTCAAGCGCTCTTCCAGCTCGTCGGCGCGGATGGCCTGCGCCATCGCCAGTTCCGCGCCGCGCCTGCCCGACCGCGCGATCACGATGGCGATGGTGAGGAGCAGCAGCAGCGCCAGCGCGCCGAACCCGATCAGCGCGTCGCCGGTGCGGACCGGGACGTCGCCAATGATCAAAAGAATCTCGTTCATGGCAGAACTTGTAGCCGATTCGCCCTTGAACGCGAACGAAGAGGGAACATTTATGGTGAATTCCGGGTTAATTTTCGTGGCTAATATTTGGCTAATATTCGTGGTTAACCGCCGGTAAACCGGTTCTGCCGGCGCATTGACCCCGGCAAATCAGCAGCTTAAATCGCCCGCCAGGGCACTTAGAGAAATCATGGCACTCAGAGAAATCATCATCCTGCCGGACAAGCAGTTGCGGCTCGTCTCCAGGCCCGTCGAGAAGGTGACGACGGAAATCCGCAAGCTCGCCGACGACATGTTCGAGACCATGTATGACGCGCCCGGCATCGGGCTCGCGGCGATCCAGGTCGCCCAGCCGCTGCGGCTGATCACCATGGACCTCGCCAAGAAGAGCGAGGAGGGCGAGACCAAGCCGCTGCCGCGCGTATTCATCAATCCGGAGATACTGTCGTCGTCGGAAGAGATGTCGGTCTACGAGGAAGGCTGCCTGTCGATCCCTGAATATTACGAGGAGGTCGAGCGGCCGGCGCAGGTGCGCATCCGCTTCACCGATCTCGACGGCAAGGTGCATGAGGAAGACGCCGAGGGCCTGTTCGCCACCTGCATCCAGCACGAGATCGATCATCTCAACGGCGTGCTGTTCGTGGACTATCTGTCGAAGCTGAAACGCGACCGCGTGCTCAAGAAGTTTACCAAGGCCGCGAAGAGGGCGGCGGAGTAGCATTCAATTTATCCTCGTCATGGCCGGGCGTGACCCGGCCATCCACGTCTTGGTCTCGGAAAAAGGGCGTAGATGCCCGGCGGCCGGGCATGACGAATCAAAACACCTTTCTGCGTTTGGACGCCTCGCATGCCTCTCCGCTTGATCTTCATGGGCACGCCCGATTTCGCGGTGCCGACGCTGCTGGAACTGGTGGCCCATGGCCACGAGATCGCGGCCGTCTACACCCGCGCGGCAAAGCCTGCCGGGCGCGGCATGAAGCTGCAGCCGACCCCGGTCGAGCAGGAAGCGCGGCGGCTCGGCATTCCCGTGTTGACGCCTGCGACCTTGAAGACACCGGAGGCGCTGGAGGAATTTCGCGCGCACAACGCCGACGCGGCCGTGGTCGTCGCCTATGGCATGATCCTGCCGCAGGCCATTCTCGACGCCCCACCGCTTGGCTGCTTCAACCTGCATGCCTCGCTGCTGCCGCGCTGGCGCGGCGCGGCGCCGATCAACCGCGCCATCATGGCCGGCGATGCCGAGACTGGCGTGATGGTGATGAAGATGGATGTCGGCCTCGATACCGGCGATGTCGCGATGGCCGAGCGGCTGGCGATCACGGATGCGATGACGGCGGCCGACCTGCACGACGCGCTGGCGCAGCTCGGCGCTGATTTGATGGTGCGCGCGATGGGCGCGCTGGAACGCGGCAAGCTGCAGCTCACAAAGCAAAGCGCCGACGGCGTCACCTACGCCGCCAAGGTCGAAAAGGCCGAGGCGCGGATCGACTGGAACAGGCCGGCACGCGAAGTGCTGCGGCACATTCATGGGCTGTCGCCGTTTCCCGGCGCGTGGTGCGAGATGGCGCTCGACGGCGAGCAGGTGCGCGTGAAGATCCTGCGTTGCGAACCGGCTGATGGTTCCGGCGAGCCGGGCGATCTGCTCGACGATCGCCTCGCGATAGCTTGCCGGGATGGCGCAATCCGGATTCTCGAATTGCAGCGCGCCGGCAAGGCGCCGATGAAGGCGGACGTCTTCCTGCGCGGCACCCCGCTGAAGCCGCCGATGCGGCTTGCCTGATGCCCCGCTACAAACTCATCATCGAATATGACGGCAGCCCGTTCTGCGGCTGGCAGCTGCAGGAAAACGGCGCTTCCGTGCAGGGCGCGCTGGAAGACGCGGTGAAAGCGATCTGTGGCGAGCAGGTCCGCGTGCACGGCGCCGGACGCACCGATGCCGGGGTGCATGCGCTGGGACAGGTCGCGCATTGCGACATCGCGAAACACTTCGTGCCGGGCCGTTTTCGCGACGGGCTGAATGCGCATTTGCGGCCGCATCCGATCGGCGTGCTCAGTGCGGAGGTCGTGCCCGACACGTTCGAGGCGCGGTTCTCGGCGAAGAAGCGCCATTACCTCTACCGGATTTCGAATCGCCGCGCCAATCTCGCGCTCGACATCGGCAAGGTCTGGCGGCTGCCGCGGCCGCTCGATGCGGACGCGATGCATGAGGCCGCGCAGCGGCTGGTCGGCAAGTTCGACTTCACCACGTTTCGCGACACCGAATGCCAGGCCAGGTCGCCGGAGAAAACGCTCGACCAGCTCGACGTCATCAGGGACGGCGACGCCGTCAACATCGTCACCTCGGCGCGCTCGTTCCTGCACAGCCAGGTGCGCTCGATGGTGGGATCGCTGGTCTGGGTCGGCGAGGGCCGCTGGAATGCCGACGATCTGCAGAAGGCGCTCGACGCCCGCAGCCGCGCCGCCTGCGGCCCGGTCGCGCCGCCCGATGGGCTCTATCTGGTGCGGGTGGAGTATTAGAAGAGCCTGACCGTCATGGCCGGGCTTGTCCCGGCCATCCACGTCTTTCTTGCTTGTTGCTGCCGAGAACGTGGATGGCCGGGACAAGCCCTGCCATGACGATGGAGCAAGAACAGCTCACCCGAAATACCTATCCAGCACGCCGCGATAAATCTTCGTCAGCTTCTCCAGGTCGGACACCGGCGTGCGCTCGTCGATCTGGTGCATGGTCTGGCCGACCAGGCCGAACTCGATGACCGGGCAATAGCTGGCGATGAAGCGCGCGTCCGAGGTGCCGCCGCTCGTGCTCAATTCCGGCTTGCGGCCGGTGACTTCCTCGATCGCGGCGACCGCGAGATCGGTGAAGGGGCCGGGCTTGGTCACGAACACGTTGGAATTGGAGGGCTCCCAAACGATCCGGGCGCGGATGCGGTTGCCGCAGGCCTTGGTCAGGCGCTCCTCGACCAGCTGCCGCAGCGTTTCCTGGGTGTGGAGATCGTTGAAGCGGATGTTGAACTTCGCCCGTGCCTGGCCGGGGATCACGTTGCCGGCCTTGTTGCCGACGTCGACGGAGGTGAATTCGAGGTTCGAGGCCTGGAATTGCGCGCTGCCGTGATCGAGCGGCTCGTCGCTCAGCGCCACGATCAATCGCGAAATATCCGGCACCGGGTTGGACGCGCGATGCGGATAGGCGACGTGGCCCTGGATGCCATCGACGTAAAGCATGCCATGCAATGAGCCGCGGCGGCCGATCTTGATGCAGTCCCCCAGCACCTCGACGTTGGAGGGTTCGCCGAGCACGCAATGGTCGAATTTCTCGCCGCGCGCCGCCACCCATTGCAAGAGCTTGATGGTGCCGTTGACGGAAATGTCTTCCTCGTCGCCGGTGATCAAAAACGAGATCGAACCACCGCCATTTTTTTGCGGCTTGCCGCCATTGTCGGCGAGATATTGCAGCACCGCCGCGACGCTGCAGGCGATGCCGCCCTTCATGTCGACCGCGCCGCGGCCGTATAGCAGGCCGTCCTTGACCTCGCCCGAGAACGCGCCATGGCTCCAGGCGCTCTCGTCGCCCGGCGGCACCACGTCGGTATGCCCGGCGAAGGTGATGTGCGGCGCGGAGTCGCCGATCCGGGCATAGAGATTGTCGATATCGGCGGTGCCGGGCTCGCCGAAGGTGACGCGATGCACCGTAAAGCCGGCGGCTTTCAGGATGTTTTCGAGAACGCCGAGCGCGCCGGCATCGGCGGGGGTTACCGAGGGGCAGCGGACGAGGTCGCGGGCGATGGAGAGAGCATCGGTCATGCCCTAGTCCCGCAGCAGCTCATTGATGCTGGTCTTGGCGCGGGTGCGCTCATCGACGCGCTTGACGATCACGGCGCAGGCGGTGGAGGGGCCGGGCTGGCCGTTCTTCAGCGGCCGGGCCGGCAGGGTGCCGGGCACCACCACGGCATATTCCGGCACCTCGCCGATGAAGGTCTCGCCGGTGTCGCGATCGACGATCTTGGTGGAGGCGCCGAGGAACACGCCCATCGCCAGCACCGCGCCCCTGCGCACGATCACGCCTTCGGCGACCTCCGAGCGCGCGCCGATGAAGCAGTCGTCCTCGACGATCACGGGCTCGGCCTGCAGCGGCTCCAGCACGCCGCCGATGCCGACGCCGCCGGAAATATGCACGCGCTTGCCGATCTGGGCGCAAGAGCCGACCGTGGACCAGGTGTCGATCATGGTCGATTCATCGACATAGGCGCCGAGATTGACGAAGGACGGCATCAGCACCACGTTGCGGGCGATGAAGGCCGAACGGCGCACGATGGCGCCCGGCACCGCGCGAAAGCCGGCGTCGCGAAACCGGTTCTCGCCCCAGCCCTCGAATTTCGACGGCACCTTGTCCCACCACGACGCCTTGCCGGGGCCGCCGGGAATCGCGCTCATATCGTTGAGGCGGAACGACAGCAGCACCGCCTTTTTCAGCCACTGATTGACCTTCCACTTGCCGCTGGCCTCGCGCTCGGCGACGCGCGCCTCGCCCTTGTCGAGCAGTTCGAGCGCATGGTCCACGGCCTCGCGGACTTCGCCCTTGGTCGACGTCGAAACGCCGTCGCGGGCTTCGAAGGCGGAGTTGACGGTGGATTCGAGGGAGGCGAGAGACATCGAGATTTCCTTGGGGAGCGCGCGGGGCAATCAGGGCGGCGATTTGGGAGGGCTTTTGTCGGGATTTGTCGGCGGAGAGTCAAGACTCGCCCTGCTGTCGTCCCGGCGAACGCCGGGACCCATACTCCGCGGCGGTATTGTTAGGCACAATGTTCAAACGGCTTCTTTCAAAAACAGATGACCGGGATTATGGGTCCCGGCGTTCGCCGGGACGACGAGTCGATAGAGTGATGGCTTACCGCGTCGCGCCCACCTTCTCCAAGAACCCCGTCAGATCATCCGTGACGTGATCGACATGGGCGGCATCGCGGCCTTCGAGTTCCCAGTCCTCGCGCACCACGTCCTGGCTGCCGTCGGGCACCACCAGCACCGTGGTCATGCCGAGCTGGTGCGGCACCGCGAGGTTGCGCGCCAGATCCTCGAACATCGCCGAGGTTTCGGGGGTGACCCCGTGATCCCTGAGGAATTTCCGATAGGTCTGCGGCGCCGGCTTCGGCTCCAGCTCGGCGGCGATGATGTCGAACACCGCCTCGAAATGTTCACCGATGCCGAGCCGCTGCAGCACCGCATCGGCATGGTCGGTCGAGCCGTTGGTCAGGATCAGCTTGCGCCCGGGGAGTCTGGCGATCGCAGCGCCCATCGCCGGATTTGGCTCCAGCGGCGAATGGTCTATTCGATGCACATAGGCGAGGTAGTCGTCGGCGTGCACGCCGTGTTCGGTCATCATGCCGCGCATGGTGGTGCCGTAGCGGCGGTAATAATCCTTCTGGACCACGCGGGCTTCTTCGGCGGATATCTTCAGCCAGGCGCTGACGAACTCGCCGATCCGCGCATCGACCTGCTGCCACAGATTGACGTGATGCGGATACAGCGTGTTGTCGAGATCGAACACCCAGGTGTCGATATGGGTGAAGGGGCGGGGCGTTCTCATCGCTCTCTCACCTTGTCGTCCCGGCGAACGCCGGGACCCATACGCCGTGCCGGTTATCGTGAGGGCGGTGCGAGTTACGCGCGATTGTTGCTGGCATTTGCGATTCCAATTGGGGCCGGTGGCTATGGGTCCCCGCGTTCGCGGGGACGACGAGAAAATATACTGGACAACTTATTTCGGCATCGCAAAGCGCAGGGTCTTGCCGCCGCCGCTCATGTCGACGGCGGCAAAGCCGGTCACGGTGAGCCCGCGGTTGCCGCACTCGCTTTGATCGCTGATCTCGAACTTGCTCTCGCGCGTGCAAAGCTGGGTGGCGCCGCCCCAGTTCAGCGGCCGGTCCTTGATCCTGAGCGCGCGGTTCTCGCCGTCGACGGCCTCGGCGAAACTGAAGACCTGCTTCGGCTGGCCCGTCACGTCGGGATGCAGGCACTTGCCGGGGTCGATGCGGTACCAGCCGCGGCTGGTCAAGGTCTTGCCGTCGTCGGTGCCGACCGCAGCCATGATCTTGTGCGGGGTGTCGTTGCACCAGGTCAGCCCGGTGGAAGACGGCGACTGCACCGCCTCGATCATGGTCGCAAAGAATTTCGGCGATTGCACGACATCGGCCGTCAGCCCGCGGTTCTTCAGGAACGCCGCCAGCGCTGCTTGCGTCTTCGGGCCGTCGACGCCGTCGATCGGCGCCGCATCGTAGCCCGCGATCACCAGGAGCCGCTGGATGCCGGCGAGCCTCGCCTGCTCGTCGTCATATTCGCTGTCTTCGGCGAGATAGGCGACCAGATTGCCGTCGTCGGTCTGCGTCGGATGGATCTGGGTAAACGGCGCCGGCGTCTGTCCGTGGCGGCACTGGCGCGCCGCTGCAATGACGAAATTGTCGGGTGCGATGCACAGCGTGTCGTTGCCGCTCTGCGGCACCGGCGAGGAGCCGTAAACGCCGAGCGCGCGGGCATTGAGCAGGATGCGGTCGGCGGTCAGCGTGCCCTGTGCGACGATGCGGCACGCCGCCGGATCGATGCGGAACCAGCCGCGGGTCGCGGTGGCGGCCTTGTCGTCGATGCCGATGGCGGCCTCGACCACATAGCTCATGCGGTTGCAGAGTTTCAGGTCGGCGTAGGCGGGTACGGCTGAGAAGAGGTAGGAGATCACTGCCGCGGGCAACGAGCTCAGCACAGAACGCAGGACCGACGAAGAGGTCCGCGTGGCCCTAAGGTCGTCATGCCCGGGCCAAAGCGCGAAGCGCGTCTTCGCGCAGATGTCCCGGGTATCCACGTCTTCCTTGCGGCCAGAAAGCAAGACGTGGATGGCCGGAATAAATCCGGCCATGACGGCTTTCATTCGCTTGGCCGCTCGGTTCTTCACTTGTGGATCAGCGTGCCGGTGCCCTGGTTGGTGAACAGTTCGAGCAGCACGGCGTGCGGCGTCTTGCCGTCGATGATGACGACGCCCTGCACGCCCTGCTCGAGCGCGTAGATGCAGGTCTCGACCTTGGGAATCATGCCGCCGGAAATGGTGCCGTCGGCGATCAGCTTGCGCGCCTCCTTCACCGACAGTTCGGGAATCAGCTTCTTCGACTTGTCGAGCACGCCGGGAACGTCGGTCAGGAGCAGCAGCCGCTTGGCCTTGAGCGCGCCGGCAACCGCGCCGGCAAAGGTGTCGGCGTTGACGTTGAAGGTCTGCCCGCTTTGCGATGTCGCCAGCGGTGCCAGCACCGGGATCAGTTCATGGCCGATCAGCTGGTTCAACAGCGTGAGATCGACCTTCTCGGGTTCGCCGACGAAGCCGAGATCGACCACCTTCTCGATGTTCGAATCCGGATCGACCATCGAGCGCGTCGCCTTCGACGCCATCACCATGTTGCCGTCCTTGCCGCACAGGCCGACCGCCTTGCCGCCGGCCTCGTTGATGTAGCCGACCAGCTGCTTGTTGATCGAACCGGCCAGCACCATCTCGACGATCTCGATGGTGGCGGCGTCGGTGATGCGCAGGCCGGCGGCGAATTCGGACTGGATGCCGAGCCGCTTCAGCATGGTCGCGATCTGCGGCCCGCCGCCATGCACAACGACAGGATTGATCGCGGTCTGTTCCAGAAGAACGATGTCGCGGGCGAACGCCTTGGCGGTTTCTTCCGCCCCCATGGCATGGCCGCCATATTTGATGACGATGGTTTCCTCGTCATACTGCTGCATGTGCGGCAGCGCCTCGGACAGGATGCGGGCCTGATCGAGTGGACTGATTTGCGGCGCGTCGGTCATGAAGCGGGTCTCTTGGTCTCTGGGGTGGGGCGGTTTCTATCTGATTGGTCGACGAGGCGCAAAGTGGAGGTTTTCACCCTCTCCCCTTGTGGGAGAGGGTGGCTTCGCGAAGCGAAGGCGGGTGAGGGGTTCTCTCCGCGGATGCGGACCCCTCATCCGACGCGCTCAAGAGCGCAAATGCGCTCCAAAGCGCGCCACCTTCTCCCACAGGGGGAGAAGGAAGAACGGCGTCAATTCCGCCGCGGCCATGCGGCGGCCACGGCCAGCGCCAGCCAGCTCGCGATCAAAAGCGTGCCGCCGGTCGGGGCGGCAAAGGGGAACAGCCCGTGGCCGGCATATTGCCGCAGCGTCAGGTCGCCGGCGAACAGGGCAGTGGCGAGGACAAAGCCCCATGCGGCCAGGATTCCGATCCGGGCATGAATGATGCCGCGCTCGGCCAGCGCCGCGGTGCCGAGCACGGCCAGGGCGTGAAACAGCAGCATCGATGACGCCGACGCCAGCCGCGCGGCATCGGCCTGATGCGCGGAGGCCGCCGCCAGGATCACGCCGTCGGCGCCCATGACGCCGGCCAGCACGATCAGGATGCGGGACAGCCGCGCTTCCATCGTCAACTCCGCTCGGCGAGCAGTCGCACCATGGCGGCGCGCAATTCCGGCATGCCGGCACCGGTGCGCGAGGAGGTGACCAGGATGTCCGGAAAGGCGGCTGGATGTTTGGCCAGCGCCGCCTTGATGTCGACGACGCGCTGCTCCAGTTCGGCCGGCTTCACCTGATCGGCCTTGGTGAGCACGACCTGATAGCTGACGGCGGATTTATCGAGCGTCTTCAGCACGTCGAGATCGACCTCCTTGAGGCCGTGCCGGGCATCGATCAGCACATAGACCCGCGCCAGGCTGGCGCGGCCCTGCAGGAATTTGTGGATCAACGCGGTCCATGACGCGACTTTCGCCTTTGGCGCGGAGGCGTAGCCGTAGCCGGGCATGTCGACCAGCCGGAAGCCCATTTTGTCTGGGGCTTCGAAGAAGATCAGTTCCTGGGTGCGGCCCGGCGTATGCGAGGTCCGCGCCAGCGCGTTGCGGCCGGTCAGCGCGTTGATCAGGCTGGATTTGCCGACATTGGAACGGCCGGCGAACGCGACCTCCACGCCCGCCATCGGCGGCAGCGTTTCGATCGAGGGCGAGGCCCAGATGAACTGCCAGTCGCCGGCGAACAGTTTTCTGCCCTGCTCGATCAGGTCAGCATCGGGTTCGGCGGTCATGCGCAGGCTTTCTGTGCCCTTCATGGTGAGGAGGCGCTTTTTCAGCGCCGTCTCGAACCATGAGGCCCGTGGCCCATCCCTCGAGACGCGCGCCAGAGCACACTCCTCGGGATGAGGGTCGTTGTCACGTCTTCTCGACGGCCTTCTTGGCGAACGTGGCCTTGAGGTTGTCGAACAATTCCACCTTCACGCCGTTGCGGCGCATGATGTAGCTCTGCTGCAGCACCGAAAGCAGGTTGTTCCACGCCCAGTAGATCACGAGGCCGGCCGGGAACGAGGCGAGCATGAAGGTGAAGATCAGCGGCATCCAGTCGAAGATCATCTTCTGGGTCGGATCCGGCGGCGTCGGATTGAGCTTCATCTGGAACCACATCGTGAGCCCCATGATGATCGGCCAGACGCCGAGCATCAGATACGGGCCAATCGCCGGTCCGAGCGTCATCGGATCGAACGGAAGAAGTCCGAACAGGTTGAAGATCGTGGTTGGATCGGGTGCCGACAGGTCCTTGATCCAGCCGTAGAACGGCGCGTGGCGCATTTCGATGGTGACGAACAGCACCTTGTAGAGCGAGAAGAACACCGGAATCTGCAATAGGACGGGAAGACAACCGGCGACCGGGTTGATCTTCTCCTTCTTGTAGATCTCCATCATCTCCTGCTGCTGCTTCACCTTGTCGTCGGGAAAGCGCTCCTTCAGCGCGGCCAGCTGCGGCTGCACCGACTTCATCTTCGCCATCGACGCGTAGGACTTGTTGGCCAGCGGGAAGAACAGCAGCTTCACCAGCACGGTCACCAGCAGGATGGAGACGCCGAAATTGCCGACCAGGTGGAAGAAGAAGTCCAGCGCCAGGAACATCGGCTTGGTGATGAAATAGAACCAGCCCCAGTCGATCAGGAGATCGAAGTGGTTCAGCGCAAGCTGCTTGTTGTAGCCGCCGAGGCCGGCGAACGGAAAATTGATGCCGACGACGCTGGCTTCCTTGGCGCCGGCGAACAGCCGCGCATTGGAAGAGCCGGTGCCGCCGATCGCGATGGTCTGCGGATCCTGCAGATAGTCGGTCTGATAGGTGCGCGTGGCGCCGACCAGGTTGGACGAGAACCGCGCCTGCAGCTTCGCTGTGGTGTCCGGGAGCAGCGCCGAGGCCCAGTACTTGTCGGTGATGCCGAGCCAGCCGTTGGTGACGTTGAAGGTCTTCACCTTGTCGTCGTCGATTTTCTTGTAGCCGTATTCCTGCAGGCCCTGCTCGCCGAGATAGCCGATCAGGCCTTCATGCAGGATGTAATAGCCCTCGACATGCGGGGTGCCGTGCCGCGAGATCAGCGCGAACGGATAGAGTGTGACCGGCGCATTGCCGATATTGGTGACGTCGTCCTTGATGGTGAAGAGGTAGCGCTCGTCGATCGAAATGGTGCGGCGGAAGGTGAGGCCGTCGCCATTGTCGTATTTCAGCGTCACCGGGCTGTTCGGCGCAAGGCTGCCCGAGCCTTCCTGCTGCCATAACGTGTTCTGGTCGGGTATCCGCACCGTCGAGCCGGCGGCGGCGACCCAGCCGAATTCCGCGTAATAGGGCGTCGCCGTGCCGGAAGGCGAGAACAGCACGATCGCGGGCGATTTGGGATCGACGGTGTTGCGGAACTGCACCAGCGCCAGATCGTCGATTCGCGCGCCCTTCAGGGAAATGCTGCCGGAGACCCGCGGGGTCTCGATCTTGATGCGCGGGTTGGCGTTGATGGCGACCTCGCGGGTGACCACCAGCGGCGCCGATGCCGGCTGGCTCGGCGCGGGCGCATTGGCTGACGGCGTGCCGGCCTGCGGCGTGGTCGAGGGGGTGGCCGGAGTGCCGGCCTGCGGCGCGGGCTTGGCCAGTTCGCTCTGGGCCTGCTGCGCGCGCTGCTTCTCCATCTGCGGGACATTGTAGAAATATTGCCAGCCGATCAGCACGAGGCCGGACAGAATGACGGCGAGGATGGTGTTGCGATTATCGGTCATCGTTCAAGGTCTCGTCATTCAATTCGGATGGCGGCTTGCCGTCCTGGATGGCTGCCGCTCGAGGCGATGCAGCGCCGAGCGGAGATCGTCGAGCATGGTCGCAAAGTCGCAGGTAAGCGCGGCCCGACGGCCGACTAGCACATAATCACTGTGCGGTCGCATGGATATGACGTCCAGCCGCTTCACCAACTCGCGAAGCCTGCGCCGGATGCGATTGCGCTCGGTGGCGGTGCCGTTCTTTTTGGTGACCGTAAAGCCGATCCGGATCGGACCGTCATCGTCGCGGCGGCGGCCCTGCAGCACGAAGGCAGCGCTGTTGGCCCGCGCGCCATTGGCAACGGCGAGGAAGTCCGCCCGCTGCCTTAGCCGATCCATGATGGAATCTCCGGGAAGCCCGGGCTCAGGCGCTCAGACGCTTGCGGCCCCGGGCGCGGCGCGCGGCGAGGACCTTGCGGCCGCCGGCGGTCGCCAGACGGGCGCGGAAGCCGTGACGGCGCTTGCGCACCAGTTTGCTGGGTTGATAAGTCCGCTTCACGGGTCGTTCTCCGCTGACCGGGCAATTTGCCTGATTAATGAGGTAAGTCCGGTGATGCTGTTCGGCCCCGAACGGGCCGTTTCCGGCCCAAAAACGAGCCGCCCCGGTCGGACCGGGTCATCGCGGACAGTTGGCGCGGCTTATACGGGAGCGTCCTGTTTTCGTCAATGTTGCGGGATGCCGCAATTGAAGCCCTTCGAAACGGCGCAATTGGCGCGAATATATCGATTTTCGTGGTGTTTTTGAGGGTGAGGATGGCGACCCGCCCGCCTGCCCATTAGATCCGGAACAGGCGGACATTAGCGATCCGTAATTTGACCGGTACGAGGGCCAAACGCATCCTCGAATCCGCGCTATCGAGGCAGATTCGTGTCAGTGACCGACCCACAGCCAGCCACCGAAACGCCGCGGCCCGGGCCGTCGCGCCGGCTTGGTCTGTCCGGCAAGCTGCTGCTGCTGACCATTCCGCTGGTGATGATCGCAGGGCTCATGATCTACGTGCCGGCGATCGCCAATTTCAGGATGAACCGGCTGAACGACCGGCTCGCCGCGGCCAATACCGCCGCGCTGGTGCTGGATGCCGCCCCGTTGGGCATGGTTCCGGAGTCACTGTCGCGGCAAATCCTGAAAAGCATCGGCGCCCGCGCGGTCGCTATCAAGATGGGGCAGCAGCGCCGGCTGCTCGCCAGCGCCGATTTGCCGCCCGCGATCGACCACGACGTCGACATGCGCGAGATCACGGTGTGGTCGGCCATCGTCGATGCGTTCGAGATCATGCTGGAAACCGGCAATCAAACGATCCGCGTGGTCGGGCCGGCGCCGGGCGGCGCCCAGTTCATCGAGGTGGTGATCGACGAAGCGCCGCTGCGCCAGGCGATGTACCGCTTTTCCGGCAACGTGCTGGTGGTATCGCTGCTGATCGCGGGATTGACCGCAGGCCTCGTCTACCTTGCCTTGCATTACCTGTTCGTGCGGCCGATGCGGCGGCTGACCGCGAGCCTGGTCGGATTCCATGAAAATCCCGAGAGTTCGGCCCACATCATCGTGCCCAGCCAGCGCGGCGACGAGATCGGCGTCGCCGAGCGCGAATTGTCCGACATGCAGCGCGATCTGGTGTCGATGCTGCATCAGAAGAGCCGGCTCGCCGCGCTTGGCCTCGCGGTATCCAAGATCAACCACGATCTGCGCAATCTTCTGGCGTCCTCGCAGCTGTTGTCGGACCAGCTCGCCAGCGTGCCCGATCCCCGGGTGCAGCGCTTTGCGCCGAAACTGATGCGCTCGCTGGAGCGCGCCATCGCGTTCTGCCAGTCGACCTTGTCCTATGGCCGCGCCCAGGAGGCCTCGCCCGACCGCCGCATGACGCTGATCGAGCCTGTGGTGGCCGAGGTGCGGGAATCCGCAGGGCTCGCCACCGAGGCGTCGATCGGCTGGATCAGCGCGATCGAGCGCGGACTCTCGGTCGACGCCGACCCCGACCAGCTGTTCCGGGTGCTGCTCAACCTCGTGCGCAACGCCGCGCAGGCGCTCGAAAGCCGCCCGAAAAGCGACGCCGCGGCCATGCAGATTCGCATCACCGGCCGCCGCGAGGGTTCGGTTGCCATCATGGAAGTTTCCGACACCGGCCCCGGCGTCCCGCCAAAGGCCCGCGAACACCTGTTCGAGGCGTTCCAGACCTCTGGGCGACCCGGCGGCAGCGGGCTCGGCCTCGCCATTGCCGCCGAACTGGTCCGGGCCCATGGCGGCGAGATCCATCTGGTGGAAGGCACCATTGGCGCCACCTTCCGGATCACGATCCCAGACCGGCCGGTGGAACTGCAGAGCGTCCGCGCCGAGCGGGCAAGGGCGTAGAGCCCAGCGTCCGTCATTCCGGGGCATCGCGCAGCGATGAACCCGGAATCCAGAGATAATCGGGCGAGATTCCGGGTTCGCGCTCCGCGCGCCCCGGAATGACGAGGAGTTACCGTCCTGGATTGGCCGCCAGATCCCGCGTTCCGGACCTTGCCAATTCGGGCCGGAGCGGGTAGCTAAAGCGCTCTTTCGCGACCTTCCGAACCGTCTATCGGATGCAGTCGGGCTCCCAAGCCCAACATGCCCCGCGAAAAACGCGCCCGTAGCTCAGCTGGATAGAGCACTAGACTACGAATCTAGGGGTCAGGAGTTCGAATCTCTTCGGGCGCGCCAATAAAATCAAATAGTTGCAAGTAATAATTTCGACGAACGGGGCTTCGCGCCCAACATTTGCCCGATAAGCGCCGGCGATCCCCTCTGACTGGAGGAACCAAGCGCCGATTCTGATCTTTGCGCAGGCAGATCAGAGCCACCGCCCGAAAGCAGGTGAGCCGATTTATTTCGAAATGCCGGCGGGCATCGAACAGTGACCTGCCCCCAAAGTTTCATCCAGCGGCGAGTTCGCTATCGCACGAACGACTATTTCGCGCCAAGCATCGAAGAGATCACGACTACCAACGACTACCAATAGCAGCGGTGGAGACTTTGGCAGACACAGGGGGCACTCGGTATGCATGAAAGGCGGAGATGCTGGCGATGCCGTGCAAATGGCGATGCACGGCGATCAGCTCAACGAGCCCGCCGACGAGGACTACCGGGCCGGATAAAACCCCAGAGCCCAGACCGCGGAAGCCCTGTCGTGAAGGGCTCAGATTTTGGATATCCGCGCCACGTCGAGGTTGCGGGCGAACGCAACCAGCTCTGCCGAGGACACATCATGGCCCTCCAGGATGGCTCCGCAGCGACCCAACATGATCTCAAGCCGGCCGGTCCGATTCTTTTCCTCGAAGGTCAGGTAACCCTTGAAGCCGCCGATATCGACCTCCGAGGTCACGCGTCCAGCGACCTCCTGATCGGGCCCTAGCCTGCGCTTAGCGTTGCTGAGCAACTTGGCCGCGCCGTCAAGCAGGTTCAGAGCGACGCTCACGCCGCCGTCCTCGCCCCTCTGACGAGAGTATTCCTGCATGACCAGGCGCGAGCGGTCAAATGTGTCCATGTCATCGAACAGCCCGTCTGACTTCCAGCCATTAATCGGCGCCGGAACGTAGCTCAGCAGGTCGACTTTGGCCGATTCCGTGCCGGGCTGCACGGAGCGTTGCGCGGCCTTCTGGCTGCCGCTCAGTGCCTCGACCGGCGCGGGGAGTGATTGAGCGTTCACTCCAGGCACGCCGGCAATTCCGAGAATCGCGAGCACTGCGCCCGCAGAGAGAAAGACTCGCATTGCTGACCTCTCAGTCTTGCAGCATGTTTCGGCGCTGGCCATCTTCATCGACGTCGCCCGGCTTCATGCCGCTGGGGCATTCCCCCACCCACCGGCTTTCCAGAACGTAGCTCACGGGCGGAGTTGACGCTCCTGCGACGGCGACGTTCACCTTTGCTCGAATCACGACGTGGCGCGCGTCTCCGCGCAACTCGCCGGCCACCGTCGATGTCGCGCCCTCCATCTTGCAGACCGCCTGGTAGTTGAATCCGCCAGCTACCGGGGTGCGGCGCGGCTTATCACACCCGGCGTTCGCAGGCGCAACCTGCGCGAAGATGTCGTGCTTCTTCTGTAGCTCGAGGTCGATACAAGCCCGGCTCGTCCCAGGCACCGCCTGGCCGTCCACGGTGGCGGTGATTTCCCAGAGGCCTGGCGTGGTGAAGATCTGGCGGGTGGCGTCGGGAGGGCCTGCCAGTGATGACGCGCCCACGACGTCTCGCGCTTCCGCCGTCAAGCACGGAGCCACGACCAAACTCAGACAGATGATAACGCCCAATTTCCGCATCCAGTGAAACCTCCATGCTTCGGCTCCGGGTCGGCTGGCTTCCGCTGCCCGCAACCGCGGCTCCCTATAGCGGTCGCCCCGAGGAGTCGCCTCGTCCAAATGGAGTAGGCGCGCGAGGATGAGCAAATTGACCGAGCCGGCGTCCCGACCGCAGATGGACATTCACGACACTGGTGGGAGCGAGCAACGCAATCCCTCGGATTCCGGAGCTCGCAGGGAGCGCCAGTCGCATCAGGACTTCACGCTGCGGCCGGTGTGGCCGGAGATGCTGATCGCCTCGCCGTCGGTCGGCACTTCGCCCCAGCTGCTGCTTGAGCGAGGCTCGCCGACAGCGCAAGCATGCTGACCGATAGAAGAAGTGAGCGGGTGCCCTGATGCATTCGAGCCTCGTGCCGTGTTTCAAGGTCGACACTGATGCCGCGACTCGGGGGCTCCGGTTGGACCTGACGGCAGCAGCTATGCGCTCACGGCACGGGGAATCGCGCTCCTTCTGGCTGTTGCGAGACAGACACAGCCCTTGACGTGCGGCTTACCTGCCGCCCGCTTCTCAGCGGCCGATCTCAGGATATGCTTGCTTGCCTATGATCAGTTTCTTATTAGTCGACCCATGCGCCGTTCCTGTCCGACATCTCTTCGCTGCTCGCTTTTCCTGCATCCGGCTGGCTTCTTTCCTCATAGAGGCAATTCCCGGTGCGTCTGACGGATGGTGTCATCGCGTCGTTGACGGAAAAGATCTACGATGCCGCGTTGGCGCCCGAGGCGTGGCAGGCGTTGGCCCTCGATCTGGCGCAGGTGCTGCGCGGCCAGGTCGCGATTTGCAGGCACGCCGAGCAGCCAATCGGCATCTATGCGGTGACCGGCGACCCTGCGGCCATGGCAGACTATACGAACCATTATTGGCGCCTGGATCTCGGCATTCAACGGCTCGCTCGCTCACGTCCGGGGGTCGTGCTGACCGATGTCGAGCTTGCGGGACCGGACCCGGCGTGGTCTGAGTTCGTCAATGACTTCGTTCACCCCATGGGATGTGGCGCTGTGCTTTACGCTTCGCCCTACCGCCATGGCGACGAGTTCGTATCTCTGGTGGCAGCGCGCGAACTGCGGGCTGGGCCGTACGACGAGACGAGCCTGTACGTCGTTCAGCAGCTGTCGCCGCACATCGCGCGCAGCCTGGCAATCCAGGAGCGGATGAGGGCTGCGCGCCTGGAGTCCGCCGCGTCTATCGAAGCACTCGAACGTGCCGCAATGGCCGTGCTCGTCGTCAATGGGCAAGGTCGTCTTCGCTTCGCCAACGCGGTCGCCGAGGCTCAACTTCGCAAGGGCGTACTTGCGCTTTCCCGCGGACATGTCGGCGCGGGCTCAACGGATGCAACCCGCGTCCTCCATCGGGCAATCCGCTCGGCGAGCGCCGCAGGGTTGGCTGAAACCGTCTCTCTGCCGCGCCCAGGCGGCCGCGGCCCCCTACCGGTTACCGTTTGCCCAGCGGGAGTGAGCATAGCGTCCGCTGTTGGCGGCGACCCCCGCCTCGTTCTGCTGCTGTTTTCGGTTGCACCCGCCTCGCTAGACCAAAGTTGCGTGGCGCGGGCGTTCGGCTTGACCCCGGCCGAAACTCGGCTGTTGATGGCGCTCGTAGAGGGAGAGCGACTTTCCGACTATGCCGCGCGCAGGTCGATCCGGATTACGACGGTGAAAACGCACCTGCGTAGCCTGTTTCTCAAGACAGGCGAGCAGCGCCAAGCGGACCTCATCCGGCGCGTAATGTCCGAACCGCTGTTTCACCCGATGGGAAAATAAATGCGCTCATCGCGCGCAGGATGATGCTCCCTCTCCCGGGGAGAGAGATCTTCATCCATCGTATTCGGCCCAGCAATCCGGAGTCTCGAAAACGCGCACGGCAGAAAGGCTGGCGAGCGAGGGCTTGATATGGCGCCAGATCCAGGCGGCGATATTTTCCGCGGTCGGATTCTCCAGCCCCCCGATTTCGTTCAGGCAGTGGTGGTCGAGCCGTTTCAACAACGGCGCGAACGCAGCCTCGATGTCGAAGAAGTCCACCACAAAGCCGGTGGTTTCGTCGACCTGCCCCTCGAGTATGACTTCGACGCGGTACGAATGACCGTGCATCCGGTGGCAGCGGTGCTCAACCGGTACTTTCGGCAGCCAGTGCGCCGCTTCAAATCGGAACGCCTGCATGATCTTCATCTGATGTCGATGGCCTTGTGCAATTGCAAACTCAGTCTCCACGGCGGGTGCGACAGACGGTATCCGGCGGAGAGCCGAGTATTAGAGCCGACATCAGGCCCCGTCCACCGGCGGAAGACGGAATCTGTCCGGAACCGATGCAGAACGGCGCGCCCGGCCGTCGTCGCGAATGCATCGGGGTGCGTATCGCGCAGAAACACTTGCCCCAGGTCGTCTTGCCGAGCCATTCGCCGGCCAGGGCATCCTGCGTTACGCGTGGCAGGAAATCCGCTGGCTGATTTGCGGTCGCGATGCGCCAAGCGTCTTGCGGCCGCGTCGATGATTTGCCCGACGGTTCGGGATACGGCGCGACCGCGCCGTATCCCGAAATGATTGGACCGCTTTGCCGACGGTCCTTCGATTGCTCAAAGGATGAAGTCGTTGGCGGTGAACGTGTAAGGGTGTGACATGTAGATCTGCATGTCGGCGCCGGGGTCCGCATCGATCGAGACGTTGAGCGTGGCAATGCCGGTCCGACTGTCCGTCGTTTGCCAGACCAGGCCCGACCAGTCACCGGTATAGTGGGCGGGGTCGGCGAGGAAAGTGAAGGACTGGTCGCCCTCCAGCGAGGCATTTGCATCGATCAGAGACAGATCGATCCTGTCTTGCCCTTGCGTGAAATCGACGATCTGATCTGCCTGCTGGGGATCCCACGACAGCCGGTGCTGGGATTCCGTGACCGAGGCGAACCGAAAGATATCGGCGCCCTCGTTGCCGACAAGGTAATCGCTGCCACCGCCGCCAATCAGGATATCATTGCCGGTGCCGCCCACCATACGATCGTTGCCGGCGCCGCCGAACAGAATGTCATCGCCCGCATTGCCTTGCAGATAGTCGTTGCCGCCATGCCGCCAGCCGCTGTCGCCATAGACGACATCGTTGCCGTCGCCGCCGAACAGGCTGTCATTGCCGTATCCGCCATTGAGCGTGTCGTTGCCGGCAAGACCGCTGATCTGATCATCTCCGGATCCGCCAAAAACGAAATTGTCATTCGCATTACCCCTGAAGATATCCGCGAACTCCGTGAGATCGACCTCCTCGATCGACGAAAGGATGTCGCCCTGTGCTTCGCCCGTCCAGGTCAGCGACGAGCGAGCGAGATCGATGCTGACGCCGGCGGTAGCGTCGAAGTAGGCCGCGATGTCGAAACCGTCGCCTCCCGACAGAATGTCGGCGCCGGTCCCGCCGTTGAGAATGTCGGCACCGGTGCCGCCGTCGAGAATGTCGGTTCCATCGCCGCCATCGAGTATGTCGGCGCCGTTGCCGCCGAACAGAACATCGTCGCCGGGGGGAACGTAAGGAAACGCTGCGCCGCCGTGAAGGACGTCATCGCCGTCCCCGCCATCAAGCCAGTCGTTGCCGGCGCCGCCGTCCAGGATATCGGCGCCATCGTTGCCGTACAGCGTGTCGTTGCCAAAGGCGCCATTGGCGATATCCGCCAGATTCGAGCCGATGAACGTATCGTCGAAGTTCGATAGCGAAAATTCTTCGATGCCGATGTAGATCTGGCCGGCGGCGTCGCCGGTGTTCAATCGCATGTCGAGCAGGTTCACGGAGACGGCGGCCCACGAGGAACCATAGCTGACGGTATCGAATCCATCGCCGCCGAACAGCACGGCTGGGCCGGCCCCGGCACTCAGCCAGTCGTTGCCGGCACCGCCAATCAGAATGTCACCGCCGCCGTTGCCGAAGAGAACGTCATCGCCGTCGCCGCCAAACATGATGTCGGCGTCGAGGCCGCCGACAAGCATATCGGCGCCGGCCCCGCCATCCAGGACGTTGGAGCCGTTGCCGGCAAAGAGGTAGTCGTCGCCTGCGCCGCCAACCAGCGCGTCATTGCCTTCGTACGCCAGAAGGGAGTCATTGCCGTCGCCTCCGTCCAGATAGCTGCCGCCATAGACGCTGCCGCTGATAATCGTGTCGTTGCCGCCGAAGCCATAGATCGTGTCATTGCCGCCAAGGCCATCGATCACGTCGTCCCAGCCACTGCCGTAGAGGGTGTCATTGCCCCACGTTCCCGTGATGAAGATCGGTCCGGCGGGGATGCCGATCGCCATTTCGCTATCAAAATCGGTCTGCTCAAAAGCACGGATCGCTTTGGCCATTTTGAAAATCCTCGTTTTGGAGGGATGGAAGATCTCCGCGCATCTCGTGCGCGGATCGCCGTCCCGATGTCAGCCCGCTTGCAAGCTATGGGATGGAGCACCGGCTGCACGTCAGCCAATCGGAGGAGTGCCTCCGCTCTGTGTGAGGTGCGGCACACATGCACTGACGCGGCAGGGCTGTACGTGCTTCTTGCATTCCACGCGCCCGCTGGTTGGAGAGGGTGGCAAGTTCCCGGCAAAACCCGGGCGAAATGCGCCGCGGGAATGCGGACATATGCCTCTGTCCATCAGCGATGGCTAAGTTGAGCGGGCGTTGGCGCGGGCGCGCGCAACGGCCCGGAGTTGAACAGGCCGGCGCAACAGTGCAAGGCTAGCCGTCATTCCCATCCAGGCCCGCCATCCATGACCATACCCGCCATCACCCCCTCGCAAGTCCGCTGCATGCTGCTCTCGCGCGATGAAATCGCGCTGCTCGATCTGCGCCACGAGGCCGTCTTTGCGTCAGGCCATCCGCTGTTTGCCGCCAACATGGCGGCCGGCCGGATCGCGCTCGAGGCTGGGACGAGATTGCCGCGCCATGATGTGCCGATCGTTCTTTACGACGCCGGCGAGGGCCTCGTTGCGCAGGCCGCGGATCGCTTCAAGGATCTGGGATACACCGACGTTCGCCAACTCGAAGGCGGGCTCGATGCCTGGCGGACGGCGGGCTATGAACTGTTTCAGGACGTCAATTCCTACGCCAAGGCGTTCGGCGAACTCGTCGAGTCCCGCCGGCACACGCCCTCGCTGCCGGCGGAGGAAGTCGCCGCCCTGATTGCGGACAAGGCCAATGTCGCCATTCTCGACGTCCGGCGGTTCGACGAATATGCCACCATGAACATCCCTGGCTCCGTCAGCGTGCCTGGCGCCGAACTGGTGCTGCGTGCGGGCGGTATCGCGCCGGATCCCGAGACCATCATCATCGTCAATTGCGCCGGCCGCACCCGGTCGATCATCGGCGCCCAGTCGCTGATCAACGCCGGCGTCGCCAACAGGGTGGTGGCGCTGCGCAACGGCACGATCGGCTGGACGCTGGCGAAGCAAGAGCTCGAGCACGGCGCGGACCGGCGCGGCGGCATCGGCCCGTCCGAGGGCGCGCAGGCCAGGGCCCGCGAAGTCGCCTATCGCGCCGGCGTGAAGCATGTCGGCCCGGACGAAGCGATGGCGCTGCAGGCTCAAAGTCATCGCACGCTCTATCGCTTCGACGTCCGCGACGCCGAAGAGTATGCCGCCGGCCACATCGCAGGTTGTCGCCACTATCCCGGCGGGCAACTGGTGCAGGAGATCGACATGGCCGCGCCGGTGCGCGGCGCGCGCATTCTTCTCACCGACGACAGGGGCGTGCGCGCCGACATGACCGCGTCCTGGCTCGCGCAGATGGGCTGGGAAGTCTACGTGCTCGAAGGCGGCTATGATCGCGCGCTGGAAATGGGGCCGCCGCAGGTCTTGCCGAAGCCCGACCCGGCGCACCGCTACCGCCGACCCTATGAGGGCACCGATGTCGATGCCGGCGCGATGCAGGCCTACCTCGATTGGGAATACGGCCTCGTCGAACAGCTTCGGCGCGACGGCACTCATGGATTCTCTGTGATTTGACTCTCAACACGCCGGGAGTTTCAATTTTGCGATAGAAGCCATAACCACATTGAGCTTTTGCAGCTCCGCCAACGCCGTCTAATCTGGGCGGAAATCAAACCCGAAGAACGAAGTGAGGAGCGCCGCTCGATGGCAGATTTGGCCGCCAGACCGAACCAGGCGTCACCGCCGCCGACGTGGCCGGACGACGTCTACCGCATCCTCAAGGAAGCTGATGTCAAGCAGGTCGGGATGGTGCCGGATGCCGGCCACAGCCGTCTCATCCGCGCCTTCGAGGCCGATCCGGAGACACGCGTCGTCACCTTGACGACGGAAGAGGAAGGCGTGGCCATGCTCGCCGGCGCCTGGCTCGGCGGACAGCGCGGCGTACTCCTGATGCAGTCGAGCGGTGTCGGCAACTGCATCAACATGCTGTCGCTGCCAGCGATCTGCCACATGCCGCTGCTGATGCTGGTGACGATGCGCGGCGACTGGGGTGAGTTCAACCCGTGGCAGATCCCGATGGGGCAGGGAACGCACGCGGCGCTCGAGGCCATGGGCGTCATCGTCACGCGCGCGGACGAGCCGCATCTCGTCGCGCAGACGGTCTGGGGGGCTGCGAATCTGGCCTTCAACACCTGGCGGCCAGCCGCGGTCCTGATCGGGCAGCGGGTGTTAGGGGCCAAGAACTTCAAGGAGCTGGCGCGCAAATGACCAACCCGAATGCTCTGCTTCATCGCCGCGACGTCGTGGGCGAACTGCTGCGTGACCGCGGCGACCTGCTCGTCATCGCCGGACTCGGCGCGCCGAACTGGGACGTCTCGGCCGCCGGCGACAACCCCAACAATTTCCCGCTGTGGGGCGCCATGGGCGCGGCCTCGATGATGGGACTGGGCCTTGCGCTGGCGCAGCCGAAGCGGAAGGTGCTGGTCGTCACCGGCGACGGCGAGATGCTGATGAACCTCGGCTCGCTCGCCACCATCGCCGTCGAGAGACCGCCGAACCTGACGATCGCCGTGCTCGACAATGAGCGGTTCGGCGAGACCGGCATGCAGAGGACCCATACCGCCTCAGGCGTCGACCTCGCCGCCATGGCGCTTGCCGCGGGTATCCGGACATCGCGCGTCGTCAGGACCATGGAACAGGTGACGGAGATCCGCGATCTCGCCTATCAGGGCAAGGGACCGGTGTTCGCGCAGGTCAAGATCAATCCCGAGGCGCTGGTCTTCGTGTTGCCGCCGGCCGATGGCGTCATCCTGACGGCACGCTTCCGGCAATCCGTTCTCGGAGACGAAGCGCTCTACAATTGAGAAGCAACACCGATCAGTCTTGCAGGACTCTGAAGCGGCGCTTCAGCCCGCCATCCGGATTTTCCAAAGGCCTTCTTTGGCAAGCTGTTCGATCTCGGCAACGATCAGCGACGAGATCGTGCTGGTGGCGATGGATGAGGGGCGCGCGATCGGCGATGCCAGAATGATTTCGCGACTGACCGGCGGATTTACGAGGGCCGCCATTTCCAGCCGCTTGGCCGCCAGCTCGGCGCGGATCGCGGATGCCGGCAACAGCGTGTAGCCCAGCCCCTCTTCCATGAGGGCGATCTGGGCGCGGTATGAATCGGCCTCGATCATGGCGTTGAGCGTCAATTTCTTGCGGGCCACGGCTTTCTCGAGCAGCGCCCGCAGGCCATGCGAAACGCTGGGAAGGATCAGCCTCTGCTTGACCAGCCACTCCAGCTCGACCTGCTTTTTCCTGGCCAGGCCCGAGCCCGGCGGACCGACGACGGCGAGGTCCTCGTGTCCGATCGAGTGGACGGAAAGATGCAGGTCGTCGGCGGGACCGTAGGTGATGGCGAGATCCATCTCGCCCCGGTGCAACCATTCGACCAGATGGCCGCCATAGCTTTCCACGATGCGCAGCGAAATATCGGGAAGATCCGTGATGATCCGGCGCGCCAGGCGCCCCGACAACACGGCGCTTACCGTCGGCACCAGGCCGAGGATCACCCGTCCGGACGGCTTACCGCTCGCCGATTGGATGTCGTCGCGAACCTGTTCGATCTGCCGCACCAGCCCGGTGGTGCGGTCGAGCAGGATCTGGCCGGCGCTGGTCAAGAGCATGCCGCGTCCGTTGCGGATGAAAAGCTCAACCCGAAGCTCGTGCTCGAGCAGCTTGATGTGCCGGCTGAGCGCGGGCTGGGCGGCCCGCAGCCGGTCCGCCGCCTTGCTCAGGCTTCCGAGCTCCGCCACCGCCCGGAAGGTGCGCAGTTGTTTGAGATCCATCAGCTACCTTGAGGTCATCTGCTCAGGCCTTGGTCTTTTTGGCCGCCTTCTTCACCGCCTTCTTGGCCGCCTTTTTGACCACCTTCTTGAGCTGCGGTGCGGCCTCCGCCGCGTTTCGCATCGATCGTGCGTAGCTGTCCGCGGCGTTATCGGCTGAAATCTGCAGCCTTCGCGCCGCAGCAGTGGCCTGCAACATGGTATCTTTCGCGATCTGCTTGAAGCGGGCCCTGGCCTCGCCATTCTTCGCCTTGGCGGCAAGGCCGATGTAGCGATCGCGCCGCTTTTTTGCGGCGGCCATCAAGCCTTTATATTGTTGCTTCGCAAGCTGCCGGATTACGACATCCAGATCGGCGTCCGCCATTTTTCTCTTTCCCCAACTGCCATCACGACATTTCGTTGGATCAACTATGCAATTGCCGGGAGGGCATTGCAAATAGCCGTCCGGCGGCATGCCGGGCCGGTCTCAATGCCCCGGCCCATAACGCCGGAGCGCCTCGAGGGTGAGGCCCTTGCCGACCGCACCAAACGTGTCGCCTTCGACGATCCGGGCCGACGGCAGCGCCTTGGTGATCGCCTTGCGCACATGCGCGAGCCGCACCGAGCCACCGGTCAGGAACACCGCGTCGATATCGCCTGCGGACAATTGCGCCTGCGTCAGGCAGATCTTGATACGCGCCGCGATGCGCCCGGCCAGTTGCCTGGTATGGCTGACGAGGTCGGGGCGGCCGATGGCGGCGCCGAGGCCCGGCGCGACCCATTCCAGCGGGATGTTGGCCCGGCGGCTGTCGGACAGCGCAATCTTGGCTTCCTCGACCTCCATCGCCAGCGTATGGCCGCGCTGTTCGTCGACCACCCGCACCAGCCGATCGAGCAGATCGGGCTCGCTTGCCTCCTGCCGGACCTGGCGGATGCCCGCGAGCACCCGCGGCTCGTACATGCGGTTGATGTTCGACCAGGTGGCGAGGTCGTGGAAATAACTCGAGGGCACATCGAGGCCGGGCCGCTTCATGGCGCTGCCGAAGCCGAACAGCGGCATGATGACGCCGAGACTGAGTTGGCGATCGAAATCGGTGCCGCCGATGCGCACGCCGTCATTGGCAAGAATGTCGGAGGCGCGGTCGCTTCTGCCGTGGCGCTGCGGCCCCAGCCGCACGATCGAGAAATCCGAAGTGCCGCCGCCGATATCGGCGATCAGGGCGATTTCCTCGCTCCCGATCTGGCGCTCATAGTCCAGCGCCGCTGCAATCGGCTCGAACTGGAATGTGACCTCGCCGAAGCCGATTTCGCGCGCGATCTCCCGCAGGGTCTGCTCCGCCTTGCGGTCGGCGTCGTCGGCATTGTCGACGAAGTGCACCGGCCGGCCGTGCACCACGTCGCGCAGCTCGCGGCCGGTGGCCTGTTCGGCACGCCGTTTGACCGCGCCGAGGTAATAGGCGATCACGTCGCGAAAGCTGGTCCGCTCGCGCCCCAGCCGCGTGGTCTCCTCGATCAGCGCGGTGCCGAGCACCGATTTGAGGCTGCGCATCAGCCGGCCGGGCGCGCCCTCGACATAGGTCTCGATCGCCTTGCGTCCGATCAGCACCCCGCCGTCGGCTTGATAGAAAATCGCGCTCGGGATCGTGGTGTGGCCGGCCTCCAGCGCCGTCAGAACCGGCGCATCGCCGACGATGGTGCCGAGCGTCGTGTTCGAGGTTCCGAAATCAAGTCCGCAGATCGACATGGGGGCTCCAGGAGGGAGCGTCCGTTTACACAGTCGAGCGCCGCCGATCCACCTTTATCTGGTCTCATGATTCATGCCACCATCTCGCAAGGAGACTGCATCGCCCGGATATCAACATCGTCCATCCACAGATCTATTTGTTTCGTGCGGCGGGTTGAAGAAGCGATCGGCGATGGTTCATAAGCGTCCTCCCGCGGCGGATGATTCACCGGCCGCGACGGCTTTGAGAAAGATTGCGCGTGGCAAACATCTACCGGCAGATTGCGGAAGAACTCGGCGTTCGCGAACAACAGGTCGAGGCGACGGTGGCGCTGCTCGACGGCGGCGCCACGGTCCCGTTCGTGGCGCGTTACCGCAAGGAAATCACCGGCGCGCTCGACGACGCGCAATTGCGCACGCTGGAAGAACGCCTGAACTATCTGCGTGAGCTCGAAGAGCGCCGTACCGCGATCCTCAATTCGGTCCGCGAACAGGGCAAGCTCGACGCCGCGCTGGAGGCCGCGATCCTCGCCGCCGACAGCAAGGGCCGCCTGGAAGACATCTATCTGCCATTCAAGCCGAAGCGCCGCACCAAGGCCGAGATCGCCAGGGAGGCCGGGCTCGAGCCGCTCGCCGATCTGCTGCTGACACAGCCGGGGAACGATCCGCAAGCCGCGGCCGTACCCTTCATCGATGCCGACAAGCAGGTGGCCGATGCCGCCGCCGCGCTCGACGGCGCCCGCGCCATCCTGGTCGAACGCTTTGCCGAAGATGCCGACCTGCTCGGCGCGCTGCGCGAACAGATGTGGTCGAATGGCCTGATGACCTCCACTGTTCGCAGCGGCAAGAAGACCGAGGGCGAGAAGTTCAAGGACTATTTCGATTTCAGCGAGCCGCTCACCAGGCTGCCGTCGC
The DNA here is from genome assembly GCF_018736085.1 of Bradyrhizobium sediminis. Taxonomy (NCBI): domain Bacteria; kingdom Pseudomonadati; phylum Pseudomonadota; class Alphaproteobacteria; order Hyphomicrobiales; family Nitrobacteraceae; genus Bradyrhizobium; species Bradyrhizobium sediminis. The sequence continues at coordinate 5,178,970 of NZ_CP076134.1, read as the reverse complement.
ACCGCATCCTCGCGATGTTCCGCGGCGAAAAGGAGGAGATTCTGGATCTGCAGATGCTGCCCGAGCCGGTTTCGGCTGCGCCGGCCGCGGTCAGTTCCTATGAGCTGAAGATCATGCAGCGGTTTGCGATTTCCGACCAGGGCCGCCCCGGCGACAAGTGGCTGACGGAGACGGTGCGCTGGGCCTGGCGCACCAAGATCCAGGTCCATCTCAATATCGATCTGCGGATGCGGCTGTGGAACGCGGCCGAAACCGAAGCGGTGCGCGTGTTCGCGTCCAATTTGCGCGACCTCCTGCTGGCGGCGCCGGCCGGCGCGCGGGTCACCATGGGCCTCGATCCCGGCTTCCGTTCCGGCGTCAAGGTCGCGGTCGTCGATGCCACCGGCAAGGTGGTGGCCACCTCCACCATCTATCCGCATGAACCGGCGCGGCGCTGGGACGAGGCGCTGGCGACATTGGGCAAGCTCGCGGTCGCGCATCGCGTCGATCTGATCGCGATCGGCAACGGCACCGCGTCGCGCGAAACCGACAAGCTCGCCATGGATCTGGTCAAGCTGCTGCCGGACCTGAAGATGTCGAAGATCGTGGTCTCGGAAGCCGGTGCTTCGGTCTATTCGGCCTCGGCCTTTGCCTCCGAGGAATTGCCCGAGCTCGACGTCACCCTGCGCGGCGCGGTCTCGATCGCGCGGCGGCTGCAGGATCCATTGGCCGAGCTGGTCAAGATCGATCCCAAGGCGATCGGGGTCGGGCAGTATCAGCATGACCTCGGCGAGAGCAAGCTGGCGCGCTCGCTCGATGCGGTGGTGGAAGACTGCGTCAACGCCGTCGGCGTCGACGCCAACACCGCCTCGGCGCCGCTGTTGGCGCGGGTGTCCGGCATCGGCTCCGGACTGGCGCAGAGCATCGTGCAGCATCGCGACGCCAATGGCCCGTTCAAATCGCGCAAGGCGCTGAAGGAGGTGCCGCGGCTCGGGCCCAAGGCGTTCGAACAATGCGCCGGCTTCCTGCGCATCCAGGGTGGCGACGATCCGCTCGACGCCTCCGGCGTGCATCCGGAAGCCTATCCGGTGGTGCGCAAGATTCTTGCCGCGACCAAGAGCGACATCAAGGCGGTGATCGGCAACGCGGAGATCCTGCGCCAGGTCAAGCCGCAGGCTTTCGTCGACGACACCTTCGGTCTGCCGACGGTGACCGACATCCTGCGCGAATTGGAAAAGCCCGGCCGCGACCCGCGCCCGGCCTTCAAGGCCGCGGTGTTCAAGGAGGGCGTCGAGACCTTGAAGGATCTCAAGCGCGGCATGATCCTCGAAGGCACGGTCACCAACGTGGCGGCGTTCGGCGCCTTCGTCGATATCGGCGTGCATCAGGACGGACTGGTGCACATCTCGGCGATGTCGAAGACCTTTATCAAGGATCCGCGCGAGGTGGTGAAATCGGGCGACATCGTCAAGGTCAAGGTGCTGGAGGTCGAGGTCGCCCGCAAGCGCATCGCGCTGACGCTGCGGCTCGATGACGAGACCGGCGGCAAGAGCGAGCGCTCCTCGCAGGGCATGCCGCGCGACAATTCCAGGAAGTCGATGACGTCGTCCGCGCCGCGCAAGCCGCAGGAGCCGTCCGGCGGCGCGCTGGCCGAAGCCCTGCGCCGAGCCGCCGAGAAGAGCGGCAGGCCCTAGTCCTGGAGGCCGAAGGTCCAGGAGAGAGACAAGAAAGACAAGCCTGGCCGGAAGGCCCCCTGCCGGACGGCGGACGAATCGCAGGCGCTGCGCTACACTTGAAGAACCAGAGCATCATCCGCTCACCCGCGATCTGACGAGGAAATCGATGCCCGCTTTTCCGACCTCCGCCCCCGCAGGTCCGTGCGAGCCGGCAGGGTAGGCCATGCGCGATCTGCTTCGCCATCTCGCCGGTGGAGATCGCAGGTCGATCGGGCAGTCGGACCGCGTCGTGCGCGACGTTCTGGCAAGGCCGTCGCTGCTTGCGACGGTAATCGGCGGGCTCAGCCACGCCGATGTCCTGGTCCGGATGCGCTGTGCGGATGCAGCGGAGAAAGTGACGCGACGGCATCCGGAGTGGCTTCAGCCACACAAGGCCATGCTGCTCGTGCTCGCCGCAATAACGGCCGAGCAGGAGTTGCGTTGGCATCTGGCCCAGATGCTGCCGCGGCTGACGCTCGAGCCGGCGGAGACGCGCCGCGCGATCAAGCGGATGTTCGTGTACCTGAATGACGACAGCAAGATCGTGAAGACATTTGCCATGCAGGCGCTCGCCGACTTCGCGGCGCGCGACCCCGTCTTGCGCGGGAAAGTCCTCCCGTTGCTCGGCACCCTCGCGCGTACCGGCAGCCCCGCCATGCGCAGCCGGGGGCGGCGCCTCGTTGCCCGCCTTCGGGCGCTCGAACAACCGCCCAAACGACAGCGTCCTCGTCGGCGCTCCAGGGGCTGACCGACCCCGGGGAACGGGCTACGGAGATATGATTCCAATCGCTGTTCGCGATGGTCGGCGTGGATGCTATACCGCATCCGCCTCGGCGCGCTTGCCGGGATCGAAGCTATCCGATTGATCTTCAGCCGCGATGAGATAGCCGCATGTATCCTTTAGGTTCGCAACGGACACTCTTCGACATTCCCGAGGGTGTGGCCTATTTCAACACCGCCTCCAACGCCCCGCAGCTGAATGCCTCGCGTGCTCGCCTGCTCGAAGCCGCCGGCGCAAAAAGCCGCCCCTGGGAACGTCAGCCATCCGATTTCTTTGCCGAAGCGGAAAGTATCCGCAGTCTTGCAGCGGATCTTTTCGGCGCTGATTCCGACGCATGGGCGGTCATTCCCGCGGCCAGTTACGGATTGAGCGCTGCCGCACGCGCCATCGAACCGACTCTCGAACCGGGAGACCGCATCCTGGTGATGGCCGACGAGTTTCCCTCCAATGTCCTGCCGTGGCGCCGGGCGGCCGCGCAGGCCGGCGCGGTCCTGACGACGGTGGCAACGCCTGCGGACGGGGATTGGACGGCCGCGATCCTCGAGGAGATTCGCCCGGGCATCCGTGTCGTCGCGCTGGCTCACTGTCACTGGACCAACGGTGCGTTGCTCGACCTCACGCAAATCAGCGCCGCCTGTCGGCGGATCGGCGCGGTTCTGGTGCTCGACGTCACCCAGTCGCTCGGTGCCCTGCCGCTGGATCTCGCGACGGTCGATCCGGATTTCATGGTGGCGGCAGGTTACAAATGGCTGCTGTGCCCCTACGGCTTCGGCTTGATGTATGTCGCGCCGCGCTGGCGCGACGCCAGGCCGCTGGAAGAGACCTGGCTGGCGCGCACCGGCGCCGAGGATTTTGCGAACCTCGTGAATTACAGCGATGTCTATCGTCCCGGAGCCCGGCGGTTCGATGTCGGCGAGACCTGCACCGCTACAATCCTGCCCGCGGCGATCGCCGCGCTCGAACAACTGCGGGCCTGGGGCATTGCGCGGGTCGCCGAGAGCCTCGGGGCAATTGCCGACCGGATCGCGCCGGAGCTGGAAGCGCGAGGTTTTGGCGTGCTGCCGGCAATGCGGCGCGCGCCGCACATGTTCGGCGCGACGCTGCCGGGCAGGGATGATGGTGACTTTGCCGCGAGCTTGCGCGAACGGGACGTCTTCGTGAGCCGGCGCGGGCAATCGATCCGCTTTGCGCCTCATCTTCATGTCACCGAAGCCGACCTCGCCCAGCTGGTCGCGGCGCTCGAGCGGACGGGATCTTGAGCGCGGCCGGAAGGAAACAGGTGCCAATCGAGTCCGCGATCCGCGCCTGTGCGCAGCGCCGGGCCACGGCGTCGCCCGCTGACCCGCGATTTGACGAGGATACAAATGCCCGCCTTCCCGACTTCCACCACCGTTCTCGATTCCATCCTGTTCCGCGACGCCTTCGGCACCCCTGCCATGCGCGAGGTGTTTTCGGACTTCAGCCTGATCTCCCGCTATGCCGAGGTCGAGATTGCGCTCGCCAGAGCTGAAGCGCGCTGCGGCGTGATCCCGGCCGAGGCGGCGGAGGAGATTGCAAAGCGTACCGACGTTGCGGCGTTCGATTTCGATGCCTTGCGGAAGGAAACCGATATCGTCGGCTACCCCATTTTGCCGCTGGTCCACCAAATGACAAAACAATGCGGCGAGGCCGGCCGCTACGTGCATTGGGGTGCTACCACGCAGGACATCATGGACACCGCCGTGGTGCTGCAACTGCGCGAGGCGCTGAAGATCATCGAAGCGGATATCGCGGCACTACGCGGCATCCTCGCCGACCTGTCGAAGCGCTACCGCGATACGCCGATGGCGGGCCGCACCCATCTGCAGCAGGCGCTGCCGGTGACGTTCGGCTACAAGACCGCGATTTATCTCGCCATGTTCGACCGCCACGCCGAGCGCCTCGAACAATTGAAGCCGCGCGTGCTGGTCGGCCAGTTCGCGGGCGCAGCCGGCACGCTGGCTTCGCTCGGCGGCAAGGGGCTGGAAGTCCAGCAGGCGCTTTGCGAGGAACTCGGCCTCGGCGTTCCCGTGTCCACCTGGCACGTCGCCCGCGACGGCTTTGCGGAAGCCGTGAATTTCCTTGCGCTGGTGACGGGCTCGCTCGGCAAGATCGCGCTCGACATCATGATCATGGCCTCGACCGAATTCGCCGAGGTCTACGAACCCTTCGTGAAGGGCCGCGGCGCGTCCTCGACCATGCCGCAGAAGCGCAATCCGATCTCGTCCGAGCTGATGCTGGCGGCCTCGAAGGCCGTGCGGCAGCACGCCGGGTTGATGCTGGATGCCATGGTTCAGGATTTCGAACGCGCCACCGGGCCATGGCATGCCGAATGGATGGCCATTCCGGAGAGTTTCGTGCTCGCCGCCGGCGCCCTGCATCAGGCGAAGTTCGCGCTCGAGGGCCTGGTCGTCGACGAGAAGCGGATGGCCGACAATCTCGACATCAGCCGCGGGCTGATCGTCGCCGAAGCCGTCATGATGGGACTGGCGCCCCAGATCGGCCGGCAGCAGGCGCATGATATCGTCTACGACGCCTGCCGCCTCGCCAGCGAAAACGGCATGACGCTCGCCGACGCACTGTCGGCGGACCCGCGGGTGTCCGGGCGCATCGATCGCGCCACCATCGATCGGCTGACCTCGCCCAAGAATTATCTCGGCCTTGCGCCTGTGATGGTGGATCGGGTGCTGGCGGCCGCGAAGCTGGGATAGGGCGGTGCAACCCTCATTCCATTTCGGCCGTCTTCATCTATTTGGAGGATGACGCGCCGACCGGCCGACCTCACTGTTGGCGCGACATTCCTTGTCACCCACCTCCGCCGAGCCGGAGGTGGCGTTCTTGAACCAGGAGGATTCCATGAATCGTTTTTCGGCTCTGGTTGCAGCGACGTTTGCGCTTGCGGTTTTCGTCGGGGGATCACTTGCGCAAGCCCAGACCGCTTCCGACGCAAAGAGCCAGCCCGGTAGCGGCCAGTGTCGTCTGTCAAACGGGCAGCGTTGCTAGACTGATTCGGTCAGCACCGGTCCGGGCGCGGTTCTTCAGGCTCGCCGGCAAGGCCGGTGAGCCGGCTGCCGCGAGAGTAACCCACCGGCGGAGGTCACTGGTGGACGCAGCAGTGTCCGCTGTTGTGGGAACGGCGGACGAGGGTAGATTGCCGTTCAACTTCGCTCACTCCACCTGGGCGACACCTTCCTCATGCGTATGTACACGCGCTGATCCGCGACGCGGCCGGACAGACCAATCAGCCGCACGGGCGGATCGTCCGGAGTTGAATATGCACAGCAGGCGCGGGATCAAACGGATGGGCCCGCGCGGGGTTTAGCTACTCTTCGGTCGGGCCGCGAAGGATGCGACGAAGTCGCTGAGCTTCGAACCACGTTTCACGAACCTCTTTCGCGAAACGAGCGAGCTTGGTTGCTATCTGCATGATGATGAGTATGACCATGGCTATTGGCCCGCCTTAAAAAGCAGACGCTCAATTTGACGCTCTGTATCATCCGACAGCTTTTGCAGCCCGCGGGTGGCAATGTACTGCTCAACAACGCGGTCGGCCCGTCGCTGACGGGATTCGATCTGAACGCGCAACAATCGTGCGAAAAATGAGGGTTTTTTGGTCGGGGCAGAAAGCCAAGCCCCAGAGGTCAGCACGTTCGCCATTGGATGGCTCCTTTGCGGAGTTGTCCTTGGGGCAAATTTCCTACCTGCTCCATAAATAGGTATTGGTCCCCGCCAATGCGAGATCAAATAGCGCGCAACAGGCATTAATTTTTATCGTTATCGTGCGAATGTCCGAGGCAATCACATTCCAGTGACATTCAAATCAACGGCTGAGCCATAAGTTCTTGCTGTCATCCCGGACAAGTGAGCGCGAGCCCGGGACGACGAAGCGAAACGCTTGCGCGCGTGGCTATTGCGCCCTGCGATGGCAGGTTTAGATAGAAGACTTTGCTGCAAAGAGGCCCCGCCATGACCATCCACGACCGCAACATCTCGGCATCGATCGATCCGGCAAAACTCGACCGGCTCGCCGAGGTCGCCATCAGGGTCGGGCTGAACCTGCAGCCGGGTCAGGACCTGCTCCTGACCGCGCCGAGCGTGGCGCTGCCTCTGGTGCGGAAGATCGCCGAGCACGCCTACAAGGCAGGCGCGGGCCTGGTGACGCCGATCCTGTCCGACGAAGAGGTCACGCTGGCGCGCTACCGCTTCGCGCCGGATGACAGTTTCGATCGCGCTGCCGGCTGGCTCTATGAGGGGATGTCGAAGGCGTTTGCCGCCAACACCGCGCGGCTCGCCATCGTCGCCGACAATCCGATGCTGCTGGCGAATGAAGACCCCGTCAAGGTCTCGCGCGCCAGCAAGGCCAATTCGATGGCCTATCAGCCGGCGCTGGAGAAAATCGTCGGCTTCGACATCAACTGGAACATCATCGCCTATCCGAGCCCGGCCTGGGCCAAGCAGGTGTTTCCCGGCGACGAGGAAGACGTCGCGGTGGCCAAACTCGCCGACGCCATCTTCGCCGCCTCGCGTGTCGACAAGGATGGCGCCGTCGCGGCATGGCAGAAGCACAACGCCGTGCTTCGCGAGCGCACCGAATGGCTGAATGGCCAGCGCTTCAGCGCGCTGCACTATTCCGGGCCGGACACCGATCTCACGATCGGCCTTGCCGACGGCCACGAATGGCAGGGCGGCGCCTCCACGGCCAAGAACGGCATCACCTGCAACGCCAACATTCCGACCGAGGAAGTGTTCACCACGCCGCATTGCCGGCGGGTCAGCGGCCATGTCGTCAGCTCCAAGCCGCTGTCCTATCAGGGCTCGCTGATTGACGGCATCGGGGTGCGGTTCGAGGAAGGCCGCATCGTCGAAGCCAGGGCCACGCGCGGCGCGGAGGTGCTCAACAAGGTGCTCGATACCGACGAGGGCGCGCGCCGGCTCGGCGAAGTGGCGCTGGTGCCGCATTCCTCGCCAATCTCGAAAAGCGGGCTGCTGTTCTTCAACACGCTGTTCGACGAGAACGCCGCCTGCCATATCGCGCTCGGCCAGTGCTATTCGAAGTGTTTTGTCGACGGCGGCAAGCTGACGCCGGAACAGATCGCGGCGCAGGGTGGCAACAAGAGTCTGATCCACATCGACTGGATGATCGGCTCGGATCAGACCGACATCGACGGCATCCACGCCGACGGCCGGCGGGTGCCGGTGTTCCGCAAGGGTGAGTGGGCCTGATGTGGTTAACGGGCGGTGCGAATTGCCGCCCGACGCCAAAGCGAGCGTATTTCGCCCCTAACGCCGTCGATTGCGCCAATGCGCCGCAATGCGGCCGATCTCGCATGCAACCATAGCCATGGCGTTTTGGCCGCATTTGGCCTAAAGGACACCCAACTCAATCAAATCCACCGCCGACGCGGCTGTGCATCTGCCAGCCACATGCAAGCTTCGACCCCTTGAGGGTTCGAGGCGCCGTTCAGCGTTCCCGCTGAACGCCAACCAAGGTTTTTCATCTCGTGACATTTTCGACCACCATTCCGCCGCTGGCCCGGGCGTTAGCCGAACGCAACTATGATCAACTGACCGCTGTGCAGACCGCCGTGCTGGCGGACCAAGCCGGCGGCCGCGACCTCTTGGTTTCGGCGCAAACCGGCTCCGGCAAGACCGTCGCCTATGGGCTCGCCATCGCCGAGAACCTTCTCGACGGCGCCGAGCGGTTCGGGCGGGCGGCCGCGCCGCTGGCCCTGATCGTGGCGCCAACCCGCGAACTCGCCCTGCAGGTGCAACGCGAACTCGCATGGCTCTATCAATATGCCGATGCGCGGGTGGTATCCTGCGTCGGCGGCATGGACCCGCGCCGCGAGCAGCGCGAGTTGGCCGCCGGCGCCCACATCGTGGTCGGCACGCCCGGCCGGTTGTGCGATCATTTGCGGCGCGGCCGTCTCGACGTCTCGGAATTGAAGGCCGTCGTGCTCGACGAGGCCGACGAGATGCTCGACCTCGGCTTCCGCGAGGACATGGAATTCATACTCAAAACTACGCCTGACAGCCGCCGCACGCTGCTGTTCTCGGCGACCTTGCCGCGCGGCATCATAGCGCTGGCCAAGCAGTATCAGCGCGAAGCGTTTCGCGTCGAGGTCGCGGGCGACGAAGGCGGCCATGCCGATATCGAGTACCGCGCCATCCGCATCGTCCCGGGCGATGTCGAGCACGCGGTCGTCAACGTGTTGCGCTTCTTTGAATCGCCGAGCGCGCTGGTGTTCTGCAACACCCGCAACGCGGTGCGGCATCTGCAGGCGACGCTGCTGGAGCGCGGGTTTTCCGTGGTCGCGCTGTCGGGCGAATTGACGCAGAACGAACGAACCCAGGCGCTGCAGGCGTTGCGGGACGGACGCGCGCGGGTCTGCGTCGCCACCGACGTGGCGGCGCGCGGCATCGACCTGCCGAATCTCGACCTCGTCATTCACTCCGACCTGCCGAACGATCCGGAGGTGATGCAGCACCGCTCCGGCCGCACCGGCCGTGCCGGCCGCAAGGGGGTCAGCGTTCTCCTGGTGCCGCCGGCGCGCAAGCGGCGCGCGGAATTGCTGCTCAATCTCGCAGGCATCGACGCCGTCTGGGGCACGGCTCCCACGGCGGAAGAAATCCGCAAGCTCGATCAGGAGCGCATGCTGAAGGATACCCTGTTCGCGGAGGAGACCACCGCCGAGGACCTGGTGCTGGCGCAGGCGATGCTGGCCGAGCGGACGCCCGAGGATATCGCAGCGGCCCTGGCGCGGCTCTATCGCGCGCGGCTGCCTTCGCCGGAGGACATACTCGATCCCGGCCAGGGCTCTGGCCGATCGCGTGACGATCGCGGCCGGGAGAGAGACCGCGGGCCGTCGCGCGGCGAGGATCGCGCCGGCGCGCCGCGGCCGAAGCCGGGAAAACCGTCGCCGCGTCACGGCATGGCGGAGGGCAGCGTGTGGTTCCGTGCCGCCATCGGCCGCCGGAAGAATGCGGAAGCGCGCTGGCTGCTGCCGATGATCTGCCGCCGCGGCGGCATCGACAAGCAGGACATCGGCGCCATCCGCATCATGGACACCACCACCGAGTTTGAGATTTCCGCACGGGCCGCGGAATCCTTTGCTGCCATGATCCGGCGCCCCGACAAGGAAGACAATATCCGGATCGAGCCGCTGGCTGGCGCGCCACAGGCACAGGCGCCTTCGGAGAAGCGCTCACACCCGCCCCGGCGCGAGGACAAGGAGATCGTCCGCGGCGATCGCCGAAACGAGCACCCCCGCGAGGAGCGAGGGCCGAAGCCGCACGGCAAGCCTCACCGCCAAGGCGGGCCGGAATTTGCCAGGGAGCCCGGTTTCGAGAAGAAGCGACACCGGGACAGGCCGGCCCAAGCCGGACAAGCGCAGCATGCCGGCGCGCCTGCTGCGAAAGCCGCGTTCGGAAAGAAGAAAAAGAAGAAGAATCGCCAAGGCTGATTATGACGAAGGCTGATTATGACGGTCGCCGAGGCATCCCAGTGACTGCAGGGTGAGCGTCTGCGCTGAAGGCGCGGCTCACCCGAGTTTCAGTTTGTAAAAATCCGCCGCCGTCTTCGAGAACAGCGCGGTCTTCTCGGCCTCGCTGTACTGGGCGGCGATGCGCTTGAAGGCGTTGAAGATTACCTGGTAGCTGCACTGGCCCTTGTCGGGCGGAAAGTTGCTCTCGAACATCGCCCGGTCGGGGCCGAAGGCCTCGATGCAGGTCTCTATATAGGGACGCCAGGCCGCGGCGGCCTCCTCCGACGACGGTGGCTTCGGCCGCAGATGAAAGTCATAGCCGAGCAGGCACATCGCGAGGCCGCCGAGCTTGACCGAGACGTTGGGGCATTTCGCGATTTCCCGGATCGAGGCCTTCCACTGCGGAAAGGTCTCCTCGCGCTTGCCGGCGAAACGGCCGACGCCGACCGGGCCGCCGCAATGATCGAGCACGATTCTGGTGTCGGGAAAGGCGCGGGCGAGATCGGTGAGCTCGGAGATCTGCGGATGAAACAACCATGCGTCGAAACTCAGGCCCAGCGGCGCCAGGCAGGCAAATCCCTTGCGGAAGGTGGAATCGAGCAGCAGGCCTTTCGGCCGCTTGGCATACATGCCGGCGACCTCAAGCTCCGAATCCCAGGCGGAAGAGTGGCGGATGCCGCGGAAGCGGCCGTTGCCGGCGGCGGTTTCCGCCTCCAGCACCGGCTTTGCGCCGTCGCCGAGCAGCAGGTTGACGTGGCTGACGATGCCGGCGCAGATCGCGGCGGGACCGTAGCCGCCGCTGGCGCTCATCGCCGCGACGCCGTTGGCGAATTCAACCTCGCCGACCGGGCGAAACGCTTCCGGCCCGGAGGCGCGATACATCGAGCGGCAATCGACATAGACGGTCGCGATGACGTTATGGCCGGAGGCGATGTCGGCCGCCATGTCCTCCAGCATGTAGCGCAGCCCGCCGCGGTCCCACAGATGATGATGCGGGTCGACGATCGGACGCTTTGGGTCGATGATCTCCTCGGTGTGCTGCGCGAGCCAGTCTTCGCGCGGATCGGCAAACAGCCCGCTCTTCGAGGCGGGCGCGGTGCTGGCGGCCATCATTTCACTCCCGGTTCTTGCTGTTATGGAAATCGTTCGAAGCGCGGCGCGTCAAACCCCGTCTAGAATGATAACCGTCGGCGTGGCGGGAAGCGAATCCCGAGAAATCGTCAGCGTCCGTTCGCCGCGCCGGTCGATCTCGAACTGCTGGCCGATCCGGCGCATGAAGTCGTCGAGCGGAGTCATGAAGCGGTGCATCGGCAGCACCACGGAGGCGCGCAGCCGCCGCGTGATGTCGGAGATGCCGTCGAGCGACATCGTATAGCTGCCGTCGATCGGCACCATCACGATGTCGAGCCGGCCGATCGCGGCGAAATGGCTGTCGTCGAGCTTGTGGTGGAGGTGGCCGAGATGGCCGATGCACAGGCCGGCGACCTCGAAAATGAAGATCGAGTTGCCGTCCCGGATCATCTCGCCGCTGGAATCGTCGCTGTAATAGCGGCGGATGTCGGTCGTCACGTTGCGGATGTAGACGTCGCCGATGCGTTGCGAGATGGTGGCAGGCTTGCCGTCATCGCCCCAGCCGTGCAGCACATGCGGGATGCCGCGGTCAGGAAACAGCGAATAGTGCGTACTGTGGGCGCGGTTCATGGTGACGACGTCGGGCAGGCGGCCGGTCCGGTAGGCGCCGCTGTAGTCGGTCGCGATCCGCACGGCGCCTGGCGTCTCGATGTAATAAGTCGAATGGCCGGCATAGGTGATGGCGACCTGTTCGGCCTTGGCCGCAATCCGGCGAAAACTGACCGGCGTGGCGCGCGGCGGCGCATTGGCCATCGCCAGGCATTCGCTGCGCAGGGGTTGCTGGGCGGCAGCCGGCGCCAGCAGCGAACCCAGTATGGCAATGACGACAGGGAAGGATCGCAACATGGCAAGACCCGTCTCCAAAGGTGCCCCGGAATGACACTGTATCGCCGAATCCGGCGGCCGTCATGGCGGCATCCATTTCGGCCGGTGATGCGGGCGGCGGCGGGGCTGAAACAAGAGGCTGGAACAAGAGGTCACGGTTGAATTGCCGCCCGCCGGAATTCTCGCGACCGCAGGCGCGTTTTTCGATTGGCCGCAGCGCCGGTCAAGCGATTAAGCTACCCGGGACGGCGAAACCCGGACGGAACGCGCGCCAGCGCGCCGCAACGGGAGTGTAGCCAAGGAGTTCAGATTGCCACGCGCATCCTCTTCCCGGCGGTTGGAGCCTCTGCATCACATTGAAGCCGGCGTTCTCAACATTGCCTACTACCAGGCGGGTCCGGCCGACGGACCGGTGGTGATGCTGCTGCACGGCTTCCCCTACGACATCCATTCCTATGTCGATGTCGTCCCTCAGCTGGCCGCGAAGGGCTGCCGCACCATCGTTCCCTATCTGCGCGGCTACGGGCCGACCCGTTTTCGCCACCCGTCGACGCCGCGCTCCGGAGAGCAGGCCGCCGTTGGCGCCGACCTGATCGCGCTGATGGATGCGCTTGGCATCAGACGTGCCGTGTTCGCCGGCTATGACTGGGGCGGGCGCGCCGCCTGCGTGGGCGCGGCGCTGTGGCCGGACCGCTGCATCGGCCTCGTCTCGGTGAACAGCTACCTGATCCAGGATATCGCCAGGGCCATGGTTCCCATGAGGCCGGAGCGCGAGGTCGCGCTCTGGTATCAGTATTATTTCCAGCTCGAGCGTGGCCGGGCCGGGCTTGCCGCCAACCGGCGCGAGATTGCGCGGATCCTGTGGCAGCAATGGTCGCCGAACTGGCGCTTCGACGATGCGACCTTCGAGCGGTCGGCGGTTGCCTTCGACAATCCGGACTATGTCGACGTCGTGATCCACAGCTATCGCCATCGTTTTGGTCTTGCCGATGGCGATCCGCATTATGCCGACGTGCAACGCCGGCTGGCGGCGCTGCCAGCGATTGCGGTTCCCGCCATCACTTTGGATGGAGCCGGCGACGGCGTTGCTCCTGCAACCGACGGCACTGCGAGCGCGGCGAAATTCACCGGTCCGCGCAGCCACCGCGTCATCCCGCGCGCGGGACATAACCTTCCGCAGGAAGAACCCGAAGCCTTCGTGGCCGCGGTGATGGAGTTGATCGGGGCGTAGTCTCCGATCCAGTCATTGCGACCCGTTGGCTCGAATAGTTTGCTGCGGACGCGTTTTACCAGCACTGCGAGCCCGGCATTTTACTTTGCATGGGGTCGTTTTCGCGATTTTTGTAGGAGGCCCTGCGGCAGGCGCTGCGGCGCACCCGGGGCACCTGATCGTCGGTGCTTCATGCCCCGGACTACTCCCGCCGCGGGCTGATCTTCCAGGTCGCGGCGATGATGGCTGCGGTCATCAGGCCGCTGATCAGGCCGGCGATCGGGATCGACAGCGCCAGCGCCGCGGTCGCGGCCCATCCGATCGAGGAAAAGGCCTCCGCGAAGGTCGCAAATCGCGACGAGGTCTGGCGGCGGCGGAACTGGCTGCGCCGGGCCTGTACGCGGAACCAGAGCTGGATCGCGGTAGCCGATGCGGATGCGATGATGACGCCAAGCGCGGTGACCGCCGCCTGCCACGGCGCGGTGAAGGCAAGGGCCGCAACCAGCGGCGCGAAGATGACGGCGATCACGATCAGCACCACTTCGATCTTGGCGCGGGTCACGCGCGAAGCCGGCAGCGGCGCCGTTGCCACCAGATCCGCGGCGTCCTCGCCGGAGATCGTCAGCCAGGCGAGACCGCCTGCGAGTTGTCCCGCGGCCATCACGATCACAGGCGTGATCAGCACGATGGCGGCGGAGCTGTCGGCAAAGCTTCGCCACAGCAGCAGCGCCGGCGGCACCAGATAGAGCAGTTGCATCAGGCTCTGCGACACCAGCCACGGATCGCGCCTCAGCAGCACGAACTCCTTCCAGCGCAGCGCCTGCTGCCGCGAGCCGGCGCGAAACGCTTTGGTGCGGGGACCTTGGCGGGTCGTTGCGGCATTGGCGGCGGCGCTGACGACGGTGTCGGCGAAGCGCGGCGAGAAGATCGCCATCACGGCCCCGAGCAGCACGAGGCCGCCGGCCAGAAGACACAATAGCGCCTCGTCGTCGCCGAGCGCGGCGCGCGCCGGCCACCAGGCGATGCTGTCGAGGTCGGGCGCAAAGGCCGCCGCGGCATCCGAAGTCAGAACCGCGAACCGCGACAGTGTGCCGTAGGACAGGATCGCGGCGACCTGCAGCGCGATGACGAAGCCGGCGCCGATCACGGCGGCGAGAATTTGTGCGACCAGCCGCGTGCGGCTCGGTCCGATCAGGCGAAACAGCATGATGGTAACGGCGATCGCAACCGCCGCCGCCGTAAGTCCGATGGCCACGACGACGCCGAAGGCCGAAAGCCAGCGCCAGCCGCCGCCGATCACGAGAACGTCGACAAAGGGCGTCGACAGCAACAGCGCCATCGCAATCACCGCCAGCGCGATTGCCGCGATGCGAACCGAAAACACGTTGGCAAGTGCCACCGGCGACGACATGATGAGATCGAGATCCGCGCGTGCGTAAAACACCCGCGTCACCGATTCGATCGCCTGCGACAGCATCAGGGCCCAAGCCAGCAATATGGTCGCGGTAATGACGATCAGGGTGGATTTATCCAGGGGTTCCTGCAGGTCGGCGAACCGGCCGATCACGGCGTAGGCCGGCAGGTGCATGATCGCGGCAAAGACGATCAGCCCGATGATCGCGGTGCGCTTCCGCCCCTTGCGGCCGGCGGTGAGCATCGCCAGCCCCTCGCGCCACGCCAGCCTTATTTCATGCCGGGCAAACCATGTCAGGTCCGCTGACGAACTCATGCGGCGGCGGCCTCGGTATCGACCAGCGCGATGAACATGTCCTCGAGGCTGGTGTCGTTGCGCCCGTTCTGCTGGCGCAGTTCGGTGAGCGTGCCTTCGGCGACCAGCCGTCCGGATGCGATGACGCCGATCCGGTCGGCCATCCGTTCGGCGACTTCCAGGATATGCGTGGTCATGATCACGGTGCAGCCGGAACGGACCCGTTCGCCGAGCAGGCCCTTGACGTGACGCGCCGAGACGGCGTCGAGGCCGGTGAGCGGTTCATCCAGGATGATCAGGCGCGGATCGTGGACCAATGCCCCGGCCAGCGCCACCTTCTGGCGCATGCCCTTGGAAAATCCCTCGCAGCGTTCGTGCAGATGCGGTTCCAGGCCGAGCGAGACCAGGAGATTGCGCGCCGACGGTTCCGAGACCGCCGGGTCGATGCCCCAGAGCCCGGCGACGAATTCGAGATATTCCAGCGGGGTCAGCTTGTCATAAATCATCGGCTCGTCCGAAACCCATGCGGTGACCTGCTTGGCTGCGACCGGATCGGCCAGCGCGTCGATGCCGAGCACCGACACCGAGCCGGCGTCCGGCCTGAGCAGGCCGGCCACCATGCGCAGCGTCGTGGTCTTGCCGGCGCCATTGGGCCCGAGCAGCGCATAGAACTCGCCTGACCGGACGGTCAGATCGAGCGCATCGACCGCCATACGGTCAAAACGCTTCGTTAACCCTCGTAACTCCAGCGCGGATTCATCGGGCTTCATGTCGAAAGATCCAGCCGTTGAATGGGATGCGAACCATGGACCCAAGAACTTTCGGCGCGGTGAATCGAGGACGGCAAATCCCGCCGATGCGCAAGGTTGCCCAAAGCTGCGGCATTTGTCCGCAACCCGGCCTTGGGAGGGCAACCAGCGTTAAGTTGACAGGGCTCGGTGCTTTAGGCTGTATAACCGCCAGTTGTTCGTGCGTGCTTCGCCACAGGCGACGCCGGGCAGCGACTAGACACAAGATGCGACAAAGGCGATCGATAGAGTCGCCGTGCATCGGGGGAGGGAAATCGGCAATGCTGGACTTTGTTCAGCAGTTGGTGAGCGGTATTGCGCTCGGCTGCGTTTACGGCCTAATCGCGCTTGGCTTCGTCCTTGTATACAAGGCTACCGAGGTCGTGAACTTCGCGCAGGGCGACCTGATGATGCTGGGCGGGTTCTTCGCCTTCACCTTCATCGGCATTCTCGGACTCAATTACTGGATCGGATTTGCCGGCGCGGTCGCGGCGATGGCGCTGTTCGGCATGCTGGCGGAGCGCGTCGTGGTGCGCCCGATCCTCGGTTATCCGCAGTTTTCCATCATCATGGCGACGATCGGGCTTGGATATTTCCTGCGCTCCGTCGCCGGCATCATCTGGGGCACCGACGATCTCAAGATCGAGACGCCGTTCAGCCAGGGCGTGTTGCGAATCGGCTCTCTGGTGCTGGCCTATGACAAGCTCTCGGTGATCGCGGCGACCATCATCCTCTGTGCGCTGCTCTATCTGTTCTTCAACCGGACCACGCTCGGCACCGCGATGCGGGCGAGTTCGGAGAACATGCTGGCCGCCTATTACATGGGCATCCC
The DNA here is from genome assembly GCF_018736085.1 of Bradyrhizobium sediminis. NCBI lineage: Bacteria > Pseudomonadati > Pseudomonadota > Alphaproteobacteria > Hyphomicrobiales > Nitrobacteraceae > Bradyrhizobium > Bradyrhizobium sediminis. The sequence continues at coordinate 5,162,499 of NZ_CP076134.1, read as the reverse complement.
GGTCAAGCGCGTGGTGTCGATCGTGTGGGCGATATCAGCGGCGGTCGCGACCGCGGCTGGTGTGCTGCTGGCGCCGATCACCTTCATTCATTCCAATGTCGGCCTGGTGCTGGGGTTGAAGGCATTCCCCGCCGCCGTGCTCGGCGGCTTCGGCTCGATACCGGGCGCGGTGGTCGGCGGCGTGCTGATCGGCGTGATCGAAAGCATGGCCGGCTTCTATCTGCCGCAGGGATGGAAGGACGTCGCGCCCTACGTCGTTCTGCTGGCGGTGTTGCTGCTCAAGCCCGAAGGCCTGTTCGGCCATCACGTACGCAAGAAGGTCTAGGAAGCAGCCATGCGTTTCATGTTCAAGACCGACTATGAAGACGACATAAAGCTGTTTCCGCACTCGGGCTACATGGTCACCTACGGCGTTCTGCTCGCGTTCCTGATGGTCGCGCCGTTCGTTCTCTCCAGCTATCTCGTCAGCCAGCTGGTTTTCGTCTTCATCTACGCCACCGTCGGCGTCGGGCTGATGATCCTGACCGGCTTCACCGGGCAGGCCTCGCTCGGCCATGCCGCCTTTCTCGCCATCGGCGCCTACACCGCCGGGTACCTGCAGCAATATAACGTCCCGTTCCCGGTGTATTTTCTCGTCGCCGGATTGTTGACCGGCGTGGTCGGCGCGATGGTCGGGTTTCCGGCGCTTCGGCTGCAGGGCATCTATCTGGTGATCGCGACGATTTCCTTCGCCTTCATCATCGAGGAAATCCTGGCGCGCTGGGAAAGCGTGACCCATGGCAATGAGGGTATGCGGGTCAAGGCCCTGCAAGCGCTCGGCACCACGGTGTCGCGCGACAGCCCCTCGTTCTACTTCCTCTGTCTTGCAGTGCTGGCCCTGACCATCGTCGGTACGCTCAACCTGTTGCGCTCGCCTACGGGGCGCGCCTTCGTCGCGATCCGGGACAGCGAGACCGCGGCTCGCAGCATGGGCGTCAACGTATCGCTCTACAAGGTCAAGTCGTTTGCGATCTCGGCGGCGATCACCGGATTCGCCGGTGTCCTGTTCGCCCACAAGATGTCCTTCATCAGCCCGGAGATGTTCACGCTGCAGCTCTCGATCGAGTTCATCATCGTGATCCTGATTGGCGGCGCCTTCAGTCCGCACGGCGCCGTGCTGGGCGCGATCTTCATCGTGATGATCGATCCGTTCCTGACCTACCTGAAGGACGATGTGCCCGGAATGATCGCCGCCGTCGCCGCGACCTTTGGCGCCGGCGCCGAGCTCGCCGCCAAGATCCAGAGCAATGTCGCCGCGTTCGCTTCGGCGAACGGGCTGAAGGGCGCGATCTACGGGGTGATCATCGTGCTGTTCGTGCTGTTCGAGCCGCTCGGCCTTTACGGGCGCTGGCTGAAGATCAAACTGTTCTTCCAGCTGTTCCCGCTCTACAAGCGCGCTACCTTCAAGCGGCAGAAGATCTACGTGAAATCGGAGCGTAACCGATGAGCTATTTCCGCGCCGAAAACCTGTCGCTGCATTTCGGCGGCCTGAAGGCCGTCGACGCGGTCTCCTTCGCGGTGGAGAAAGGCGAGATTCTTTCCATCATCGGTCCCAACGGGGCCGGCAAGAGCTCGATCTTCAACCTGATATCGCGGATCTATCCCCCGACCTCGGGAAAGATATTCTTCGAGGATCAGGACATCACCGAGGAGCCCGCGTTCGGCATCGCCAAGCTCGGCATCGCCCGCACCTTCCAGAACATCGAACTGTTCGAGAATGCCACCGTTCTGAACAACCTGCTGGTCGGCCGGCACCGGCATTCCACCACCCAGCTCTGGCAGGAGTTCCTGTTTCTGCCGAGCGTGCGCAGCAACGAGAAGATCCATCGCCGCCGCGTCGAGCAGGTGATCGAATTTCTTGACCTCGAGCCGTACCGCGACAAGCTGATCTCGGGGCTGCCCTATGGCGTGCGCAAGGTGATCGAGCTGGCGCGGGCGCTGTGCAGCGAGCCGAAGCTGATCCTGCTCGACGAGCCGTCGTCCGGATTGAATGTCGAGGAAACCGACGACATGTCGTTCTGGATCCGGGACATGAAGACCGAACTCGGCGTCACCGTGCTGATGGTCGAACACGACATGACGCTGGTGAATCGCGTGTCCGACCGCGTGATCGCGCTGAACTACGGCAAGGTGCTGGCGATGGGATCGCCGGCCGAGGTGCAGCGTCATCCCGACGTCGTTGCCGCCTATCTCGGCGCCTAGAGGATGATGCCATGAGCACTCCCGACATCATCCTGAAGCTCAGCAATATCGAGAGCTATTACGGGCCGATCATGGCCATCAGAGGCATCAGTATCGAGGTGCCGCGCGGCCAGATCGTCACCCTGCTCGGCGCCAACGGCGCCGGCAAGACCACGGTGCTCAAGACCATTTCCGGCATTCTCGATCCGCAGAAGGGCTCGATCGAATTTCTCGGCAAGCCGATCCAGCGCATGGAGGCCGACAAGATCGTCCGGCTCGGCCTCAGCCACGTTCCCGAGGGGCGCGAGGTGTTTCCGTTCCTGAGCGTGCGCGAGAACCTGATGATGGGCGCCTATCCGCGCAGCGACCGTGAGGCGGTCGCCGAGGATCTGGAGCGGGTCTACGGCTATTTCCCACGGCTGCGGGAACGGATCAACCAGCCGGCCGGGCAGCTTTCGGGCGGCGAGCAGCAGATGCTCGCGATCGGGCGCGCCCTGATGAACCGCCCGACGCTGCTGCTGCTCGACGAGCCCTCGCTCGGCCTGTCGCCGATCCTGGTCAAGGAGATCTTCACGATCATCAAGCGGGTCAACGAGGAGCAGGGCATGTCGATCCTGCTGGTCGAGCAGAACGCCAAGATCGCGCTGGAGACGGCGCATTACGGCTACGTGCTGGAGATCGGCCGGGTCGTCATGAACGACAGCTGCGAGCGGCTGATGCATTCCAAGGACATCCAGGAATTCTATCTCGGTGCCAAGGAAGAGGGCGCGCGGGGCGAACGGCGCTGGAAAAAGAAGAAAACGTGGCGTTGAGAGGGACTTGAGGCCAAGGAAGACCTCAGGGAAGACTTCAAGGAAGATTTGGCGTTTGAGCCGGTTTTGGCGTTAAATATGGAGCTGCCTTGCGAAAAGACCGGCTGTCAAAGCCGGCGTCCAAGGCGGGGCTGAGAGGCGGAGGGAACGAAGAATGGCCAGACCCGCAGTACTGACTGTGGCGGACACGATCGCGAGGAGCTTTCTGCAAGCCGTGGAAAAACGCGGCGACCGGCCGGCGATCCGCGAGAAGAAGTTCGGTATCTGGCAGCCGACCAGCTGGCGCCAGTGGCTGGAGATTTCCAAGGAAATCGCCTACGGGCTGCATGCCGTCGGCTTCCAGCCCGGAGACGTCGCCTCGATCATCGCCAACGCGGTGCCGGAATGGGTTTACGCCGACATGGGCATCCTGTGCGCCGGCGGCGTCTCTTCGGGCATCTATCCGACCGATTCTTCGGTCCAGGTCGAATATCTCATCAACGATTCCCGCACCAAGGTCATCTTCGCCGAGGACGAGGAGCAGCTCGACAAGATCCTGGCGTGCCGCGCGCGCTGCCCGACCCTCGAGAAGATCGTCGTGTTCGACATGGAGGGCCTGAGCGGCTTCATCGATCCGATGGTGATGTCGCTCGCCGAGTTCATGGCGCTCGGCAGCAATCACGTCCAGGGCCACGAAACGCTGTGGGACGAGATGGTCGGAAGCCGCGGCGCCGACGATCTCGCCATCCTGGTCTACACCTCGGGCACGACCGGCCCACCCAAGGGCGCCATGCATTCCAACCGTGGCGTCACCCATCAGATGCGCCACGCCAACGATCTGTTTCCGTCCACCGACAGCGAAGAGCGGCTGGTGTTCCTGCCGCTCTGCCACGTCGCCGAGCGGATCGGCGGCTATTACATCTCGCTGGCGCTGGGATCGGTGATGAACTTCGCCGAAAGCCCGGAGACGGTGCCCGACAATTTGCGCGAAGTGCAGCCCACCGCGTTTCTGGCGGTGCCGCGAGTCTGGGAAAAATTCTATTCCGGCATCACGATCGCGCTGAAGGACGCCACCCCGTTCCAGAACTGGATGTACCGCCAGGCGCTGGCGGTGGGCTATCGCCAGACCGAATACAAGCTGCAGGGCGATGCGGCTCCGTTGTCGTTGCGGCTCGCCAATCAGGCGGCGTACTGGCTGGTGTTCCGCAACATCCGCCGCATGCTCGGGCTGGATCGCTGCCGGCTGGCCTTCACCGGTGCGGCGCCGATCTCGCCGGATCTGATCCGCTGGTACCTCGCGCTCGGCATCGACATGCGCGAAGTCTATGGCCAGACCGAAAACTGCGGCGTCGCCACCGTGATGCCGGCGGAACGCGTCAAGCTCGGCTCGGTCGGCAAGGCCGCGCCCTGGGGCGAAGTCAAGATCTCGCCGGAAGGCGAAATCCTGATCAAGGGCGACTATTTGTTCATGGGCTACCTCAACCAGCCGGAGAAGACCGCCGAGACCATCGACCCCAGGGGATGGCTGCATACCGGCGACGTCGGCTCGATCGACAATGAGGGCTTCGTCAAGATCACCGACCGGATGAAGGACATCATCATCACCTCGGGCGGCAAGAACATCACGCCCTCGGAAATCGAGAACCAGCTCAAGTTCTCGCCCTATGTCTCGGACGCCGTGGTGATCGGCGACAAGCGGCCCTACCTGACCTGCCTGATCATGATCGACCAGGAGAACGTCGAAAAATACGCCCAGGACCACGACATTCCCTTCACCAATTATGCGAGCCTGTGTCGGGCACCGGAAATCCAGGATCTGATCCAGCGCGAGATCGAGGCGGTGAACGTCAATTTCGCGCGGGTCGAAACCATCAAGAAATTCTTCCTGATCGAGCGCCAGCTGACGCCCGAGGACGAGGAATTGACCCCGACCATGAAGCTGAAGCGCAGTTTCGTGAACAAGCGTTACGCGAGCGAGATCGAAGCCATGTATGGCCAGCGGGCGGTCGCGTAGGCAACGAGCAGACCGACAATCGAAAACGGCGAAGGATTCAGAGGCCCCACCCTTCGCTCAACACGGGCCAAACCAAGAGGAGACTGCAATGTCGAAATCGTTCAAGGCGCTGGGCCTTGCGGTGGGCGCCCTCGCGCTGACCCACCTGCCGGCCGCAGCCCAGACCAAAGTCACCAATGAAGGCATCTCGGCGACCGAGATCGTCATCGGGACCCACCAGGACCTGTCCGGCCCGATCAAGGTCTGGGGCGTGCCGGTTTCCAACGGCATGAAGATGGCGGTCGAGGAAATCAATGCCGCCGGCGGCATCAACGGCCGCAAGATCAAGCTGATCCTCGAGGACTCGGGCTACGATCCGAAGCGCGCGGTGCTGGCGTCGCAGAAGATGGTCGAGCGCGACAAGATCTTCGCCATGGTCGGCCCGATGGGTTCGCCGACCGTGCTGGCCTCGCAGGACGTCCTGTTCGATGCCGGCGTGCTGCAATTGTTCCCGCTGACGGCTGCCGAATTCACCTTCAAGTTCGATCCGGCCAAGCCGCAGGAACGGCTGAAGTTCAACAACCTCTTGCCCTATGTCGAGAGCACCCGCGCGGCGGTCAAATACATGATCGAGGCGAAGAATTTCAAGAAGCCCTGCATCATGCATCAGGACGACGAGTACGGCAAGAATGTGCTCGATGGCTTCAACCAGCAGGTCGCTGCGATGAAGCTGACGCCGGCCTCGGTCACCAGCTACAAGCGCGGCGTATCCGACTTCAGCGCGCAGGTCGCCAAGATGAAAGCCGACGGCTGCGACATGGTCGTGCTCGGCACGGTGATCCGCGAGACCATCGGTGCGATGGGCGAAGCCAAGAAGCTCGGGTGGGACGTCACCTTCCTCGGCGCCACGCCCACCAACGTGCTCGAAGTGCCGGCGCTCGGCAAGGAGGCGGTGGAAGGTCTCTATGCCGCATCAGGCTTCGAAATTCCCTACGAAGACACCGCGAAGGGAAAAGTGAAGGACTGGCTCGCCAACTACAAGAAGATGTTCGGCACCGACGCCAACACCCAGGCCATCATCGGTTACAATACGGTGACGACGTTCGCGCATTATGCGAACAAGGCCGGCAAGGATCTGACCGGTCAGAAAATGCTCGATGCGCTGGAGTCCGGCGACCAGTTCAAGGATATCTTCAATTCGCCGCCGACCAAGTTCTCCAAGACCAACCATCTCGCCAACACCATCACGCAGGTCCAGCAGATCAAGAACGGCCGCTGGGTGCTGGTGAAGGAGGGCCTGATGTTCTAAGTGTAGTCTCGCTCTAAACGGCCAAGGGCTGCGCGATGGTCTCGCGCAGCCCTTTTGCTTTTTTGACGGCCCGGCATACAGCCCCGTCATTGCGAGGAGCGAAGCGACGAAGCAATCCATTCTTCCTTGTCGGCGATGGATTGCTTCGCTTCGCTCGCAATGACACCTGCTACTTCTTCGGCCTTATCGCGTCCGCGGTGCCCTGGATGAAGGCCTGGATCTTCACCACGTCCGCTTCGGTCAGCTTGCCGGTGAAATCCGGCATGCCCTGATCGCTGAACGGGCCTTTGAATACGAAGTCCTTCAGGTTGGTGATTATTTCCTTCGAAACGTAACCGAGGTTCTTCACGTTGCCGCCCTTGTCGACGCCGGGGACGCCATGGCAGGTGGCGCAGGCGGCGACGTAGATCGCGGTGCCTTCAGGCACATCCTTCGGGTCGTATTTCACGCCCTCCAGCAGTCCCTCGGTCTGGTACTTCACGAACGTCGGCAATGGCGCCTTGCCGTCGATCGCGAAGGTATAGACCGTGCCCGGGCTCTGCAGCTCGGTAACGCGCTGCGAAATTCCGAACACGCCGCCCCAGCCGACCGCGATGGTCACATACTGCTTGCCGTCGATCATGTAGGTCCCGGCCGCCGCCACCACGCCGGTGCCGGTCGGGCTTTCCCAGAGCTTTTCGCCGGTGGTGGCGTTGTAGGCGATGAAGCGGCCGTCGGCGGTGCCCTGAAACACCAGATTGCCTGCGGTGGTCAGGGTGCCGCCGTTCCACGGCGCCACATACTCCGCCCGCCATGCTTCCTTCTGCTTGACCGGATCCCACGCCAGCAGCCGGCCGAACGCCGGCGCCTTTGGCGGCGTGGCGTTGAGCATGAAGCCGACGTTCCAGCCGGTGGCGCCGCCGAACTTGCCGGGCGTGGCCGCGTTCTGCTTGAAGGCTTTTTCCGGCGTGAGGTTCAGCGGCACGTTCTGCGCCGGCAGGTAGACGAGGCCGGTCTGCGGATTGAACGACATCGGGTGCCAGTTGTGCGCGCCGAACGGGCCGGGGATGCTGTCATAGGCCGCTTCGCCGCGCGCCGCCGGCACCTCGATCGGCCGCCCATTGGCGTCGTAGCCGGTCGCCCAGTTCACATCGACGAAGTTCTTGGCCGAGATGAACTTGCCGTTGGTGCGGTCGACGACGAAGAAGAAGCCGTTCTTCGGCGCATGCAGGATGACCTTGCGCGGCGCACCGTCGATCGTAAGGTCGGCCAGGATCATCGGCTGGGTCGAGGTGTAGTCCCAATGGTCGCCCGGCGTTTCCTGGTAGTGCCAGATGTACTTTCCGGTGTCGGCGTTCAGCGCCACCAGCGACGCCAGATAGAGGTTGTCGCCGCCGGCGGGGCTGCGGATGTCGCGGTTCCAGGGCGAGCCGTTGCCGGTGCCGATATAGACCATGTTCAATTCGGGATCGAAGGTAATGGTATCCCACGCGGTGCCGCCGCCGCCGTTGATCCAGTATTTGCCGGCCGGATCCCAGGTCTTGGCCGCGGCCGCCATCGATTCATCCTCGAACGGCTTGCTCGGATCGCCCGGCACCGTGAACCAGCGCCACGCCTGGTTGCCGGTGTCGGCGTCATAGGCGGTGACGTAGCCGCGCGCGCCATATTCCGCGCCGCCATTGCCGATCACCACCTTGCCGTTGAACACGCGCGGCGCGCCGGTGATGGTGTAGGAATGCTCCTTGTCGATCAGGGTGTCCTTTTCCCAGACCTTCTGGCCGGTCGCCGCGTCGAGCGCGATCAGCCGTCCGTCATAGGCGGCGACGAAAACCTTGCCCTTCCACAGCGCGACACCTCGATTGACCACGTCGCAGCAGCCCTTGTAGCCCTTCTCGCGATCGATCTTCGGATCGAAGGTCCAGATTCGCTTGCCGGTGCGCGCATCGATGGCGTGCACCACGCTCCAGGATGCGGTCTGGTACATGATGCCGTCGACCACGACCGGGGTTGCTTCGACGCCGCGGGAGGATTCGAGCGGATAGCTCCACACCAGGCCGAGCTTCTTGACGTTGTCGGCGTTGATCTGGTTGAGCTTGCTGAAGCGCGTCTCGGCGTAGTCGAGACCGATGGTCGGCCAGTCGTTTGACGTCGCCGTATTGGCCTTGATCGAGGCGCCGTCGACCGCCGATGTCACGGCCTTGATATGATCGGGCGAGCCCTTGGCGGCGTTCTGGGCGATGGCTGGACTGAACGAAATCGCCAGACCGAAGCCGATTGCCGTGGCGGCGCAGGCGAGGCGGGCCGTCCGGTGTCGGTCAATGGCGATGTTGCGAAAAAAACGGCGAGCAAAATCAACGCGCGGCGAACGTGTCATCTTTCCCTCCCTGGCGATCTCTAGCGGATCTGCGGCGATGGTATGCCGGTACAAAGCAGGGCGTCAATCAAAGGTAGCGGCGAAGCGCAAAAGAGAAAATTCTTGTCGCCATAATTTTCGCCAAGCAAAATGCCACCCGCATTTCGGATGCACTGCAATATCGAACGGCGTTCGCCCTTCAACTTCGCAACCAGGCCGACAACCATGCTGTTGAAGTCAGCCTTGGCGGCGGCCAGATCGGGGTCGCTGCATATCAGCAGGCCGGCGGCGTTGTTCGAGGACAGGCAATCGAAATTGGGGTCGTCCAGGATATCGATCCTGGCTTCCGTTTGCTTCAACAGGCAGCCCTTGATGTATTTGATTTCGGGCGCGGAAAGTCTCTGCTCTCTGAAGATGCCGCAGCTCGAATTGCGGTTTCTGATCCATTCCGCGTTTTCTTCGATCGCGAGGCGGCAGTTGGGAATCCGGTCCGGCCTGTCCTGCACCGCACTGCTCAGCCGTGCGGATAGCCGGTTTAATTCGGGGGCGCCGCAAAACAGCCGCTCCGCGGTATCGCTGAATATAGCGCAGCGATTGCTGTCAAACAGCGGGAGCATCTCGCGGATCAATCGGTCGGGGTCCGCGGCGTTCTGTGCGCATGCCGGGTGCATCAATGCCAGCGGCAGTCCAACGATGGCCAGAATAATCGCCCGCATTCACCCTCGCCGAACAAGCATCGAACCCGGGCCTGCCGGAACCATATAGCTTCTTCAGCCGCTGCGACGAAGTGAAATTGTCGGCCGGGGATCTCGATCGGTCGTTCCGTGGGGCGGTCCGGGAGGCGGCGTTACATTGGCGAGGTTTCGACTCCGGAATGGCTCGTCGCTTCCGAAACGAGGCTTCGGTCCCTGAGCGCGGGCATCGGCGCATCCTCGTAGCGTTTGACGCTGTCGCGATCGATGACGAAGCTCGGCCGGTAGTTTCTGACCTGCGCGTCCTCGACCATCGCCATGCGGCGATTGTCCAGCGTTAGCCAGTGCCCGTCCAGCCGCGCGGCGGCGACGGCGTGATCCTCGCCGCGGATGGTGTCGCGCATGATCACGATGCGCAGGTCGTCGGGGGAGATGCCGGCCCGTTGCAAGGCAACGAATTTGGCGATCGCGTAGTCTTCGCAATCTCCAGCGCCACGGGTCAGGGTCGCGAGCGGCGAACTCCAGACGTCGATCGCGCCATATTGCTCGAGATCGCCCATCGGCCTGATGGCGAGATTGATCGCGCGATTGATCTCGCCGAGCCGGGCGCGGCCCTCGCGGGCTCTGGCGGTCTCGACAATGGCGAGAAATTGCAGCGCGGCCGGAGCGGCGCAGCGATCGGGGTCGCCTTCGCATAGCGCCAGCTGCACCATTTCGTCGTCGAGACGACGCTGGATGCCCAGCCATTTTTCCCGCAGGCCTCCGCTGGGGAGAGCCGAAGCAAACAGCCCGAACGGCTCGGCGGATCGCTCGATCGGATCCGACGCCTGCGATGAATTCAGCGTTGCCGCCGAAAGCTCTGCCGCTGGTCCGATAAAGGCCATGCCGCAGGCAAGCATGACCGCACGCAACGCGCGCGAGTGACTGAAAATCCCCATCTGACGCCCCAATGTCCGGGCATCGGCGAGGCCTCATCAGCCAGCTCGCGACCGGATCGTTTCACAGGCGAGGATGGGCGGGGCAGCTTTTGATCTGCTTAAAACCGGGCGCAGCGGGCCGGAAAGTGCGAAACAGGCTGAAACCTGTCTCGCCGATTTGCTGAAAATTTTACGGATCGCCCGGTCCCGGGCCCCGGGCCGGCCCGCAATGGCGCAAGGAGACACTCTGAGGTTGTATTGGCGGCGATTTCGGCCGGATATGGCTAATTCGGGGAGAATCGCGTCGTTCTGTTATCCAGATCACAGTTTTTGTTCTGGAACTGGCGCAGTATTTTATACTGGGATGCAGGTGGAAAATCATAAGAGTATCAGTGCCGATTTCTATACATCGAACTACGCCAGGGTGGCGGATTTCTGAATTGAAAGGCGCTTGAATACATGTGGGGTCGATTCTGAATACTTCGCTATCCTGGTGCCTCCCAAGAAGAGGCGTCCGGCGGGGGCTCTGCGGAATAAGATTTGCACAAGCTGGAGATGGTTTCGCATTGTTCCGCGCAGTGATAAGCACGGAACCATACGGAATATTATTTAAGTATTAACCATTTACGGTGTCGCATTGAACTTTGCCGGCAAATTTGGATCGGGCGCTGCGGACACTTTTTCCAGTGTCGCACTCAATACCGACTCGCCGGGCGGCAGCGACGCCGTCACCATCCCCGATGCGCATCTTCTGTTCTCCGGCGACTATTCGCGATCCGGCACCGATCTGATCGTCTCGGATCAGTTCCACCGCGTGGTGGTGCCGAACTACTTCCACGGCGACAAGCGTCCGATGCTGGTTTCGCCCGAGGGCGCGCCGCTCGACCCCGGCGTCATCGAAGCCTTGACTGGACACGTTCAATACGCCCAGGCCTCCGGCACCGCCGCCGCCGGCAAGGTGGTCGGCCACGTCGTCAAGATGACCGGCAGCGCCAGCGTCGTGCGCAACGGCGTCACCATCACGCTCAACGAGGGCGACAACGTCTACCAGAACGACGTCGTGCAGACCGGTAGCGGTTCGACGCTCGGCCTGGTGCTGATCGACGGCACGACCTTCAACCTCACCGCCAGCGCGCGGCTGATGCTGAGTGACCTGACCTACGAGGCGGGAAGCACGTCGAACTCGGCGCTGTTCACGCTGGTGCAGGGCGCGGCGAGCTTCGTCGCCGGCCAGGTCGCCAAGACCGGCGACATGAAGGTCGGCACGCCGGTCGCGACCATGGGCATTCGCGGCACCGCTGTCATCCTCGACATTTCCGCGGTCGACGGCAGGGTGTCGATCTCGGTCGTCGACCAGCGCGACGGCCAGGTTCATGCGGTTCAGGTGTTCAACACCCAGGGAGTCTTGATCGGCACGGTCACCAGCAACGGCTCGACGCTGACGCTGACGCCGGTGGCCAACTTCGAGGTGATCGCCCAGGAGAGCAACAAGACGGTCGCGCAGATTGCGCTGGAGTTCAACGCCTTCCAGACCCTGCTGCAGACCTATGACGTCGGCAGGCAGCTATTCCCGAATCTGCCGGAACACACCGATAACGCCAATCCGCAGCAGCCGACGAGGTTTGCCGGCACCCAGATCCAGCCGACCGATTCGACCTCTACCCAATTCAATGTGCCGGTCGGCGCCAACACCGGCAATCCGCTGCCAACCGGCACCGGAACGCCCGTTCAAGTCGTGATCAATTCCGGCTTCGGGCCGACGGGAACGTCGACAGCACCGGCGGACCCGATCGTGGTCCAGGTCGTCATTCCTGCCACGCCGCTGCCGTTCGTGGTGACCTCGCCGACCGTGTCCCGCATCTCCGGGGATGGCGGCGACCATTTCGGTCCTGTCATGAGCGCCGACGGGCAGTCCATCGTCTACGACCCCGATGGCTCGATTTTCCTCTACGATCGGCCAAGCAACACCACGATCACGATCGCGCAGGCGGGCAATGGCTTCACCTACTCCGGCCAGACCATCAGCGCGGACGGCCATTACATCGTTTTCCAGGGCTCGGACGGCACCCAGTCCTACGTCTTCATCTACAACAACGATCCCTCCGATTCGGCGCACTACCAGCAAACGATCCAGCTCGTCGCCGGCGGCGCGCCGGCGGTCTCGGGGGATGGCAGCGTCATCGTCGTCGAGCGCGGCGGCAACAGCATCGGAGTCTATGACCAGCAGGGCCACGTGCTCGCCACGATCACGCCGGCCGCGATCGGAGAATCCGGATCGGTCTGGCTGCCGGCGATCAGCGCTAACGGTCATTTGATCGCGTTCTGGAGTACCGATGCGTCGACGCCGGGCGGATCCGGCCATCTCTTCACCTATGACCTGTCGACCGGGACGGTAACGGACATCGCAAGCACTGCGACGGATGCCGGCAACAGTGCGGCTTCGTTCAGCGCCGACGGACGCTATATCGTCTGTCAAAGCGACGCGCCGGGCGGGCACTCGGAAATCTACCTCTACGATCTCTCCACCGGGCAGGTCGTGTTCCACACCGCCAATGCCTCGGGTGCCAGCTACAATCCGGTAATCAGCCCGGACGGTCATTTCATCATCTTCGCCAGCGACGCGCATCTGACGTCCGGCGACACCAATGCGGTCACGGACACCTATGTCGTGGACGTCAGCGATCCCGGCAACCCCGTCTATCGGCTGGTTTCGAGCCTCGCCGACGGAACGCAGCCCGACGCCGCTTCCAATCTGGGCGCGGCGATCAGCGTCGGCGGGCTGTTCGTCGCGTTCGGCAGCAGCGCCTCCAATCTTTCGCAGGGCGACACCCCCGGCACCGGCGATATCTTCCTCGCCGATTCGACCTCGGGCCGCAGCGCGATCATCCGGGAGACCGCGAATTCGCCGTCGATACTCGAGGCGAGCGGTATCATAACGCTGACCGGCGACCACAACGGCGTCGCGCTCGGCGTTTCGGATCCGACCGGCAGGTTCACCGCTGAGTTCGACGCCGATGGAAATATCGTATGGCACTTCAGCGAGCCGAGGTCGGATTTCGCCTCGCTGCTGCCCGGCCAGTTCGCGATCCAGAATTTCACGATCACGCTGAGCAACGGCGTCGGCACGACGACGATACCGGTCCGCGTCAGCGTCTATGATGCGGACCAGCCGGTTGCCGCCGTGGTGGCCAATCCCGGCACCATCGCCGGCGACAACGACAGCAATATCCTGACCGGCACCGCCGGCAACGACATCCTCCAGGGTTTCGGCGGCGATGATACCATCATCGGCCTGACTGGCCTCGACCGCGCCGTCTACACCGATGCGACCGGCGGCATCACCGTGGATATGGCTGCCTGGACGGTGTCCGGCCAGGGCGTCGGCACCGACACGCTCACCGACATCGAGGCGATCCAGGGCAGCAATTTTATCGATCACTACTCGGCGGTCGGCTTCACCGGGATTTCCGGGGTGCCGGGCGTGCCCATTGGCCTCAACACCTTCGAAGGCATGGCCGGCGACGACTTCATCATCGGCAATGTCAACGTGCAGGGCCAGGCGCTGACCCGCATTTCCTATGCCAGCGCCACTGCGGCGGTGACCGTCGATTTCGCCGCTGGCACGGCGATCGGCAATGCTTCGGTCGGATCAGATCAGTTTGCCAACGTCAATGCGGTGATCGGATCGGGCTTCGCCGACATACTGCGCGGCAGCGACAATCCCAACGGCACCTATGAGCAGTATGACGCCCGCGGCGGCAACGACCTGATCGACGGCCGCGGCGGTTACGATTTCGCTTCCTACAACAGCGACCTCGCCACCACTTCGGGCATCACCGTCAACCTTGCCGCGGGCACCGTGGTCGGCGATGCGTCAATCGGCACCGATACGCTGCGCAGCGTAGAAGCCGTCCGCGGCACCAACTTCGTCGACACTTACGATGCGCGAAATTTCGGCGGCCCGGGCTATCTGAATCCGGCCACCGGCAACGTCGGCAGCTACGGCACCTTCAACAATTTCGATGGCCACGGCGGCAACGACATCATCTACGGCAACGGCAATACCCGGGTTCAATATTCCAATTCGACCGCGGCCGTGCTCGTCGACCTCGCCAATACCGACTCCGGCGGCACAGGGGTTGCGCAGGACAGGGCCGACGCGATCAATCACACTAGCCTCGATCTGGCGTCGGTCGGGATCGACACCATCCATGGCGGCGTCAATGCCGTAACGGGCTCGATGTTTGGCGACACACTGCTCGGGAGCGGTAACGGCGAGGCCTTCCAGGGTCTCGCCGGCGACGACTTCATCGACGGCCGCGGCGGCTTCGATACCGCCCAATACAACAATATGACCTACACCACCGGCGGGATCAGCGTTGATTTTACTGCCGGCATTGTCACCGGCGATGCCTCGATCGGCACCGACACGCTGCGTTCGATCGAAAGCGTGCAAGGCACCAATTTCAACGACAACTTCAACGCCACGAACTTCGGTGCGGCCGGCTTTCTCGATCCCTTGCAGTTCAACGTCGGCAACAACGGCACCTATAACCAGTTCGAGGGATGGGATGGCGACGACCAGATCACCGGCAACGGCAACACCACCATTCTCTACGCCAATGCCGGCGCTGGCGTAACGGTCGATCTTGCCGCGCACATGGCGCACGGCACCGCGCCCGGCGATCTCGCCAACATCGGACAGGACACCATTACCGGTGGCGTGAACTCCGTCGTCGGCAGCAATTTTGGCGACGTGCTTCTCGGCAGCGACAATGCTCCGGGAACGATCGAGCAGTTCAACGGCCGTGGCGGCGACGATACGCTCGACGGCCGCGGCGGTAGCGATTTCCTGAGCGGCGGTACTGGTGCCGATACGTTCGTCTATGCCGCCGGCTACGGCGCCGACACCATCGCCGACTTCAGCCATGCCGACGGCGACCGGGTCGACCTGACCGGCGTGCCGGGCATCCACTCATTCGCGGATGTGCTGGCCCATGTCACGCCGAGCGGTATGGGTACGCTCATCGATTTCGGCGGTGGAAATTCGCTGACGCTCAGCAACGTCCCGCCTGCGAGCCTCGTCGCCGATGATTTCGTGCTCAATGAGTTGGCGACCTCTACCCTGACATCCACCGCAGGTGTCAGCATCGTGGTGACGCCGGATGGCGCAACGAACGGGTTCGTCTTCCCGGGTGCAGGCAATGTGACGACGCCCGGCTCACCGGAAGATCGCATCGTGCTCGGGTACGACATCGGCCAAAATCACGTCGTGCTCAACAGCGATCCGATGCTGGGGGTCTATGACTTCACCCCCATCAGTTCCGTGTTCCATTCCTTCGACGGCGGATCGTCTGTCGTGACCAGGCTTGATGCCGGTAACGATGTCACCCTGACTCAGACCATCGAGCTCGGAACCGACGCCAATTTCTTCACGACCACGATCGATATCGACAACGGCGGCACGTCGGACCTGATGGGAGTTAGGTTCATGCGCAGCTTTGATCCCGACCAGGATCTGCAGCCTTTCGGCACATTTTTCACGTTCAACGACGTTGCTCAAAATCCGGACGGCTCCGCGTCGTTCGCTATCGTCTCGGCCACCGGTCAGGTTTCGGAGGTCCATGCCGCGCTTGTCGGCCTCGGCGGCCAGTGGCGGGGGTCGGTTTTCGGCTTTACCAACACCGATCCCTACGTTCCGGGGGCCTTCGATGCCCCGGTCGATCCCAACGGCGCGCTCGCCGACCTGGCGATTTCACTGACGAATGATATCGGCACGGTGGTTGCCGGAGGCCACGTTCAGATCACATATTTCACCACCGCGAACGTCGCGACCGACGGCAGCAATGCGCTTTACGGCGCCGCGGGGAACGACACGATTGATGGCCTCGGCGGCGATGACCTGCTGATCGGTCTTGGCGGCGCAGACACGTTTGTTTTCGCACCCGGTGCAGGTCACGATACGATACATGATTTCACGCCGGGCGCCGACCGGATCCAATTGGATCATTTCAGCGGTGTTCCGCTCGGTGCCGACGGCGTGTTCACCGAGGCCGACCTCGATGCATGGCGGGCCACCCCCGGCGTCTTCGAGTCTCAGGGCAGTGACACGCTGATCCATCTGTCGCCGGACGATACTCTCCTGTTGAAGAACGTTGCGGCCGCAGAGCTGCACGCCGCTGATTTTATTATCGTCGCCAACCAGGCGCCGACCGTCGATGGCGACATGGCCATTGCCGTCGTGCGAGGCAGCTCGGTCGCGCTCACCACGGCTGACCTCAAGGCCGACGATCTGGACGGCGATCCGGCGTGCCTGACCTTCACGGTTGTCGAATCCAGTCACGGCCATCTGGTCAACGCGGACTCGGGCAATACCATCGCGCCCGGAGATCATTTCACGCTCGGCGACATTCAGGCCGACATGATTCTCTTCGTCACAGATGACCCGGATTATGCGGGCGCCGGCGGCGTCGCGCTCACCTTGTCGGATGGCGCCAGTCCGGAGCGAACGGTCTTTGTCGGCGCCAGTATCGTGGATGCGCAGTTTACGGTGCTGACCGCGGACGGATATGATTTCGATCAGGACGATCCGATCGGCGCCATGGGGCGGGGCAACGTGGTGCCTGATGGCGCCGACCCCATCCATTCCTTCAGGATCGTCAATGGTCTGGAGAATCGCGACTTCATCTTCTCCGGCACGGACTTCACCTACGGCGGCAACAATGTCCTGACCGGCGGCACCATCACCTTCATCCAGGAGGTGACTGACGACAACCATACGCCGCTTGCGACCTTCAGCCTGCATGTGTCCGCCGCCGACTGGTACAGCGCCGTGGTTGCGCAGTCGAATGGCGACCAAGGCCCGATCGAGGCGCTGGTCAGTCAGTGGACCTTCAGTTTCGTCGGCAATTCCGGCGCCGATGCCTTCTTCGCCGGCGACGTCAACGACATCTTCACCGGCCGGAGCGGCAATGATACGCTTGGGGGCGAATTCGGCTATGACCGCGCCAATTATGGCGGCGCGACAGGGCCGATCAATGTCCAGCTTGCCGACGGTATTGTCACCGGCACCGCCCTCGGCGAAAGCGGGGTCGGCACCGATACGCTGCAGTCGATCGAATTCGTCACCGGCAGCAATTATGACGACACGTTCAACGCCGGCGCGACGATCAGTAACCCGACTGGTTTCAACGCTTCCAGCACCAACGCCGGCAGCACCGTCGCATTCAACGTGGGTGGCACCTTCAACGAGTTCGAAGGGCGTGGCGGCAACGACACCGTCACCGGCAACGGCGACACCCGCATCTCCTATTATCATGCGACGTCCGGCGTCACGGTGACGTTCGATGGCGGCTGGGTCGGGCAGGGCGCCTCAGGGCACGCCATCGGCGACAACTCGGTCGGGACCGATACCTTCACCGGCGTGTCGCGCGTGCGCGGCTCCTTCTTCGACGACACGTTCTTCGGCAGCAATAATCCGTTCAACACCGCAGAGAATTTCGAAGGGCTCGGCGGCAACGATATCATCCATGGCGGCGGCGGATTCGACCGCGCGATCTATGGCGGCGCCTTCGTGGGGACTGGCATCACCGTCCATCTCGCTGCGGGGACGGTGACCGGCGGCTCCGATGTCGGCCAGGACACGCTGGACTCGGTCGAGGGCATCAGCGGCACCGATTTCGCGGATACCTTTGACGCGACGGGGTTTGTCGCCACGGCCACGCTCGCTTTGCCCAATGCCGGCAGTGCGGGAGCCAATGGCAACGGGGACGCCTTCAACGAGTTCGAAGGCCGCGGCGGCGACGACACCGTCATCGGCAACGGCAACACCCGCATCGCGTTCTACAACGCGACCGGCGGCGTGGTGGTGACGCTCGGAGACGGCGCCACCCATGGCAGCGCGGTCGGAGCATCCAGCGGCGTCGACGATATCGTCAGCGGCGTCACCCGGGTGCGCGGCTCTGAGTTCAACGACATCATCACCGGCAACAGCGCGAACAACACCCTGGAGGGCCAGGCCGGCAATGATGTTCTCGATGGCCGGGACGGCAACGATGCGCTGGCCGGCGGAGCCGGCGCGGATATTTTCGTTTACGATGGCGCCGGCAACGATCGGATCGCCGATTTCAACCATTTCCAAGGGGACAGGATCGATCTGCGGGCATTTGGGAATATCCATAGCCTGGCGGACCTCCAAATCGCTGCTGCCACGGTCAACGGGAACCCGAACAGTGTCAGCATCACGTCGGCCGGAAATTTCGGGGGCGGCAATCATCTGGACCTTCAGGGAGTCGCCCTCGGAACGCTGCAGGCCAGCGACTTTATTTTCGTCGGACAGGTCGCCGTCTCGGTGCAGACCCCTGCCGGCTACGACTTCAGCGCGGTGTATGACGGTCTCGCGGCCGGCTACGCCGGCCTTGCGTCCGGCACTTTTGCCTCGGTCAATACCAACACCCATATGTTCATCGTCGACACAGTCAGGGGCATTATGTTTGAACTGATCGGGATGGGGTTCACTTACGACGGCGGACATCTGCCTGGCGGCGGCACCATCACCGAAATCAACATTCTTAATACGATCAATCCGGCCGATCCGGCTCAGCTCACCCAGGACCATGTGCTGGTCAACAGCAACGGCTGGAGCATCGATGCGGCCGGTCTGGTGGGCTACCTCGGCCAGTACAACGGCCCGCAAACGCACGCTTACGGCCTTGCCGGTCTCAACGGCATCTTCGGCGCGGCGACCTACAGCTATGTCGGCAGCGGCGGCTTCGCCGACAACCAAAGCCAGCCCCATATTGGCGCAGACGTGTTCCTCGGCGGCAATCAGGCCGATGTCTTCAATGGCATGCCCGGTCCGTTCGGTGAGATGGATCCCGGCCGCGATACTGTCGATTATTTTCATGCGCCTGCGGTCAATGCGCAGACAGGGCTCGGAATTATTGCAAATCTCGCGGCGCCTGCGAACAACACCGGCGCGGCCGCGGGCGACACCTATATTTCGATAGAGAACCTGCGCGGCACCGACTTCGACGACACCCTGACCGGCGACGGCCAGAACAACGTGATCGAGGGCGGGCTGGGCAACGACACGCTCGATGGCGGCGCCAACGGCTACGGCGTCGACACCGCCAGTTATGAGCATGCGACCGATGGCGTTTCCGTGAGCCTCGTCGTGGCGGGCGCCCAGCCCACGGGCGGCGCCGGCTTCGACACGCTGACGAACTTCGAAGGACTTCGCGGATCGAATTTCAACGATATCCTGACCGGTAACAGCAACAGCGTGCTGGAAGGCGGCGCTGGAGATGATCATCTGATCAGTCATGCTGGTCAGTCAGGCGTTACCGCGAGCTACGAGCACGCGGGCAGCGGCGTGACAGTCGATCTATCGACCTCGAATCCCCAAAATACCGGCGGGGCTGGAACGGATACGTTGACGAATATCGCCAACCTGACGGGGTCGCAATTCAACGACACGCTGATCGGCGATGCCGGCAACAACATCCTGTTCGGTAACGGCGGCAACGATACCTTCGTGTTCAATCAGGCCTTGGGCATCGGCCAGGATACGATTGGCGATTTCACGCCGGGTCAGGACCATATCCAGCTTGACTACGCCGCATTCAATCCGAACGATGCAACAAGCTTCAATGCCTGGTACACGAACCATGTCACGCCGGTCCCCGATAGCGGCGACCTGCTTATCAACCTGAATGGTCACGACACGATCCTGGTGCGAAACATCAGCATCGCCGGGCTGCATGCCAACGACTTTATCCTGCCTTCCGGTTTCGGCATTGGTTGACGACGGAAGCGAATCGCGCTCCGTTTCCCGGAGGCGCGACCGGCGTGCGCCTTTCGAAACAAGCAACGTGATCCTTCCGCGCAAGCGTGATACCCAAGCAGCATGAAGCGACTGAGAGTATTACGGCGCTGGTTCATGCGGAAGTTCGGGATTGCGAGGCTGCTGTGCCTCGCGATCCTGATCGGGCTGGCGGCGCTGCGCGTCGCCGATCCCGCCGCGGTCGAGGAACTCCGGGTCAGGACCTTCGATAAATTCCAGGTCGTTGACCCCCGGGTGAAGACCGCAAAGCCGGTGACCATCATCGACGTCGACGAAAAGAGCCTGGCGAAGCTCGGCCAGTGGCCCTGGCCGCGCACGCGGATCGCGGATCTGGTCGACAGACTGACCAGTCTCGGCGCCATCGTGATCGCCTTCGATATCGTGTTCGCGGAGCCCGACCGGCTCAATCCGGGCGAGGCCGCCGACACGATCCGCAACCTCGATGAGGAAACCCGGGCCAAGCTGCGTGCGCTGCCGAGCAACGATCAAATCCTGGCCGATGCCATCAAGCGGTCCCGCGTGGTGCTGGGCGAATCCGGGCTTCCCTACGTCCTCACCGAATTCGACAAGTCGCTGCCGGTAACGGGGCTCGCCATGCGCGGCGAGGAGCCGCAACCGTTCCTGCTCGATTTCCCCGGGCTGGTGCGCAACGTTCATGTCCTGGAGGAGGCGGCCGCGGGGCGCGGGCTGTTCTCGATCAAGAACGAGCGCGACGGCATCGTGCGGCGGGTGCCGATGATCATGCTGGCGCAGGGCGCCACCATGCCGTCCCTGAGCTTCGAGATGCTGCGGGTCGCCAGCGGCAGCGGCACCATTCTGACCAAGGCCGAAAAGGCCGGCCTGCAGAGCGTCGGCGTCAGGGGTTTCGAAATTCCGACCGATAACAACGGCCAGATCTGGGTTCATTTCGCGCGCCGCGATCCGTCGATCTATGTTTCGGCGGTCGACGTGCTCGAAGGCCGCGTCGCGCCGGATAGGATTGCGCAAAAGCTGGTGCTGATCGGAACCTCGGCGGTCGGGCTTCTCGATGTCAAGACCACGCCGGTCGATCCCGTGATGCCCGGCGTCGAAATTCACGCCCAGGTGCTCGAGAGCGTGCTGACCCGAACGGAACTGTCGCGGCCCAATTACGCCATCGTCGCCGAATTTCTCTCCGCTCTCCTCCTCGGGCTGCTGGTGATCGCGTTTGCTCCGATGTTCGGACCGATCACCCTCGTTGCGGTCGGCGCCCTGTTTGCGACGGTGCTGATGGGGACCTCCTGGTACTTCTACACCCAGCACCGCCTGCTGATCGATTTCACCTACCCGCTGGCGTCGACCACGTCGATTTACCTCACCCTGATCTTCTCCAGCTTCGTCAGGGAGCAGAAGCAGCGCCGGCAGATTCGCTCGGCATTCGGCCAGTATCTGTCGCCCGCGCTGATCGAGCAGCTCGCGCAGTCGCCGGAAAAGCTCCAGCTCGGCGGCGAGGAGCGCGAGATGACCATCATGTTCTCCGACGTCCGCGGTTTCACCACCATCTCGGAGTCCTACAAGCACGATCCGCAGGGCCTGACGGCGCTGATGAACCGGTTCCTGACGCCGCTGACCAACGCCATCCTCGATCGCAAGGGCACCATCGACAAATACATGGGCGACGCCATCATGGCGTTCTGGAATGCGCCGCTCGACGACAAGGAACACGAAATCAATGCCTGCGAGGCGGCGCTCGACATGCTGGAGCGGATCGACGCCCTCAACCAGGAGCGCGAGATCGAGGCCCAGGACGGCGGTCACGCCTATATTCCGATCAATGTCGGCGTCGGTCTGAATACCGGCGTCTGCGTCGTCGGCAACATGGGATCCAATTTGCGCTTCGACTATTCGGTGCTGGGCGACAGCGTCAACCTGGCGTCGCGGCTGGAAGGACAATCCAAGGAATACGGATTCCCGATCATCATCGGCTCCAGGACCGCGATGGCGGTCAAGGACAGGTTTGCGATCCTCGAACTCGATTTCATCATGGTCAAGGGCAAGCAGGAGCCCGAGGTGATCTACGCCATCGCCGGCCGCGAGGATACCGCGCAGTCCGAACATTTCCAGCGGCTGCGCAACCTGACCATCGAGATGCTGACCTGTTATCGCAACCGCGACTGGGACGGCGCGCTGGCAACGATCGAGCGTGGCCGCAAGAGCGATGACGGGCACGCGCTGGAATATCTATACAAATTATACGAGACGCGGATCCGCGGCTACCAGGAAAGTCCGCCGCCGCAAGACTGGAACGGCGCCTTCGCGCTGCTGACGAAGTAGCGCGCGCGATTCGCGGTTGTCGTCGCCCGCGAAAGCGGGCGATCCAGTATTCCAGAGACGCCAGAGATGGAATCGAAAGGCCGCGTCATACTCCGCTTTCGCGGAGTATGACGGCCTTGGTGGGCGGTTAGGAGGTGCTCCGCAAATCAGAATCTCATTCCAGTCCGATCGTGGTCAGGTCCTGGAACCAGTGCTGCGCCTGCACGAACTTCTTCACCTTGGGCGACAGCGCGTGCGGATTGGTGTCGTGCACCACCCACACCAGCGTGGCGTCGTCGACGATCAGCGCGTGCGCCTGCGCCAGCAACTCGTCCTGCTTGGCGATATCGAAGGTCTGCTTGGCCTCGTCGATAACGGCGTCGACCTTCGGATTCTTGTAGCCGCCCCAGTTGACGCCGACCGGCGCGATCTGGCCGGAATGGAAGAAGCGCACGATGGCGTAGAGCGGGTCCGAGGTCACATAGGCGATGTTGTTGGAGGTGATGCCCGCGTTCATCTCGTCCGCCGCGCCCTTGCGCCACGCCGTATATAATGTCTCGAGTTCGACCACCTTGAAGTCGATATCGATGCCGATCTCCTTGAAGCTCTGCTGCAGGAATTCGTTCATCGGCAGCGACAGCATCTGCCCGGTGCCGCCTTGCGCGATGACGAAGGTGGTCTTCAGCGGCTTCTCCCTGGAGTAGCCGGCTTCCTGCACGAGCTTCTTCGCCGCCGCCAGATCGTATTTGATTTCGAAGCCCGGCTTGCCGAACCAGGGGCTCGACGGATCGACCTGGCCCTTGGCCGGTTTGGCGAGGCCGTTCATCAACCCGACCACCGCTTCGCGATCGATCGCGAGATTGAGCGCCTTGCGCAAGCGGATATCGGTCCAGGGCGAGCCGGGCAGCACGCTGAGATGATAGTTCCAGACATGCGGGGTGATGTTGTCGACGATCTTCATGCCCGCCGATTTCAGCTGCGGCACCGCATCGGGCGCCGGCGTTTCGATCAGGTCGACCTGTCCGGCCAGCAGCGCGTTGGTCCGCGTCAGCGCTTCGGGCATCGGGATCAGGACCATCTTGTCGACCTTCGGGATCCGCTTCTTGTTCCAGTAGTCCGGGTTCTTCGACAGTTCGGCGAGTTCGCGCGGCACTAATTTAGTCAGTTTGAACGGTCCGGTGCCTGAAGGTGAGGCAGCGAACTTGTCCCAGTCCTTGCCGAGCTTCTCATATTGCGCGGGGCTGGAGACCAGGAACCAGAGCATCTGGTAGGGAAAGAAGGAGTCGACGGTCTTGGTGGTGATTTCGATCGTGGAGTTGTCGACCTTGGCGTAGCTCGCAACCGACGGCAGCCGGGTCTTGACCTGCGCGCTCTGCCGCTTGTCGAATTGCGGTGCCTTGTCGTTGAGCACCTTGTCGAGGTTCCAGATCACCGCATCGGCGTTGAAGTCGCTGCCGTCGTGGAACTTGACGCCCTGCCGCAGCGTGAATCGCCACTTCTTCTTGTCCGACTCATCGACCTTCCATTCGGTGGCGAGCCCGGGCACCAGCTTGCCGGGCCTGTCGGACACGTCCATTTCCCAGGCGACCAGCGGATCGTAAATCGTATAGGCGGTGAACTGGTAAGCGCCGGCGCCGCGATCCGGTTGCCCCGTCGTCAGCGGAATATCCGCCATCGAGATGCCGTATCGCACCACCGTTTCGGCCTGCGCCGAAATGCCGGGCAAGGCGGTAGCCATGGCGAACGCCGCGGCAGCAAGAAGCATCGAATTTCGAATGCGCATCAACTAAGCTCCATTGGAGGGGAATTGGAGCGTGCGTTGCAAGCTTGATGCCAGATTAGGCAGCGCTGTCCCTTTTGCACGAGCGCTTACAAGAAATTGTGCAGCAAATCGCAATGCGAGACGGTTTGTCGCCATTGGCACGGGCATTGCATAACGTTGCATAAGAAATAATCATCAAGATCGAAAAGAAAAAGGAGTTGCTGCGATGCGTGTCGAACAACAAGGGAAGTGCCGGACTGCCGCGACGGCCACGATGCTGGTGGTCGGGTTGGCTGCTGCAATGCCGCTGGCCGCTTCCGCGCAAACCACCCTGCGTATCGGCATGACCGCCGCCGACATTCCGCGCACACTCGGCCAGCCCGATCAGGGTTTCGAGGGCAACCGCTTCACGGGCCTCACCATGTATGACGGGCTGACGATGTGGGACCTGTCCTCCGCCGACAAGGCGAGCGTCATGATCCCGGCGCTCGCGACCGAATGGAAAGTCGACGATGCCGACAAGAAGAAGTGGACGTTCAAGCTTCGCCCCGGTGTCACCTTTCATGACGGCTCGCCGTTCAACGCCGACGCCGTGGTCTGGAATGTCGAAAAGGTGCTCAAGCAGGATGCACCGCAGTTCGATCCGAGCCAGGTCGGCGTGACCGCGTCGCGGATGCCGACGCTGGCCTCGGCCCGCAAGATCGACGACATGACGGTGGAACTCACCACCAAGGAGCCGGACAGCTTCCTGCCGATCAACCTCACCAACCTGTTCATGGCGAGCCCCTCGAAATGGCAGAAGTTTTACGATACGGCCGAGGGCGCCGACGCCAAGGCGAAATCGCAGGCCGCGTGGGCCGCGTTCGCGAAGGACGCCTCCGGAACGGGCCCCTGGAAAATGTCGAGCTTCACGCCGCGCGAGCGGCTGGAATTGGTGAAGAACGAAAAATACTGGGACAAGGCGCGCGTTCCCAAGGTCGACAAGATGCTGCTGCTGCCGATGCCCGAGGCCAATGCGCGGACTGCGGCCTTGCTCTCCGGCCAGGTCGACTGGATCGAAGCGCCAGCGCCGGATGCCGTGCCGCAAATCAAGCAGCGCGGGTTCATTCTCAAGTCGAACGAGTCGCCGCATGTCTGGCCGTGGCAGTTCTCGCGCGTCGAAGGCTCGCCCTGGAATGACATTCGGGTTCGCAAGGCGGCCAATCTCTGCGTCGATCGCGAAGGCCTCAAGGACGGCCTGCTCGGCGGCCTGATGGTGCCGGCCACCGGCACCTTCGAGCCCGGTCACCCCTGGCGCGGCAACGTCACCTTCAAGATCAAGTATGACAAGCCGGCGGCGCAGAAGCTGATGCAGGAGGCCGGCTTCGGTCCGAACAAGAAGTTGTCGGTCAAGGTCCAGACCTCGGCGTCGGGCTCCGGCCAGATGCTGCCGCTGCCGATGAACGAGTACCTGCAGCAGG
Source organism: Bradyrhizobium sediminis (assembly GCF_018736085.1). Lineage (NCBI taxonomy): Bacteria > Pseudomonadati > Pseudomonadota > Alphaproteobacteria > Hyphomicrobiales > Nitrobacteraceae > Bradyrhizobium > Bradyrhizobium sediminis. The sequence goes on along the minus strand of NZ_CP076134.1, from coordinate 5,136,908 downwards.
CGCTGGCCGAATGCTATTTCGACGTCAAGCTCGACGTCATCGAATGGAATACGCTGTTCACCAACTGGCGGCGCGGCACCAAGGACCCGTCCGCCAACGGCGCCAACGCCACCAACGTCACCTATGCGGCGATGGATCCGTTCTTCGCCCTGGTGCGCTTCCTGCAGTCGTCGATGGCGCCGCCGGTGTCGAACAATTGGGGTTACATCAACAATCCCAAGTTCGATGAGCTGGTGACCAAGGCGCGCCAGACCTTCGAGCCGGCCGCGCGGGACGCTGCCCTTGCCGAACTGCACGCGGCTTCGGTCGACGACGCGGCCTTCCTCTATGTCGCCCACGACGTCGCGCCCCGCGCCATGAGCCCCAAGGTCAAGGGCTTCGTGCAACCGAAGAGCTGGTTCGTGGACTTCTCGCCGATCTCCATGACGCCGTAGTGTGGGCTTGCTCTCTCTTCGTCATGCCCGGGCTTGACCCGGGCATCCACGCCTTTCCTATCTTTGACGAAGACGTGGATGGCCGGGCATAGGCGAGCGGAAGCGACGCCGTCCTTCGGACGGCTATGCCCGGCCATGACGGCCGAGAAATTCGATCTGACTACAGCAAGGTAATTCCGTGTTCGTCTATGTCGCCCGCCGCATCGTCTATGTGATCCCGATCGTCGTCAGCGTGGCGCTGGTGTGCTTCCTGCTGGTGCACATCACGCCCGGCGATCCGCTGGTCGCGATCCTCCCCGCCGACGCGTCGCAGGAGCTGGCGGCGCAATTGCGCATCGCCTACGGCTTCGACCGGCCGCTGCCGGTGCAGTTCGGGCTGTGGCTGTGGAAAGCGGTCCATGGCGATCTCGGCCATTCCATCGCCACCGGCCGGCCGGTGCTGACCGAAGTGATGCGCGCGGTCGGCAACACCGTGACGCTTGCGATTGCGGCCGCGACGATCGGCTTCACGCTCGGATTGTTCTTCGGTCTGATTGCCGGCTATTTCCGCGACACCTGGGTCGACAAATTGGCGACCTCGATCGCGATTGCCGGCGTCTCGGTGCCGCATTACTGGCTGGGCATGGTGCTGGTGATCATCTTCTCGGTGCAGCTCAACTGGCTGCCCGCGGTCGGCGCCGGTCCCGGCGGCTCCGGCGCCTGGGGCTGGGACTGGGAGCACATCCGTTATCTGATCCTGCCCGCGATCACGACTTCGGTGATCCCGATGGGCATCGTCACCCGCACCGTGCGCGCGCTGACCGGCGATATCCTCTCGCAGGATTTCGTCGAGGCCCTGCGCGCCAAGGGCCTGCGCGAAACCCATGTGTTCCGCCACGTCATCAAGAACGCCGCGCCGACCGCGATGGCGGTGATGGGACTGCAGCTCGGATACATGCTCGGCGGCTCGATCCTGATCGAAACCGTGTTCTCATGGCCGGGTTCGGGGCTGCTGCTCAATTCCGCGATCTTCCAGCGCGACCTGCCGCTGCTGCAGGGCACCATCCTGGTGCTGGCGCTGTTCTTCGTGTGCCTCAATCTGATGGTCGATATCGCGCAGGCCGCGATCGATCCGCGAATCAAGCGGGGCTGAAGCCAGTGAGTATCCGTCCATGAGCGCGATATCAGATGCCGCCCTGCAGGCCGCGCCCGCCACCAAGGCGCGCGGCTACTGGGCGACGGTCGGCGGCCGCATCGCCAGCGACAAGGTCAGCATGTTCTGCGCCCTAATTCTGGCACTGATCTTTCTCTCCGCCTTGCTCGCGCCGTGGCTCGGGCTCGCCGATCCCTATCAGGGCTCGATGATCCGCCGTCTCCGCCACATCGGCACGCCGAACTATCCGCTCGGCACCGACGAACTCGGCCGCGACATGCTGGCGCGCCTGGTCTATGGCGGGCGGCTGTCGCTCCTGATCGGCATTCTCCCCGTCATCCTTGCCTTCGCGGTCGGAACCTCGCTCGGCCTCGTCGCCGGCTATGTCGGCGGCAGGATCAATACCGCAATCATGCGCACCGTCGACGTTTTCTACGCCTTTCCCTCGGTGCTGCTGGCGATCGCGATTTCCGGCGCGCTCGGCGCCGGCATCGTCAACTCCATCGTCTCGCTGACGGTCGTGTTCGTACCGCAGATCACCCGGGTCGCCGAAAGCGTCACCACGGGCGTGCGCAACATGGATTTCGTCGAGGCAGCGCGCGCCTCCGGCGCTGGACCTTTCACCATCATGCGCGTGCACATGCTCGGCAACGTGCTGGGGCCGATCTTCGTTTACGCCACCGGCCTGATCTCGGTGTCGATGATCCTGGCCGCGGGGCTGTCGTTCCTGGGCCTGGGGACAAAGCCGCCGGAGCCGGAATGGGGGTTGATGCTCAACACGCTGCGCACCGCGATCTACATCAATCCGTGGGTAGCGGCCTTGCCGGGCGTCATGATCTTCGCGGTATCGATCTGCTTCAACCTGCTCAGCGACGGCATGCGCAGCGCCATGGACATACGGAACTGACGCCATGACCGAACTCGCCAACTCAGTCGAATTGCTCGAGCCGGTCGAGGATGTCGGCGGGGCTGCGCAGCCGCTGCTGCAGGTCAATGGCCTGACCAAGCATTTCCCGGTGCGCGGCGATCTCTTCAGCAAGCGCAAGACGGTGCGCGCGGTCGACGACGTGTCGTTTGCCATCGCCAAGGGCGAAACGGTCGGGATCGTCGGCGAATCCGGCTGCGGCAAGTCGACCACCGCGCGGCTCTTGATGCACCTGATGCAGCGCGATGCCGGCGATATCATCTATGACGGCATGCAGGTCGGGCGCGCACTGTCGCTTCGCGAGCTGCGCCGCGGCATGCAGATGGTGTTCCAGGACAGCTACGCCTCGCTCAATCCGCGCCTGACCATCGAGGAATCGATCGCGTTCGGGCCGAAGGTTCACGGCATGGCCGACGGGGCGGCGCGCGCGCTGGCGCGCGAACTGCTCGGCAAGGTGGGCCTGCGGCCGGAAAATTTCGCCAATCGCTATCCGCACGAAATTTCCGGCGGCCAGCGCCAGCGCGTCAACATCGCCCGTGCGCTGGCGCTGTCGCCGCGGCTGGTGATCCTGGACGAGGCGGTGTCGGCGCTGGACAAGTCGGTCGAGGCACAGGTGCTCAATCTGCTGGTCGATCTCAAGCGCGAGTTCGGACTGACCTATCTCTTCATCAGCCACGATCTCAACGTGGTGCGTTACATTTCCGACCGTGTATTGGTGATGTATCTCGGCGAGGTGGTCGAGCTCGGCCCGGTCGACCGGGTATGGGACGCGCCGGCGCATCCCTATACGCGGGCGTTGCTGGCGGCGATGCCGTCCTCCGATCCCGACAACCGCACCGAGACGCCGCCGATTTCGGGCGATCCGCCCAATCCGATCGATCCGCCTTCCGGCTGCCGGTTTCACACCCGCTGCCCGTTTGCGGAGCCGCTTTGCGCAAATGCCACACCAAAACTCACCGCGCTGGATAGAATGGGGCATGAAGCGGCGTGCTATATGGCCATATCAGGATCCGGGCACAGCCGCGCACCGGCACACGCATGATCCGAAAAAGTGGGCACCGGTTTTTCGAAAAGATCATGCGCAATAAAGAGGGAGCGGACGCGACATGACCAAACCTACGGCGAAAGAGATCAAGGCGATGACCGACGTTGCGGGCGTGCCCGTCGATGCCGATGTCGCCGGGCGTATCGCCCATTCCATGGGCCCGGCGTTCGAAGGCTTTGCGCCGGTCGCCGGCACGCTGCCGTTCGACCTGGAGCCTGCGAGCTTTCTGCTCGTGCAAGCTGCAAAGGTGTCGAAATGAGCACCGAGCTTGCCTTGATGTCGCTGACGTCGGTCGCACAGGCGATCGCGCAGAAGAAGATCTCGTCGCGCGAGGTGACGCAATCCTGTCTCGACCGGATCGCACAGTGGCAGCCCCGTCTCAACGCCTTCATGGCCATTGAAGCCGAAGCGGCGCTCAGCGCAGCCGATGTGGCCGATGCGGCGCTGGCGAAGGGCGCCGCCAAGGGCGCGCTGCACGGCGTGCCGCTGGCGCACAAGGATATGTATTACGACGCGGGCCACGTGGTCACCTGCGGCTCGAAGATCCGGCGCGATTTCGTCGCCACCACCACTTCGACGGCGCTGCAGCGGCTGAAGGACGCCGGCACGATCCGCCTGGGCTCGCTGCAGATGGTGGAATTCGCCTATGGGCCAACCGGCCACAACGTGCATTACGGCGCGGTGCATAACCCGTGGGCGCTCGATCGCATCACCGGCGGCTCGTCGTCGGGGTCGGGCTCCGCCGTCGCGGCACGGCTGACGTTCGCGGCCCTGGGCTCGGATACCGGCGGTTCGATCCGCTTGCCCGCGCATTTTTGCGGCGTCACTGGATTGAAGACGACCTATGGCCGCATCAGCCGCGCCGGCGCGATGCCGCTATCGCAGTCGCTCGACACCGTCGGGCCGCTGGCGCGAACCGCCGAGGACTGCGCGCTGCTGCTCGGCCTGATGGCGGGTGCGGATCCAGAAGACCCGACCGCGGTCATCGGGCCGGTGCCGGACTACGTGGCGGCAACGCACGGATCGATCAAAGGCCTGACCATCGGCGTGCCGACCTCCTTCTATGTCGATGACCTCGATTCCGAAGTCGCGCGCATTCTCGACGAGACCATTGCGACGCTGAAGCGCGAAGGCGCGCAGATCGTTCAGGTCGAACTGCCGGAGCAGCGCCAGCTCACGGCGGCCTGTCAGTTCGTTCTCGCTACCGAAGCCGCCGCCTTCCACAAGCGCTGGATGATCGAACGATCGGGCGATTACGGTCCCCAGGTCCTGATGCGGCTGCAGAACGGGCTTGCGATTTCAGGCGTGTCCTATCTCGAAGCGATGCGCTGGCGCGGGCCTGCGCTGGCCGCGCACAATGCCGCGGTCGCCGGCGTCGATGCCATGATCGCGCCGGCGGCGCCGGTGGCGGCTCCCACCATCGCCGAGAGCGATGTCGGCAACAGTCCCGACGCCGAAGCGGTGATCCAGCGGCTGACGCGCTTCACCCGCCCGATCAATTATCTCGGCCTGCCGTCGCTGGCGATACCCGCGGGCTTCACGCAGGGCGGGCTTCCCGTCGGCATGCAGCTGGTCGGCCGTTCGTTCGATGAAGCGATGCTGCTGCGGATCGGAGCGGCGTTCCAGCGCGCCACCGATTTCCACGACCGGGTGCCGAATTAAGCCATGAGCAATCTCGTCGAAATCCGCGGCCTCAATGTTCGCTTCAGCGGCGAGCGCACCGTGCATGCCGTCAACGATCTCAGCCTCTCGCTCGGCGAGGGCGAGGTGCTCGGCCTGCTCGGCGAGTCCGGTTCGGGCAAGAGCGTCACCTTGCGCGCGCTGATGCGGCTGCTGCCGAAGAAGCGGACGCAGATTTCGGGCAGCGTGCAGGTGCTCGGGCGCGATGTGCTGGCGCTCGACGACGAGCAGCTGTCGGCGTTTCGCGGCCAGACCGTCTCGATGATCTTCCAGGAGCCGGCGCTGGCGCTCGATCCCGTCTACACCATCGGTCGGCAGATCGCGGAAACCGTGATGCGCCACGAGGGCAAGAGCCAGGCCGACGCGATGGCGCGTGCGCTGGAAATGCTGGAAGTGGTGCGCATTCCCTCGGCGAAACGCCGGCTCGATGCCTATCCGCACGAGATGTCCGGCGGCATGCGGCAGCGCGCGATGATCGCGCTGGCGCTGGCCTGCAAGCCGAAGATCCTGCTGGCGGACGAACCGACCACCGCGCTCGACGCCACCGTGCAGATCCAGATCCTGCTGCTGCTGCGCGAACTGCAGCGCGAGTTCGGCATGTCCGTCATTTTCGTGACCCACGATATCGGCGTCGCGATCGAAATCTGCGACCGGGTCGCCGTGATGTATGCCGGCCAGGTCGTCGAGCAGGGCACGCTCAGCCAGATCGTGCGCACGCCGATTCATCCCTATGCGCGCGGCCTGCTGGCTTCCACTGTGCACGGCGCCAAACGCGGTCAGCGGCTGGAAACCATCCCGGGCACGCCGCCTTCGCTCGACAAGGCGCCGGTCAACTGCTCGTTCGCGCCGCGCTGCAGTTTCACGCAGGCCCGCTGCGTCGAGCAACTGCCGCCCAATGTCCAGGTCGGACCAGACCGGATCGCGCGATGCATTCTGGCCGAACGTACCGAGGCCGCGGCCGCAACCTGACACCGCAACATTGGAGTCGTCGCCCCGGGCCATTATCGGATAGGCTCCGGTGCCGTGCGCGGGAACAACGTGCGCCGACAGGGGGAGTTACTCATGCGGATTTCCAACGAAGGCATTCTCGTCATCCTGTTCGTCGGCCTAGTGGCGGGCTGGCTGGCCGGCAAGATCGTGCGCGGCACCGGCTTCGGCATCATCGGCGATATCCTGGTCGGCATCGCCGGCGCGCTGGTCGCCAGCCTGCTGTTTCCGAAACTCGGTATCCATATCGGCAGCGGCCTGGTCTCGGAGATCATCTATTCGGCGATCGGCGCCGTATTGCTGCTGCTGGTAGTGCGGCTGGTTCGAACCGGCGGCCGGCTGTAGAGCGTTTTCAAGCGAAGTGGATACCGGTTCGCGTGAAGAAAACGCGTCAAAACAAAAAGACAGAGCCCCGTTCCGATTCAATCGGAACGGGGCTCTAGCTAGCGCCCTGGCCTACCGGCTGGCGCGGCCGACGGCGTCCAGGATCCATCGCCGCAGCGCGGCAATCCGGCGGTCGCGCGCCTGTTCGGTGCGCGAAACGAGATAGATCGTCTCCATGGAACTGACCGCCGCGGCATCGAACGGCGCGACCAGTTTCTTGCCGAATCCCGGGCGTGCCCTGATCAGCGGCGCCATCGCGAGGGTGACGCCGAGTCCTTGCTCGGCGGCCTCCAGCATCGCCGGCACGCTGTCGAGCCAGAGATGTCCGCGCGGGGTCAGGTCCGGAATCCCGGCCTGCTCGAGCCACGTCGCCCAGGTGCGCGGCTGCGTCGTCAGATGGATCAGGACCTCCCGGGACAGGTCTTCGGGACGGCGCAGCCCGCCCTTGACCAGGGCCGGCGCGCAGACCGGCAAACCCCTGACCTCGATCAGCGGTTCGAATTTCAGGCCGGCCGAGTGCTCGCGCCCGTAGCGAACAGCGACGTCGACGCGGGAGGCGTTGAAGTCGGCATATTGATGGGTCGCCTCGATCCGCAGCGTCAGGGTCGGATTGCGCCGCCTGAAATCGCCCAGCGCCGGAATCAGCACCGTGCTGGTGAAGAACGGCAGCGAACTGATCCAGAGTTCGCCGCCGGCGTCGCGCCGGTGCCGCAGCATCTCGCGGCCGGCGTCCTGCAGCGCCGCCAGCGCCACCGAGATCTTTGCGAAATAACGCTCGCCGTCCGCGGTCAGGCGCACCGAGCGGGCGCCGCGAACGAACAGTTTGACGCCGAACAGCTCTTCCAGTCCGCGAATTTGATGGCTGATCGCGGACGGGCTGAGCGCCAGATCGCGCGCGGCGCGGCGGAAACTCAATTGCGAGGCGGCGCGCTCGAACGCCAGCAGCGCGGAGAGCGGTGGGATCGCCCGCAGCGGCCCGTCGGCCGCGGATAGATGAATAGGGCTCATCTCAGGTGACCAAATGCCTTTTGTAATAGGCATTATTATCGGCCAGATTGCAGTATCACTCAATATTCCTCATCTGGATCATCATGGCGATTTTCGAACCATTGAGCGCCCCCAATCATTGGCAGCCGTCGGCGCTGGCCGCAGGTCCCTTCGCGGGGCTGCAGGGCGGCGCGGTCGCAAGCCTGCTGACCGCCGAAGTCGAGGCGCTCGCCGCGGAGCGAAAATGGGGGGCTGCGGTCAGCGTGACCGCGTGGTTCCTGCGGCCGACGCCGATGGCGAATTTGCGGACGCGGCTTTCCGTGCTGACCGAGGGCGGCCGTGTCAGCGTGATCGACAACACGCTGTGGCCCGACGATGAAGCGCAGCCCTGCGCCACCGCGCGGGTGACGCTGTCGCGCGAACGCGCGGTCGAGCTGCCGGGGTTTGTCGACGCCGCCGGCGAGGCCGCCGATCCCTTGCGGTTTCCGGTCCGCACCCGGCAGGCCGCCCATGGCCGTCGCTGGTTCATGGACGCGATGGAGGCGCGTGCGGGCGACGGCGTCGCCTGGTTTCGTCTCAATCACAGGATCATCGACGGCGCCGGGCCGTTGTCCTCCGTGCTCGGTCCGGCGGACTGGACCCACGGCATTGCGCGGCCGCTGGAGAATGCCGTGGCCGATCCCAACCCGAACCTGACGGTGCAGCTGTTCAGGCAGCCATTGGGGGAATGGGTGGGCGTCCGCGCGCAAACCCGCTGGCGACCGGCCGCCGGGCTCGGCATCGGCAGCGGCGCGCTGCTCGACGTCCATGGCGAGATCGGCCGGGTCTCGATGGCGGTCGTGCTGGTTCCCTTTCCGAAGCCCGCAGCGGCGGCAAACTAGCTCCCTGCACCCCCCGCGACCGGCTCCCCGCATACCGGTTGCGCCGCCCATGGGGCCGCTCCTCCCCCGTTCGGAGGATGGGACCGCTGCGTGGGCTTGCCGATGACGTTTAGGTTAACGCCAGTTGCATGGACGATGGCCGCAAACATCGGTAGAACTAGCGGCCTTGCACCCCTCGTGAAGAGATCAATTGATGGCAGCCGCTCCCGGTGTCCGGCGTTCCGAACTCGGTGATGCGTTGCGCGCCTGCCGCAGCGCGTTTCTTGGCGTCGGCGTCATGAGCTGCATGATCAATCTGCTGTATCTGACCGGCTCGATCTTCATGCTGGAGGTATACGACCGGGTGCTGCCGAGCCGCAGCATCCCGACGCTGGTCGCTCTGGTCATCCTCGCCGGCGGCTTGTACATCGCCCAGGGCATTCTCGACCTGATCCGCGGCCGCGTCCTGGTCCGCATCGGCACTTCGCTCGACGAGGCCCTCAATGCCCGCGTGTTCGAAACCGTGGTGCGCCTGCCGCTGATGGTGGGCGGGCGCAACGAAGGCCTGCAGCCGCTGCGCGATCTCGACAATGTCCGCTCGTTCCTGTCCGGCATGGGGCCGGGCGCGTTCTTCGATCTGCCGTGGTTGCCGTTCTATCTGGCGATCTGCTTCGCCTTCCACGTCCTGATCGGCGTGACCGCGCTGGCTGGCGCGATCATTCTGGTCACGCTGACCATCATCACCGAATACATGTCGCGCGCGCCGGCGCGCGAGGCCATGGGGCTTGCCGCGCGCCGCAACGATCTGGCCGCCACCAGCCGCCGCAATGCCGAAGTGCTGGTCGCGATGGGAATGTCCGGACGCCTGACCAGGCGCTGGAGCGAGGCCAACGAAAATTATCTGGCGGGCAACCAGCGCGCCAGCGACGTCGCCGGCGGTCTCGGCGCTATTGCCAAGGTCATGCGCATGACGCTGCAGTCCGCGGTGCTCGCGGTCGGCGCCTATCTCGTGATCAATCAGGAGGCCACCGCCGGCGTCATCATCGCCGGCTCGATCCTGAGTGCGCGGGCGCTGGCGCCGGTGGATCTCGCCATCGCGCACTGGAAAGGCTTCGTCGCCGCGCGCCAGAGCTGGCACCGCCTCAACCGCCTGCTGGAATCATTGCCGGCGCAGACGGCGCCGACGCAGCTGCAGACCCCGTCGAAGCGGCTGTCGGTCGAGAGCGTCAGCATCGTGCCGCCGGGCGATCAGAAGATCATCGTCCAGGACGTGACGTTCGCGCTGGAGGCCGGCAACGGCCTCGGCGTGATCGGGCCGAGCGGATCGGGCAAGTCGTCGCTGGTGCGCGCGCTGGTCGGCGTCTGGCATCCGCTGCGCGGCAAAGTGCGGCTCGACGGCGCGGCGCTGGACCAGTGGTCGAGCGACGTGCTCGGCCGCCACGTCGGTTATCTGCCGCAGGACGTCGAACTGTTCGCAGGCACGGTCGCGCAGAATATCTGCCGGTTCGATCCGGACGCCACCTCGGAGGGGATCATCGCCGCCGCCAAGGAGGCGGGGGTCCACGACATGATCATCAAGATGCGCGAAGGCTACGACACCCAGATCGGCGAGCAGGGCACCGCGCTCTCGGCCGGCCAGGCGCAGCGCGTGGCGCTGGCGCGGGCGCTGTACGGCAATCCGTTCCTGATCGTGCTGGATGAGCCGAACTCCAATCTTGATACCGAAGGCGACGAGGCGCTGACGCGCGCGGTGCGCGGCGCGCGCGAGCGCGGCGCCATCGTGGTGGTGGTGGCACACCGGCCGATCGGGATCGAGGCGGTCGACATGCTGCTGGTGCTGAAGGACGGCCGCATGCAGGCCTTCGGGCCGAAGGAAACCGTGCTGGGGCAGGTGCTGCAGCAGCGGGTCGCGCCGCCTTCGCCGATCAAGATCGTGTCCGAGGGAGGAGTCGCCAAGTCATGAGCGGCAGCAAAATGCGGACTGCGAAAGCCTCGATCCGGCTGCATCTGGTCATCGGTCTCGCCGTCATCGTCGTCCTGGCGGGCGGGCTCGGCGGCTGGGCGGCGACCGCGCAGATCTCGGGCGCGCTGATCGCGCCGGGACAGATCGTCGTCGATACCAATGTGAAGAAGGTACAGCATCCGACCGGCGGCGTGGTCGGCGAAGTGCGCGTGCGCGATGGCGCCGCGGTCAAGGCCGGCGACGTGGTGGTGCGGCTCGACGACACCGTCACCAAGGCGAGCCTTGCGATCGTCACCAAGAGTCTCAACGGGCTATGGGCGCGGGCGGCGCGGCTGGAAGCCGAACAGCGGGGCCTCGACAGGATCACATTCCCGCCGATGCTGCTCGATCGCGCCGACGATCCCGACGTCCAGAACGTCATGGCCAGCGAAAGCAAGCTGTTCGAGGTGCGCACCACCGGACGCGCCGGACAGAAGTCCCAGTTGCGCGAGCGCGTGGCGCAGCTGAACGAGGAGATCGCCGGCCTGACCGCGCAGGAGAAGGCCAAGGACAAGGAAATAGCGCTGATCGAAAAGGAACTGGTCGGGGTTCGCTCGCTCTACGAACAGCACCTGGTGCAGTTGTCGCGCCTGACCGTGCTCGAGCGCGACGCGGCGCGGCTCAACGGCGAGCGGGCGCAATACATCGCGGCGCGGGCGCAGGCCAGGGGCAAGATCACCGAGACCGAGCTGCAGATCATTCAGGTCGACAAGGACCTGGTCAGCGAAGTCTCCAAGGATCTGCGCGAGACCAACGACAAGATCGGCGAATTCGTCGAACGCAAGGTGACGGCCGAAGACCAGTTGCGCCGGATCGACATCCGCGCGCCGCAGGACGGCGTGGTGCTGCAGTCGACGGTGCACACCGTCGGCGGCGTGATCACCGCAGGCGACGCCATCATGCTGATCGTTCCGCAAGCCGATGCGCTTTCGGTCGAGGCCAAGGTCAATCCGCAGGATATCGACAAGCTGCAGGTCGGCCAGAAGACCGTGTTGCGGCTGTCGGCGTTCAATCAGCGCACCACGCCGGAGCTGAACGGCATCGTCACCCGTGTCTCGCCCGACGTCACCACCGACCAGCGCACCGGCCAGAGCTATTATACCATCCGGGTCTCGATGTCTCCGGAAGAAGTCGCGCGCCTCGGCGAGGTCAAGATCATCCCCGGCATGCCGGTGGAGGCCTTCGTGCAGACCGGCGACCGCACCATGCTGTCCTATCTGATGAAGCCGCTGAGCGACCAGCTGATGCGCTCGTTCCGCGAGCGGTGAGACGCTGTCGTCTGACAGGCTCGGCAAATCCATCCAAGCCGTCATTCCGGGGCGATGCGAAGCATCGAACCCGGAATCTCGAGATTCCCCGATGTGCAATTGCACATCTGAGGTCTGGTGCTACGCACCATCCCGGAATGACGGGTCTACATGGCCAGCAATCACCGCGACAGATTCTGCAGCAGCAGATTCAGCGCCGTCGCAGCGAACACATGCATGTTGCCGAGCCGGTCGGCGCTGCCGGTCTCGAGCGTCATCACCGCATTCTCCGGACCCGCGACTCCCATGCAGCAATGGCCGGCGGCGTCGCCGTAGCGGTTGCCGGCAGGACCCGTGGCGCCGGTTTCCGACAGGCCCCAGTCGGTGGCGAAGCGCTGGCGGATCTGGTTCGCCAGCAGTTTGGCGTAGACTTCCGAGGCGGAGCGGATGCCCTTCATCGCCTCGTCGGGGATGTCCATCAGGATCCGCCGCGCGTCGCGCGTATAGACCACCGCGGAGCCGAGAAAATAGGCCGAGGCGCCGGGCACCGCGAGCAATGCGGCCGAAATCAATCCGCCGGTCGAGGACTCCGCGACAGCGATGGTCTGGCGCCGCTCGATCAGTCTGGCGGCGATGTTTTCGGCGATCGGGACAAGGTCTTTCATCGAATTCTCAATTCCTGCGGAAGATTCGTTTCAACAATCCCGGCTTGCTGTCGGGCTTGTCGGCGAGCGAGTGGTAGACGACACGGATGAAGTTCTTGCTGGCGAGCTCGTCCGGCGCCCATTTGGCGTCGAGATCGGCGAACGGTTTCAAGGCCACCGCCTCGTCTTCGGTCTTGCCGTCCTTGACCAGCTTCGCCATCCGGTCGCGCGCGGTGACCAGCATGGTGCGGAATTCCGCCAGCGCCGCCTTGTCGGCGACCGGCCCGTGACCCGGCACGATTTTCGTCCTGGCGTTGGTCAGCTTGAGATAGACGTCGGCGGCCGCGATCATCCCCTTGATGTTGCCGCCATTGGCGAAATCGATATCGGGATAGCGGCCATTGGTGAAGGTATCGCCGGTGGCCAGCACCCGGGCGGTCTTGAACCAGACATAGGTGTCGCCGTCGCTATGCGCATTGGGGATGTGCTTGAGGTCGGCAACGCGTCCCCCCAGCCTGATCTTGGAAAAATTCGTATAGGTGTCGGACGGTAGCGCCCCCTGCGGCGCCGGCGGCGTCTTGGCGCCGGTGAGGCCATTGGTGGAGCCCGCCGCGAGCCGCTTTTTGACATTGTCCTGGGCGACGACCGTGACGCCTTCCTTGGCGAAGGCCTCGTTCCCGCCGATGTCGTCGCCAGGATAACGCGTGTTAACAAGATATTTGATCGGCAGGCTGGAGATCGCGGCCACGGCGGCCTTGATCTTGTCGTGCAGCGGCGCGAACTGGCCGTCGACCAGGATGATGCCATCCTTCGCCACCACCACGGTGATGTTGCCGCCCTGGCCTTCGAGCATGTAGGCATTGTTGCCGAGCGCGACGGTCTTGATCTCGACCTTCGAATAATCCATCGGCGGCGGTGACGCGGCCGGCTGCTGCTGCGCGAAGGCCGGCGCGGACAACGCCAGCAGGGCTGTGACTGCGGCCATTCCCAGTCCTTGCATGCCATGCCTCCCTGGCGACGTCTTTGTCATCTCCTAGCACAGGATTGCATGGCTGCCGACTCGTGGGCAGCTGGCCCGCCGATGGACGGGGAAGCGCGCGGGCCATATTCTGCGCCGGGATTCAGCGAGCCAACGCCGAATTCGAAGGGCGCCAAAGAGCGAACAAGAGCCAACAAGCGCTAACTAGAGCGAAGAGGAAACCTTGAGGTCATGACGTCACCGATCGCGGGCGGCGTGGATTGCGATCTGCATCCAGCCGTTCCTCATCTGACCAGCCTTCTGCCCTATCTCAACGATTACTGGCGCGATCAGGTCACGACCCGCGGCATGACCGATCTGGTGTCGCAATCCTATCCGACCCATTCGCCGATCTCCTCGCGGCCGGACTGGCGCCCGGCGCAGGGCAAGCCGGGCTCGAGCCTTCAGGACATGCAGGCGCAGGCGCTCGACCGTTTCGCCGTCAGCTATGGCATCTGCAATCCGCTGTACGGCGTGCAGATGGTGTTCTCCGAGGACATGGCGGACGCGTTCTGCCGCGCGCTGAACGACTGGCTGGTCAGGGAATGGCTCGACAAGGACGAGCGGCTGCGCGGCTCGATCGTGATACCGGTGCAGAGCATCGAGAAGTCGGTGGCCGAGATCGAGCGCTGCGCCCAAGACAAGCGCTTCGTCCAGGTGCTGATGCTGGTGATGGGCGACATGCCCTTGGGCAAGCGCGCCTACTGGCCGATCTACGCCGCCGCCGAACGGCTGGGGTTGCCGATCGGAATTCACGCCGGCAGCGCCTATCACAACCCGCCGACCTCGGTCGGCTGGGGCTCCTATCACATCGAGGACTACGTCGCGCAGGCACAGGCGTTCCAGACCCAATTGACCAGCCTGATCGTCGAAGGCGTGTTCGCGCGGCACCCTGACCTGAAGATGGTGATGCTGGAGTCCGGCTTCACCTGGCTGCCGGCCTATCTGTGGCGGCTGCACAAGTTCTGGCGCGGCGCGCGCATGGAAACGCCGTGGGTGGACCGCTCGCCCCAGGAAATTGTGCGCAGCAACATCCGCTTCTCGCTGCAGCCGGTCGATGCGCCGCCGGACCCGGCGATCCTGAACCGGCTGTTCGACCATATGCAGTCGGACGAATTGCTCCTATTCTCGACCGACTACCCGCACTGGCAATTCGACGGCGATGCGGTGCTGCCCGAAGGGATATCTTCAGACCTCGTGCGCAAGATCATGATCGACAACCCGCACGCGACCTACCCACGGCTGAAGCAGGCGGTGCTGAAGGAGACGACGCCATGAACGTGCAGTTTCGTGATCGTCCGGAGCCGGCATCGTCGGCGAGCGTCAAGACTGCGATTGCCGATTGCGATATCCATCCCGCGCGCGCCACCAGGGACGAACTGTACCCGTTCCTCGCCAGGCGCTGGCACGGCCATCTCGAAACCTTTGGCGTCCATGCCTATCAGGGCATGATGGAAGGCCCGCCCTATCCCAAGACGCAGCCGAATGCGTCGCGCCGCGACGCTTGGCCGCCGGAAGGCGGGCAGCAGGGCTCGTCGCTGTCGTTCATGCAGAAGCAGCATCTCGATCCCAACAATGTGGCGCTCGGCGTGCTCAACCCGCTCGGCGCCACCGGGCAGGGCATGCGCAATCACGATCTGTCCGCAGCATTGGCGACCGCCATCAACGACTGGCAGATCGAGAAATGGACCAGCAAGGACAGCCGGCTGAAAGCCTCCGTCGTGGTCGCCAACGAGGACGGCATGGCGGCTGCCGCCGAAATCCGCAAGCGCGCCGGAGACAGGAACTTCGTCCAGGTGCTCTTGCTCAGCCGCAACGTCGAGCCGCTCGGCCAGCGCCGTTACTGGCCGATCTATCAGGCGGCGGAGGAGGCCGGGCTTCCGGTCGGCGTGCACGCCTTCGGCTTCGGCGGCAATCCGATCACCGCCTCGGGCTGGCCGAGCTACTACATCGAGGAGATGGTTGGCCATTCGCAGTGCCAGCAGACCGCGCTCGCCAGCCTCGTGCTGGAAGGCGTGTTCGAACGGCACCCGAAACTGAAGATGATCATGATCGAGGCCGGCTTCGGCTGGGCGCCGTCGCTGTCGTGGCGGCTCGACAAGGTCTTCGAGAAGCTGCACGGCGAGGTGCCGCACCTCAAGCGCAAGCCGTCGGAATATCTCCGCGATCACATCTTCTGGACCACGCAACCGATGGAAGACCCGGAGCGGCGCGATCATCTGTTCGACGTGATCGACTGGATCGGCTGGGACAAATTGCTGTTCGCGACCGACTATCCGCATTGGGATTACGACGAACCCTCGCGGGTGCTGCCCGCCGGCGTCAGCGACGCCAACCGCGAAGCGTTCTATCTGACCAACGCGCTGAAGCTGTACGGAATCTCATGACCCGCCACGTCATCGCCCCGGTGGACGAACTGCCGCCGGGCACGCGCAAATTCCTCACCATCGACGAGCGGCCGATCGCGATCTTCAACATCAACGGCGAATTCTTCGGCCTGTTGAACCGCTGTCCGCATCAGGGCGCGGCGCTATGCGAAGGCCCGCTGATCGGGCTCGCGCAGTCCTCCAATCCCGGCGAGATCGAATACACAAGGCACGGCGAAATCCTGCGCTGCCCCTGGCACGGCTGGGAGTTCGACATTCGCACCGGGCAATCGTACTGCGACCCCAAAAAATTCCGCACCCGCGCCTATCCTGTCAATGTCGAGCCGGGCTCGAGCGTGGTGAAGGGGCCGTATGTGGCGGAGACGCTCGCGGTGTCGGTCGAGAGCGATTACGTGGTGGTGGATCTGTAGTCGTCGTTCCGGAGCGCACGCGAAGCGGGCGAATCCGGAACCTCGAGATTCCGGGTTCGACGCTTATGCGTCGCCCCGGAATGACACGACACTTTTGGTTTCCGTCATTGCGAGGAGCGCTTGCGACGAAGCAATCCATTCTTTCTTTGTTTGTTAGAATGGATTGCTTCGCTGGGCTCGCAATGACGTTGATGGGCCAAAACCTATGCTCCATCATCCGCCGCTTCTTTGCCCCTAACCGGACATCCCGCCGACACGGCAAAGTGGACACGAATGAGACATCATGCGTCGTTCATGATGCGTGCCGTCCCTGATACCCTTATTGAACTGCCCGCAATCTCGCTAATCTCCGCACGGATAAGCGATCGCATCCCCATGTCTTCTCCCTGAACAATATTAATGACACCCCCGTGCGGCCAGCCTATGTCGCGTAAGTATCCTGCAAACGCAGCGGCGGCTGCACCTGTTGCCGGGTCCTCCAGTACGCCTCCGACTGCAAACGCATTGCGGACATGGAACAATTGCGGGTTCTCTGCCGTAACAAGCGCGACCGTGACTAATCCGGCTTTTTCCATCAGTTCTCGGCCGAGCTTGAGGTCATAGCGCATGCGAGCAAGCGCGTTGCGCGTTTTGAGAGCCATGACGACATGGTCGGCACCGCCGTGGATCTTCGCGGGCGGAATTTTCAAGTCGAGATCGTCGATCGAGTAGTCAAGAAGTTGCAGCAAATCCGCTTGTAGCAAGGGATCAATGGGTGCGCTGCGTGTCGGCGGTGATTGAAGCGCCGCTGCAATTGTCTGGCCGTCTCGGCGGCCAGCGACCGAAATATCTGCGCGATTCAGCTTCAGTTCAAAGGTTCGGTCGCCGTGTTGAAGTGCAAGAGCTGCCCCCAGAGCGATGGTGGCGTGTCCACAAAACGGCACTTCACATAGTGGCGAAAAATACCGAACGCGCCATGCGCCACCCTCGGGAGCCGCGAAGGCCGTTTCCGAGAACCCAACATCCGCTGCCATCGCTTGCATCTTCGATGCAGGCGGAAAATCGTCGCCGATCCAAACACCGGCAGGATTGCCGCCTTTATTACCGTCTGAAAATGCAGCGATGCGAAGAACTGTCATGCTCGTGATCCTGCTTCCTGTTCACCTGCCGCCCCGCGAGTCCGCTTCTGGCACCTTTCGGACATGTCGGGGCGGCCTGACAATGTCTCGGGGCATATCGGGAGTGGCCCATCAGCGGTCAAAATGGCGCTATTGCCCCCGATCAACCATGCGGTCTACGCGGTGACGTGCCGCGTCCTACCACCAGCCCGGTTGCCTCTGACGATAGTACGGGTCGCCGCGCGGACGCGGGTTGGCGGGTTGGAAGTCCCGATTAGGCTGGGAAAAGAAGCCGAAGCCGCTGTTGTCGCCCCAGAAGTTCTGCTCCGCGACGTAGATATCGGGCGTGGGCTTGCGCGTGATAAAGCCGCCTTGCGGCTGATGGCTCAGCACCGCGACGAACTCGGTGCGATAGTTGGTCTCTGCGCTCAGCGGCTCGTCCGAGATGACGATCGAGGATCGCGGCAATGCGGTCGGCGCGATGCGCTCGAGCACCGCCTGCGGGATGGTGATGCGGTCGAGCGCGGCCTTGGCGTCGTCGGCGTTGTCGATCGTGACCGCGTTCCAGCGCAGGCCGGCGTCGTTGCGCGCCATCGCCGTGAACACATGGGTGCCGATCCGCTTGCCGGGATCGCGGATCGTGACCGGAACCTCGATGGTCGCATCGAACACCTCGCCGCCCCCGTCCGGCGCCGGCTTATGCGTGTTGCGCCGCACGTAAAGCTTCTGCGTCGCACGGCTGATGAAGATCGACGCCGGCTCCAGTGCGAGCTTGGCTTCGCCTGCCGCCTTGGCGGTGTCGGCCTTCCTCCTCTCGGCCGCCTTGGCGACGTCCTTGGCGGCGGCGGCGGCCTCGAGCTTCGGTTTCGCGTCGGCCCTGGCGGTGTCGAGTTGCGTGCCCAGGTCCGCGGCCCTGGCGGCGCCCTTTTGCTTGAGATCCTCGGCCCGCGCTCTGGCCTCATCCGCTTTGGCGGCGGCGAGCGCCTTGTCGGCGGCGGCGAGTTCGGCCTCGGCGCGGGTCTTGAGCCCCTCCAGCTTGCGCAGCGACGACGTCAGCGATGCCGCCTCGCGCGGTGCTTTCGCGGCGGCTTTCTTCGCCTCGCCGGCTGACCTCGCAGCCTCGGCCGCCTCGCGGGCGAGCGCCTCGGCCCTGGCCGGCGCGGCCGCGATGGCCTCTGCCTTCGGCACCAACAGGGCAGGATGGGAGAACTCGACCGGCTCGGCGTTATCAGGCGAGATGATCACGCGCATCCCGATCCACGTCTTCTCGAACAGCTTCTCGGCAAAGCCAAAGGGCATGCGCACGCAGCCGTGCGAGGCCGCATATCCGGGCAGCGGCCCGCCGTGCAGCGCGATGCCGTTCCAGGTGATGCGCTGCATGTTCGGCATCGAGGCATCGTCATACATGTTCGAGCGATGGTCCTTGTTCTTCTCGAGGACGGCGAAGACGCCGGCTGGCGTCTCGCGTCCCGTGGTGCCGGTCGATACCGGCGCGCGCAGGATCCAGCCGTCGGCGTCGTAGAAGGTGACCTGCTGGCTCTTGATCGAGACGATCGCCATGACCGGCTCGCCTGTCTCGCGCGGCGCCGCAGCCTCGGTGGGTGGCGCGGGGCGGGCCTGTCTCGCCGCGGCGCCGGCGGTCAGCGCCGTCATCGCCGCGAACGTCACAATGACGGGAGGCCCCCAAATTCGCATCGCCCCGGTGGATCGCGCCGCAAATCGATTTAACATGCCGTGCCCCGGTTGAAATGTCCGTCCGCGCCTGCTTCGACCAAGTGATTCTCTCTTATACGCCAGCCCGCGCAGGAGGAAGCGCGCTCGCGGCTGAAGTTGGGCACATTGCGGACATCACGCGTGGCGTGGCTGCGGCAAAATAACCCGTCGGGCAAGATTTCGCTTTCGTTGTCGGGCAAATCATCTCTAGGACTCCCGCCATCCTGTCCCCGAGGAAGGGGCGTTGGCCATCGTCACGAACGTTGGGATGGGATGCGGTGGACGCGGCAGCGTCAGGCGCGCAGGTGGTTGCAGGGCGGGTTCAACTCCGTGAGCGACCGAACGGCGTGCTGACGACGGCGCTGAAGCGTACGGTGAAGTCGTGTGGTCCTGACAGCCTCTGGGTTGGCGTCAAGTTCCGCGGAGGCGAAGCCGGCCCAACCGGGCGTCGGGCCAGCCGTCAATCCGCGGGGCGACGGTGACAAACAAATCCTGATCGCCGAGGAGAGCACAGTATAAGCCGTAAAGCCATTGCGCAGGGAATGCCGGATTGCCTCCGCTGAACCTGTATGCTCGTGTGCGTTTTTCTTCGCACATTTTGCACACGAGATCGCGGGTGCAGCGCGCACCCGGCATTCCCTGCTCCCTCCTTTCTCGAGGGACAACGAAATGCAAAGCTCGGGCAAAATCGTGCCGCGAGAATGCGGACGCGTATCTGTTGTTTGAAATCCGAATCGGAAATAGGTTTCGTCGTCCCGGACAAGCGAGCACAGCGAGCGCTGATCCGGGACCCATACGCCGCGGCGGTCATTATTGAGCGCGCTGGTGGACGGCTTTCTCTCAACAACTCGGGCCGGTGGTTATGGGTCCCGGCTCAAGGCCGGGACGACGAGTGGAGAGGGCCGAGAAATGGCAATGACGGAATTAGACTCCCGCCATCATCCGCCGCTCCCTCGCATAGCGCACCAGCGCGACAAAGCGATAGATGCCGTGCACGAATTTGCCGTAGGGCATGGTGATGAACAGCGAGAACACCACGCCGAGATGCAGCGCCAGCAGCGGACCCATCGCCGCGGTGTCGCGCAACAGCAGCAGCGCCATGCCGGTCAGGCTGGTCAGGAACAGCATGGCGATGAAGGCGACGTCCATGCCCATGCGCTTCTGATCGACCAGTGCCGGGTCGCGCTTCCATTTTTCGGCGAGCAAGCCCGCCGGTCCGATCAGAAGTCCGATGCCGCCCAGCGTGCCCAGCACGACCGGCAGGTCCCACCATGGATACGGCGCCTCGCGCGCGATCAGGTAGTGATACAGCGTCGCGACGCAGGTTGCGGCGAAGCAGAGTGCGAATCCGTAGAAGGTCAGGTGATGATGGATCTTGCGCAGGTCGCTCGGCCGCTCGTCCTCGTTGACGCAGCCGACCCCGCCGCCGTCGAGATAGCGCAGTTGCGTTGCATCCTTCATCGCCTGCCACAGCGAGGGCGGATCCACCAGCATGCCGATCGGCTCGCCGATATCGCGCCAGAATGCGCGCACGCCCATGACAAGCGCGACCAACGCATAAAGCAACGCCGCGCCGAACAGCGCGGCCATCGCGTTGTGCGGCATCAGTTTGTAGAACGCGCCGGGGCCGGTATGGATTCCGAACAGCACCTGCCGGTCGTTCAGCGCGGCGAAGCCGAAGATGAACGCCGCGACGCTGAGCGCTGCGATCAGGCTGATGGCAAGCCCGTTGCGCGCGAACAGGCCGGCAAAGGCGCGGGGCCAGGCATAGGCGGCCCAGGATTCGGCGCGGGCGACGGCCAGCGTCTTCGGGACGTTGACGTTGAATTCATGCGGCGGCGAGAACTGGCAGTCGGTGTAGCAGGCGCCGCAAGCGTGGCAGAGATTGGCGAAATAATTGAGGTCGCCGTCGGAAAACGAACGGCGCATTTCCATCGCCGGAAAAACCGCGCAGAGGCCTTCGCAGTAGCGGCAGGAATTGCAGACCGTCATCAGCCGGTCGGCTTCCTCGAGGATCTTAGTTCCGTGCATTTTGCGCCGCTTCCCGTCCCGCGATCCGCCCGAACACGCTGCCGATGGTCATGCCGATGCCGGCGGCGTAGCCCTTGCCGAGCACGTTGCCCGCCATGATCTCGCCGGCGGCGAACATGTTGGCGGCAGGCTTGCCGTCCTTCATCAGCATGCGCGCCTGTTTGTTCACGCGGGTGCCGAGATAGGTGAAGGTGATGCCGGGCCGCACCGGATAGGCATAATAGGGCGGCGTTTCGATCTTCCGCGCCCAATGCGTCTTCGGCGGCGTCAGGCCCTCGGTGCGGCAATCGTCGAGGATGGTGTGATCGAAGGTGCCGGGCCTGACCGCGGCGTTGAACTCGGCGACGGTTTTTTCCAGCACCGCCGCATCGAGTTCGAACTTGCCGGCGAGTTCGGCGATCGAGTTGGCCTCGATCGGCGGGAACAGCGTCGGCATGAAGCTGTTGCGCACGCTGGCATCGAAGACGATGTAGGCGATCTGGTCGGGTTGGGCCGCGACCAGCCGGCCCCAGATCGCATAGCGCTTCGGCCAGATATCCTCGCCCTCGTCGTAGAACCGCAAGCCGTGCTTGTTGACGACGATGCCGAACACGACCGAGTCGTGCCGGGTGATGATGCCGCCGTCGAATTTCGGCGCCCGGGCGTCGATCGCCACCGCGTGGCATTGGGTGGGATCGCCGACCTGCTGGACGCCCTTGTTAAGCAGCATTTTCAGGATCGATCCGCGATTATAGGGCGTGCCGCGGATCAGGAAATTGTCGGCGGCCTCGCCCCAATACTGCTTCAGCCATTCGATGTTGGCCTCGAAGCCGCCGGCGGCCGCCACCAGCGTCGCGGCGCGCACCGTGACGCGGCCGTCGCCCTGCTTGAGATCAGCGGAGAGAAACATGCCGTTGTCGATGTCGAGGTCGAGCACTTCGGCGTCGTAGAGGATGTCGACGCCGAGCCGTTCGGCGGTGAGATACAGCGCGTTCAGCATCGCCCGGCCGCCGCCGAGGAAGAACGAGTTGGTGCGGCCGAGGCTCAGCGTGCCGCCGAGCGACGGCTGCCAGCGCACGCCCTGTTCGACCACCCAGCCCAGGATGTCCTTCGACTCCCGGATCATGTGGCGGGCGAGTTCCTCGTCGGTCTGGCCCTCGGTCACAAGCTGCAAATCTTCCCAGAATTCCTGCTCGGTATAGGGCCCGGTCAGGATGTCGGTCGCCGCGTCATGGGCGCAGCGCATGTTGCGGGTGTGGCGGGTGTTGCCGCCGCGATAGAATTTCGGGGCGCCTTCCAGCACCAGCACCGAAGCGCCGGAGCGCCGCGCGCTGATTGCGGCGCACAGCGCCGCGTTGCCGCCGCCGATCACCAAACAATCGAATTTTCGGGAGAGGTCGACCATGCGTCTTGTTATTATTGTTTGCACGGAAATCAAACCCGGCGGCGCCGGGCGGGCTCGTTCGGTTCAGGCCGCGGCTCGGGTTTGCCAAGCTCTTCCCGTTTGCCATGGATCGATGCCTTTAGCCAATGCCGAAATGCCGCCAGTTTGGGGGCATCGGCCCTGGCCTCGGGCGACACCAGGTAGAAGCCGGCGTCCACCGGCAGGGCGATATCGAACGGCACCACCAGGCGGCCCTTGGCGATATCGGCCTCGACGTAGGAGGTCCGGCCCATGGCGACGCCGAGCCCGTCGATCGCGGCCTGCAGGGTCATGAAGGTGAGATCGAAGGTGACGCCGGGCTGTTTCGAGAGGTTGGTCGGCAGGCCCGCGGCCGTGAGCCACAGCCGCCAGTCGTCCTCCGCTCCGCCGCTGGTGTGAAGCAGCACGTGGTCGGCGAGATCCTCCGGCTGCCGCAGCGGCTTGTCGCCCGCCAGCAAGGCCGGACTGCAGACCGGGAATAGCTGGTCGGCCATCAGCCAGTCGGCGCGCAGGCCCGGCCATTGACCGCGGCCATAGCGGATCGCGGCATCGACATCGCCGCTCTTGAAATCGACGAGGGTGGTTGAAGTGGTGATGCGGACGTCGATGCCGGGATGCGCCTCCTGGAATGCGGAAAGTTTCGGCAGCAGCCACTTCGCCGCCAGCGAGGCCAATGTGCTGACCGTCAGCACATGGTCGTTGTCCCGGCGCTGCAGCCGGTCGGTGGCGAGCCTGAGATCGTTGAACGCGGCGCGGACCCCGGGGAGATATTCCTTGGCCTCCGGCGTCAGCGTCAGCGCGCGGTTCTGCCGGACGAACAGTTTGATGCCGAGCTCCTGCTCGAGCCGCCGGATCTGATGGCTGATCGCGGTCTGCGTGACGTTCAGCTCGGACGCCGCAACGGTGAAGCTCAGATGCCGGGCCGCGGCCTCGAAGGCGCGCAATCCATTCAGCGACGGCAGTCTCGCGGTCATCCCGGGTCAATCCAAATTCATGAGTTTATATCATGCGAAGCGGCACAAAGTGTCGTTTGTCGAAAGCCTGAAGGGCACAGATATTGGCACCAACAGCCTAGCCACAGGAGATGAACATGTCCACTTTGACCCATGAATCGATGATAAATAATCATCAATCCGGTGGTTTCGCCGGGGTCGTCGACACCTTCCGCGTCTGGCGCAAGCGCCAGCATGACCGGCGCCAACTGGCCGAACTCACCAGCCGTGACCTGCACGACATCGGCCTGTCCTGGAGCGACATCGTCCACGAAGCCGAAAAGCCGTTTTGGCGGGCTTGAAGGCAGGGGGGACGCCGGCCATCGGCTTTTCGAAACCCAAGGGAATCCAGCCATGACCGCGCTTCGTCTCGACGACCTCCGGCAGCATTCCGATATCCTGCGCCTGCGCAGCGGCAAGTCGCTGACCGTGCGCTTCGTCGAGCCACGCGACGCAGACGCGTTGCAGAGCTACTTCCGGTCGCTCTCGACCCGCTCCCGCTACAACCGCTTCCTCGGCGCCATCAGCGAATTGCCGCCGGCCGAACTCGATCGTTTCGTCCATGTCGGCGAGGCCGACCGCTTCAGCGTGGTCGCAATGATGACGGTCGACGGCGCCGAGACCATCGTCGGCGAAGCCCGCTATGCGTTCGACGCCGAGACCGATAGTTTCGAGTTCGGCCTGTCGATCCACGACCGCTGGCAGGGCCACGGCGTGGGCTCCGTATTGCTCGGCAATCTGGAATGCCGCGCGGCGGCGTTCGGCGCCACGCGGCTGTTTGGCGACACGCTGCGTTCCAACGACGCCATGCTCGGCCTTGCCCGCAAGTCCGGTTTCGCCTTCACGCACTCGCCCGGCGACTGGAAACTGGCGCGCTTCGAAAAGCACATCGACGTCGCGCCGCAGGAAATTCCCTGCGCCAGCTGGCGGCTGGCGGCCCGGCAGATGGCGCATCAGGTCTCGATCTGAAACCTAGTACCCACTATCCGAAGTGACTGAGTCATATTTGCACTATCGTGCGGCGTTGCGGCGTGATTCAAGATGGCATGATAAGCGATGCCATGAAAGTCCGGCTGCGGCCGGGAGATCGCGCGATCCTTGAAGCGCGGTTGCGCGCCGGCAGCACCGAGCAGCGGCAGCTGTTGCGGATACGGATCGTGTTGGAGGCGGCCGGCGGGCACGCGACACGGGAGATCGCCCGCGAGCTGGAGACGACGCCGACCACGGTCAGCTTGTGGCGTATCCGTTACGCGCGCGAAGGCCTTGATGGGCTGGAGGATCGGCTGCGGTCCGGCACCCCGCCGATCTACGACGAGGCGACCGACCAGCGCATTCGCAAGGTTCTCGACCAGCCGCCGCCCAAGGGTTTTGCACGCTGGAACGGGCCACTGATCGCGCGGGCTTTGGGCGACGTCGATGTGCAGTATGTTTGGCGATCGCTGCGCAAGCAGAAGATCGATCTGGCCGGACGCAAAAGCTGGTGCGAGAGCAACGACCCGGATTTTGCGGCAAAGGCCGCCGATGTGGTCGGCCTCTATCTGGCGCCGCCGAAGAACGCGATCGTCCTGTGCGTCGATGAGAAACCGTCGATCCAGGCACTTGAACGGGCGCAGGGTTACTTGAAACTGCCGAACGGGCGCGCCCTGACCGGGCAAAGCCACGACTACAAGCGGCATGGCACGACAACCCTGTTTGCCGCCTTTGAGGTCGCCACTGGCAAGGTCCGGGCCACACACAAGAAACGCCGTCGCCGCAAGGAATTCCTCGACTTCATGGATGACGTCGTCGCCGCCTATCCAAAGGCACGGCTCAAGGTCATCCTCGACAATCTGAATACGCACCAGAAGAACGACGAATGGCTGAAACGCCACCCGCTTGTGACATTCCACTTTACGCCGACACGCGCCTCGTGGCTCAATCAGGTCGAGGGCTGGTTCTCCATCTTGCAGGGCCAGTCGCTGACCGGCGCATCATTCACCTCGGTCGAGCAACTCAAGCAGCACATTAATGCCTTCGTCAAAGCCTACAACAAACATGCGGAGCCGTTCATCTGGACAAAATCCAAAGTCCACCAGCGCCGCGTCAAAGGACGCCGTCTTAGTGACTTATGATTCCGGGTACTAGTTTCCCTTGAACACCGGCCTGCGCTTGTCGATGAAGGCCTGCACTGCTTCGCGGTGGTCGGCGGTCGTGGTGAGGCGGACCAGCCGCTCCGCCTCATGGTCGCGCGCGGTGGCGAAATCGAACAGCAGGGCTTCATCGAGATTGTCCTTCATGTAGCGCAACGCCAGCGTCGGGCCTTCCGCCATCGATTTCGCCAGTGCAAAGGCCTCTTCCTGAAGCTTGGCGTCCGGCACCACGCGGTTAACGAGGCCGATCGTCTCGGCCCGCTTCGCCTCGACCTTGTCGCCGGTGAACATCAGTTCGCGCGCCCGCGATGTTCCGACCAGCCGCGTCAACAGCCATGCGATACCGTAGTCGCCGCTCAGCGCCACCCGCAGATAGCCGGTGGAGACGAAGGCCGATTCGGCGGCGATCCGGATGTCGCAGGCCATGGCCAGCGCCAGGCCGGCGCCGACCGCGGGGCCGGGCAGCGCTGCGATGGTCGGCTTGCGCACCGAGACCAGCGCGCCTGTCAACAATCGCTGGCGTTCCTGAAGGTCCGCGACCTTCTCGTCATAGGACATCTCCAGCTTCGTCTTGTCGCGATGGGCGCCCATGCCCTTGACGTTGCCGCCGGCGCAGAAGGCGGTGCCGGCGCCGGTGATCAGCAGCGCGCCGACGTCTGGATTCTCGCCGCTGGCCTTGATCATGTTGCGCAGCGCCGGCGTCAGATTGTCCGACATCGCGTTGCGGACTTCCGGGCGGTTCAGCGTGATGATGGCGACGCGGTCGCGGATGACGCACAACAGTTCATTGGTGCCGGTGTCGATCTCGGTAATCATGATTCCCCCAATTTTTTGTTTTTGTTATTGCCTCCGTCATTCCGGGGCGATGCGAAGCATCGAACCCGGAATCTCGAGATTCCGGGTCTGGTGCTACGCACCATCCCGGAATGACGGTGTTGCGCTAAAACTTCTCCACCCAGGGCCGCAATTCCTGCTCCCAGGTCCAGGCGTTGCGCGGCTGCTGCAGCACGTTCCAGTAGCTCAAGGCAATGGCGTCGGGATCGAGCATCGAATCCGGCCGTTCGGCGGGCTCGCTGCGCGCCGCGCTGCGGATGCCGCCGTCGATGACGAAATGCGCGACGTGAATGCCCCGCGGCGACAATTCGCGCGCCATGCTCTGCGCCAGCCCGCGCAGCGCGAACTTGCCCATCGCGAAGGGTGCGGATTGCGGATAGCCCTTGACGCTTGCCGAAGCCCCGGTGAACAGGATCGCGCCGTGCTGGTTCGGCAGCATCCGTCGTGCCGCCTGCTGCGCCACCAGAAAGCCGCCGAACGCGCTGACGGCGATGGCTTGTGCGACATCCGCCGGCACCAGGTCGGTGAACGCGCCGCGGGCACGGCCGCTGGCGTTGTAGACGACGAGGTCCGGCGACCCGATCTCGCGCTCCACCATGCCGAACAGCCGCTCGACTTCATCAGGATCGGTGGCGTTGCAGGCAAAGGCGCGGGCGCCGGTTTCGGTGCAGAGCGCTCCCAACTTTTCGATCTTGCGAGCGGCCAGCGCGACGCGAATGCCTTGTTTGGCCAGCAGCCGCGCCAGCGATGCGCTGAGGCCTTCGCCGGCGCCGACGATCAGGGCGACGTTGTAGTCAGGCATTTCCATGGGGCTGTCCTCGAATGGCGGGGAGTCCGTATCTAGGCGCGCAATCCTGCAAGGCAACCCGCCGCGGCCAGCACCATATCGAGCGCGCCTTTGTCGGGCACTTCGGCGTATTTGGCGCGCAGCATGCCGAGCGACCGCGCATGATATTTCTGCGGCTTCTGGGTCCAGACCTTGTCGCCGAGCGTAACGCTGAATTCTTCGTTGGCTTCCCTCAGCGCGGCCTCGTTGGCGAGCGTCCACGGCCAGAATTGTCTGCCGACCTGCTTGACCAAAATCGGCATCAGGGTCGGCGCCAGCGCGGTCCAGCTTTCGAACGCGCCTTCCGCCCGCGGCCACAGCATGCGGTGGACCCAGTCGAGTACATGCGGCGCATTGCCCTCGATCAGGGCGCCTGCGGTCGGATCGGTCCACAGCTCGTAAAACTGCCCCCAGAGACCGAAGTCGCCGAACGCGGGCCGCCCGCCGAACAGATAAGGCCGCTTGGCGAGGTGATCGTCGAGCAGGCCGAGCATGTCCCGAAAACCTTCCTCGATCTGCGGCGCGGTCATTTCGTTCGATCCGACGAACCAGACTCGGCCCACCATGCGGGTTCGCACCTTGTCGGCGAAGGCATCATGCTCGGCTTCGCCCGCTTTCGGGCTGCGCATCCGGGCGATGCGCCCGGCCGAGGCGCGCTGGTCGACCTCGCGCGCCCAGCGGTAGTGAAACATCCATTTGTTGCCCCACTCGTCGCCGAATTCCTCGATCAGCGTGGAGACATAGTTGGCGATTGCGTCGTCGGGATGGATCGAAGGCTCCGGATGCAGCTTTTCCATCTGCTCGATGATCGGAGTGGAATCCTGGATGCCAGTGCCCTCGGGTGTGATCACCAGCGGAATGATCGGCATTTTGGCGTATTTGTCATATTCCGCCTGGCTTGCCGCATTGCGCAAAATCCATTGGTGCGGAATGGCCTTGTAGCGAAAATAGGAGCGGACCTTGACCGAGTAAGGCGACATCTCGGCGCCGATGATGCGGTATCCGTCTGCCACAGGGTGATCCTCCAATTATGTTTGTTGACGGCGTTGTCGCCTGCTTTATCGGTAGATGGTCTATAGCAGGCAATATCGGGCGGAACGAACAAGAGTCGAAAAATGCAGCCACTCAAGCACGATCGCGCAAGTCTTGCTCCCGGCCAGCCGGGATTGCTCGCGCCGGACACAACGGGGATGAATTTCTATCGCGCAGATCCGGCGCTGACGGATCTGTTGCGCATTCACCTGCCGGAAGCGCTGTTCCGCCATATCGAGCCGCACCTCGACCGGCTCGGCGGCCTCGCCGGCGGCCATCTCGACGAATGCGCGCGTCTGTCGGACCGCCACACCCCGGTGCTGCACCAGCGCGACCGCTTCGGCCGCGACGCGCAGTGGATCGAATATCATCCGGCCTATCGTGAGCTCGAGCGCGCCGCGTTCGGCGAATTCGGCATTCACGCGATGTCGGTGCGCAAGGGCATCCTGGGCTGGCCGGACAAGTATCCGGTGGTCGCCAAGCACGCCTTTACGTTCCTGTTCAACCAGGCCGAATTCGGGCTGGGCTGTCCGATCAACGTTACCGACGGCTGCGCCAAGCTGCTCGCGAATTTCGGCAGCGAGGCCTTGAAGGCGAAATATCTCGATGGCCTGACCCAGACCGACATGAGCAAGCTGACGCAGGGCGGCCAGTTCATGACCGAGAAGGAAGGCGGCTCCGACGTCGGCACGCTGACCACGACGGCGGTGCAGGAAGGCGATCACTGGCGGCTGACCGGCGAGAAGTGGTTCTGCTCCAATGCGGACGCCAAAGTCGTGATGCTGCTGGCGCGGCCGGAGGGTGCCGGTCCTGGCACCCGTGGCGTCGGCCTGTTCCTGATGCCGCGGACGCTCGATGACGGCACCCCCAATCACTACCGGATCGTCCGTCTCAAGGACAAGCTCGGCACCCGCTCGATGGCCTCGGGCGAGATCAAGCTGGAAGGCGCGATTGCCTACGCCGTCGGCAAGCTCGACCGCGGCTTCGTGCAGATGGCCGAGATGGTCAATTCCTCGCGGCTCTCCAATGGGGTCAAATCCACTGCGCTGATGCGGCGCGCGCATCACGACGCGATGACGGTGGCGCAGAACCGCGTGGTGTTCGGCAGCCGCATCGTCGATCTGCCCTTGGCACGGCGGCAACTGATGAAGATCATGCTCGCCACCGAGCAGGCGCTGTCATTGAGTTTCTTGACCGCCGATGCGCTCGACCGTGCCGAGGCCGGCAGCCAGGACGCGGCGGCGCTGTTGCGTATCCTGACGCCGACGCTGAAATTCCGCGCCACCCGCGACGCGCGCAAGGTCTGTGGCGACGCGCTCGAGATGCGCGGCGGCATCGGTTACATCGAGGAATTCGCCACGGCGCGGCTGCTGCGCGATTCCCATCTCGGCTCGATTTGGGAAGGCACCGGCAACATCGTTGCGATCGACGCGCTGAAGCGGGCTGTTGGCCGCCATGGCGCCGAGGCCGCATTGGCCGCCGACCTGCACGCCCGGCTCGACGACAGCGCCAATGTGCCGCAGGCCTGGCGCGGCCGCTTGCGCGATCTCACCGACCGCGCCATCGGCTTCGCCCGCGAGGTCGCCAGCCGCATGGACAACGAAGCCGACGCGCGGCGCGCCACCAGCCTCCTCTATCACGTCGCCAGCGCCGTGGCGCTGGCCTGGGAGGGCGGGCGCATCCACGAGATGCGCGGCGATGCGAGGCGGCTGCTGCTGTCACGGATGGTGATCGATCACCGGGTCTCTGTGAGCGATCCGTTCCGGCTCACGGAAAATGCGGCGCAGCGCGCCATCACCGGCCATCTGCTCGGCGATCGCACTGTCGGGATGGCCGAGGTTGGCGAATTGCTTACCGCGGCCTAAAGTAAATCGTCATTCCGGGGCGCGCGAAGCGCGAACCCGGAATCTCGATCAACAATCCGGATTCCGGGTTCGACGCTTTGCGTCGCCCCGGAATGACGTAAACACAACAAGAAGGGGAAACACCGATGAAGGCCGCCGTCCTGTTTGAAGCCAACAAGCCGCTCGTGATCGAGGACGTCAGCCTTCCAAACCCCGGCCCGCGCGAGGTCCTGATCCGCACCGCGGTCGCCGGGCTCTGCCACTCCGACCTGCATTTCATGGAAGGGCTTTATCCGCATCCGCTGCCGGCCGTGCTCGGGCACGAATCAGCCGGCGTGGTCGAGAAGGTCGGCTCGGACGTCACCTATGTGAAGCCCGGCGATCACGTGGTCACCTGTCTTTCGGTGTTCTGCGGCACCTGCGACAACTGCACGACCGGACGGCCGGTGCTGTGCACCGACACCACCGTGAAGATGCTGCCCGGCGCGTCCAACCGGCTGTCCTGGGCGCGGTCGGAGAAACTGCATCAGTTCCTCAATCTGTCGTCATTTGCCGAGCAGATGCTGGTGCACGAAAATGCCATCGTCAAAATCAAGAAGGAGATGCCGCTCGATCTGGCGGCGCTGATCGGTTGTGGCGTGATCACCGGCTATGGCGCTGTCGTGAACACCGCCAAGGTTCAGGCCGGTGAGACCGTCGCCGTGATCGGCTGCGGCGGCGTCGGCATGGCCGCAATCAACGGCGCCGCGATCGCCGGCGCCGGCCGGATCATCGCGATCGATACCAATCCCGCAAAACTTCAGCTTGCCACCAAGCTCGGCGCCACCGACGTGGTCGATCCCCGCAACGGCGACGTGGTGCAGCAGGTGCGCGATCTTACCAGCGGCGGCGTGAACCACTCCTTCGAGGTGCTGGGCCGCAAGGAGACCGCGGAGCAGGCCTTTGGCATGCTGGCGCCCGGCGGCACCGCGACCATCGTCGGCATGATCCCGTTCGGCCAGAAGATCGAGCTGCACGGCTTTGACTTCCTGAGGGAACGCAAGATTCAGGGCTCCTCGATGGGCTCGAACCATTTCCGCGTCGACATGCCCCGCCTGGTCGAATTCTACATGCGCGGCAAGCTGCACCTGGAAGACTGGATCTCGGCCAAGCTGAAGCTGTCGGAGATCAACGAGGGCTTTGCCGCGATGAAGGCCGGCAAGACCGTGCGCAGCGTGATCATGTTTGATTAGCCGTCATTCCCCGATGCGCAATTGCGCATCGGGGAATGACGCCTTCGGCGTCACCGCGACACGTGCGCCAAGACCGCGAGCCAGCGGCCGTTCTGCCTTGCCCAGACGTCGGTGTAGCGTCCCGCGCCAGGCGTGCCGTCCGGCATCGTGTAGCGCGTGGCGGCGTGGATGATGGCGACGTCGCCCATCAGGCGGATCTTCACGTCATGCGCCTCGAGATTCTTGATCGTTACCGGCACTGCGGTCTGCTTGAGGAACCCGGCGCGATCGACCAGCGACTTGTCGGGATTGGAGCAGTAGAAATCCTTGGCGAGGATTTCGTCGAAGTGCTTGACGTCGGAATGCTGCACTGAATTGACGTAGTCGCGATTGAGGCTGGTCAGTTCGGCTAGGTCGTTTCTCATTGTCCGTCCTTTCCTGTCATTCCGGGGCGCGCGTTAGCGCGAACCCGGAATCTCGTGCAATAACTTCTGGATTCCGGGTTCGAGGCTACGCCTCGCCCCGGAATGACGGGTCTTCAGTCATCAAACATCGGCGGCGGCACGAAGCCGCCGAATTCGCGCTCGATCAGTTCCGCCAGCCTCAACGGCGTGCGGTCTTCCAGCCAGGGGCCGAGGATCTGCACACCGAGGGGCAGGCCTTGCGGCGACAGGCCGAGGGGGATCGCCGTGGCCGGCAGCCCGGGCAGGGTGGCGATGCCGGGCCATGTCAGTTGATCCGTATAGACGTAGTCCTTGTCGTCGATCTTGATGCGGCGGGCTTCCTGGTCCGGCGAATGATCGTGCGGATAGGCCGGCGTCGGCATGATCGGGCAGATCACCGCATCGAACGTCTTGAACAGCCCGCGCCACTGCGCGCGCAGCCCGGCGCGTGCGCCGTCGTCGAGTACCCAGTCGCGATGACTTTGCGTCATGCCGCGCAGACGTTCGGCGGCAAGGCTCCTGTTGTCGGCCTTCAGCTGCGCGGCGCCGGCCTGTGCGCCCGCGATCGCTTCCGGCGGGAAGAACGCCCCGAGGAACGCCATCAGCATCCGCATGTAGAGCCGCGACGAATCCGCAAAGTCCGGCCACAGCGGGCTTTGCCGCGCGACGCTCACCCCGGCTTTGGCGAGGCTGCCCGCAAGCTTGTCGATCGCGCCGCGAATGTCCTTGTCGGCCGGCAGCACCGGATCGCTGTCGACCACCAGCACGCGAAAATCCTTCAGCGCGTTGTGCCGCGGCGGCGGCAGCGCGAGCCTGTAGCCGACGCCCATGTCCAGCGGATCCGGTCCGGCCATCACGTCGAGCAGCAGCGACAGATCGGCGGCCGAGCGCGCCATCGGGCCGATCACGGCCATGTCGCGGTCCAGCGGCATCGCCGGAAACGGCGGCGGCGTATGCCCGCGCACCGGCGCCAGATTGTAGGTCGGCTTGTGCGCATAGACGCCGCAATGGAACGCCGGCACGCGCAGCGAGCCGCCGATGTCGGAGCCGAGCGAGAGCGGCCCGTAACCAGCGGCCAGCGCCGCCGATGATCCGCCGGAAGAGCCGCCGGGCGTGCGGCCGAGATGATACGGATTATTGGTGGTGCCGTAGATCTCGTTGTAGCTCTGCCAGTCGGCGAGGCCGACCGGCACGTTGGTCTTGCCGAGGATCACGCCGCCTGCAGCCTTGACCCGCGAAATCGACAGCGCGTCTTCCGTTGGCCTGAAATCCCTCTGCGGCGGAAAGCCCCATGTCGTGGGCAATCCGGCAATATTGAAGGATTCCTTCACCGTGATCGGCAGGCCGAGCAGCGCTCCGGTTTCGCCGCGTGCACGCGCCGCGTCGGCGGCGCGGGCCGCTTCGAGGCCGCGCGCGAAATCGCGCACGCAAACCGCATTGATCTTGCCGTCGTGACGCTCGATGCGCCCGATCGCATCCTGCGCCAGTTCGACGGCCGAGACTTTTTTCGCGGCAAGGGCTGCGGACAGTTCGGTCGCGGATCTGAAACTCCATTGCGATTTGGCCAAGGCGTTGCTCCTGCTGACTTTTGCTTGGGAGGGATGATGCTCAGTTTGCGAACGGGCCGCAAGACCGGCGCGTCATGCATCGACGCATCGTGCGAACCTTCGCTCGCCGCGTTACCTAGGCCCTATGCGGCCGCTGCGCTTGACCGGAATTGCTGCTGCAATCTGCGCAGGTCTGCTACGCCCCGCCGATCAGAATGCCCACAGCGAGCACGATGGCGCCGCCGAGCACGATCTGGAACGCCGCCTGCATGAACGGTGTGTCCATATAGCGCGCGCGAATATAGGCGATCGCCCACAATTCGAAGAATACCACGATGCCTGCGATCGCGGTGGCGATCCAGAATGCATTGGCCCAGCTGTCCGGCACCAGATAGGGCAGGGTATGGCCGAGGCCCCCCAGCGTCGTCATCAGGCCGCAGGTCACGCCGCGCAACCACGGCGAGCCGCGCCCGGTCAGCGAGCCGTCGTCGGACAGGGCTTCGGCAAAGCCCATGCTGATGCCGGCGCCGATCGAGGCGGCAAGTCCCACCAGGAATGTCTGCCAGTTGTTATGCGTCGCGAATGCCGCCGCGAACAGCGGCGCCAGCGTCGAGACCGATCCATCCATCAATCCGGCGAGACCGGGTTGCACATATTGCAGTACGAATACGCGCCGGCGGGTTTTGTCCTCCTGTTCTCGAACGTCCGGGCTGAGGATCAGGTCGGTCAGCCTGGCCGCGACGTTTTCGTGGCTCTTTTCCGCTTCCGCGAGATCGCCGAGCAGCCTGCGGACGCCGACATCCTGGGTCTGCTCCGCGGCCTTGGCGTAGAACCGCTCGGCCTCGAACTCCATCGTCTCGGCTTCCTTGCGGATGGTGTCGAGCGACAGATTCTTGGTCAGCCAGACCGGACGGCGGCGCAGGAATCCCTTGACGTTTTCTCGTCGGATCGGCGGCAGGTTCTCGCCGAAACGCTTCTCGTACATTTCGAGCAGCATGTGGCGATGGCCTTTTTCCTCCTCGGCCATCTCCTCGAATATTTTCGCCGATTCCGGATAACGCTCCGCGAGGTCTTCCGCGAAGGTCATGTAGATGCGGCTGTCTTCCTCCTCCGCGGAGATCGCCACCGCCAAGATTTCGCGCTCGGTCAGGTCGGCGAAATTCTTCACAACGGCGCCTCTGGATAATTTAGAACCATTCTAAATCTTATAGAGGCGGGCGGTTGTCAGGTCAATTCATCACCGGTTCGCAGCCTCGCGCAGGAAGGCGAGCAGCAGCCGGCTTACCTCCGCCGGCTGTTCCTGCTGCACCCAGTGGCCGGCGCCGTCGACGAGGTGGCATCCGATCATCCGCGTGCAGGCCGTGGTCTGCATCGCCTCGAAGACGCCGGGGCGTTGATAGGTTCCCCAGTCCTGCTTGCCCGAGATGAAGCAGGAGGGCACGTCGATGGTCCGCCCCGACCAGGTCTGTAGTTCCGGAATGAATTCCCCCGAGGTGCCGCAGCGATACCACTGCAAGCCGCCCTGGAACCCGGTGCGGGCATATTCGGCGCTGTAGAAAGAAAGTTCGCGATCGGGCAGCCATTGGTTGGCGGCGATCGCCTCGGCAGACGGCATTTCTTCCGCGACGGTGGCGGCCATGTCCTTGGCGAGGTCCATCACGTAATAAGTCGGCAGCTTGGCTAGTTCGCTCGCGGTCCAGCCTTGCAGCGGATAGGGCGCGTTGGCTTTCCAGTCTGCACTCTTGTGATGATAATAGGCGCGCAGGAAATCATGCACGCCTTGCGGCGCGTGGTGCATGTCGGCGTTGGCTTCGCGCGTCGAGTAGTACCATTGATAATGTTTGCGCGGCCGCGGCAGCGCCGCGAGTTCGCGATGCACGGGATCTTCCGGCTTCGACGTCTGTGGCGCATCCGCGGTGTTGAAGGCGATCTGTGGCGGGCCTCCGAACGGCGCGCTCATCAGCGCGACCGACCGGAACACGTCGGGCCGCACCAGCGCGCACCAGGCGGCGACGGAGGAGCCGAAATCATGTCCGACCACGGCGTCGACATGGCGATAGCCGAACGCCGCTACCAGGCCCAGCGCGTCGCGCACCAGGTTGAGCAGCCGGAACGAAGCGAGGTCGCCGTCGTAGTCCGGATCCCAGCCGGTGGTGCGGCCATAGCCGCGCTGGTCCGGCGCGATCACGTGATAGCCGGCCGCCGCCAGGACAGGCATCACCTTGCGCCAGCTGAAGGCGAGTTCCGGAAAGCCGTGCAGCAGCAGCACGCACGGCCGGCCGCGTGTCTCGAAGCCAGCCTCCAGCACATGCATGCGCAGGCCGTTGATGTTTTCGACGTAGCGGGAGCGGATGGAAGAGGGGAGCGGGATGTCGGGGAGGGAGGTAGTGGTGGTCATGATCCGCGCTCTTTCCTCACGTCGTCCCGGTCAAGCGAAGCGCGAGCCGGGACCCATAACCACTAATGTATGTGTGGTGTAAAGCTGGAGCCGCAATCCCACTCACAGCTAACATCGGTGGTTATGGGTCCCGGCGTTCGCCGGGACGACGATAACGGGATCCGGTGCGCTACACCCGCACCACCGTCTTCGGCCAGTATTTGTCGCGCAAGTGCCGCTTGACCAGCTTGCCGGTCGGCGTTCGCGGCAACTCCGCCGCGAAGTCGATGCTCTTCGGGCATTTGATCGGCGACAGATGCTTGCGGCAGAATACGATCAGCTCCGCCTCGAGCTCCTTGCCGGCCTTCGCCATGTCGTGCGGCTGCACCACCGCCTTGACCTCTTCGCCCATCTCCTCGTTCGGCACGCCGAACACCGCGACGTCGGCGACGCCTGGGTGGGTGATCAGCACGTCCTCGGTCTCCTGCGGATAGATGTTCACGCCGCCGGAGATGATCATGTAGGACTTGCGGTCGGTGAGATAGAGATAGCCTTCCTCGTCGAGATAGCCGACGTCGCCGAGCGTCGACCAGCCCTTGGCGTTATAGGCGCGCTTGGTCTTCTCGGGATCGTTGTGATAGGTGAAAACCGGCGCGTCGGCGAAATATACCGTGCCTATCTGGCCGACCGGCACTTCCTGTTCGTTCTCGTCGAGGATCTTGATCTTGCCGACCACGGCGCGGCCGACGGTGCCGCGATGGGTCAGCCATTGCTGCGAGGTCGAGACCGTGACGCCGTTGCCTTCGGAGCCGGCGTAATACTCGATCAGGATCGGTCCCCACCACTCGATCATCTTGGCCTTGACGTCGATCGGGCAGGGCGCGGCGGCATGGATCGCGCCCTTCAGCGAGGAGACGTCGTAGCGCTGGCGCACTTCGTCCGGCAGCTTCAGCATCCGCACGAACATGGTCGGCACCAGCTGCGACTGGGTGATCTTGTATTTCCCGACCAGCTTGAGGAATTCCTCGGCGTCGAAGGATTCCATGATGATCGAGGTGCCGCCCAGCGTGATCGCCATCATGTTGAAACGCAAGGGAGCGGCGTGATAGAGCGGCGCCGGCGACAGGTAAATGCTGTCGGAATTCATCCCGCACATGTCGGCACAGAGAATCTTCAGGAACGGATTCGGCAGATCGATCGGGTTGTGTTCTGATTCGCGCTTGATGCCCTTGGGCCGGCCGGTGGTGCCCGACGAATACAGCATGTCGTAGCCGGCGACCTGGTCCGCAATCGGCGTGGTCGGCTGCGCCGACGCTTCCTTGTCCCAGGAGCGGAAGCCGGGCAGCGGCTCGTCGAGCATGTAGAACACGGGCTCGCCGGGCGCGCCCTGCACCAGCCCCTTGATCTGCTCGGCGCATTTCGGCGAGGTGATGACGACCTTGGCGCCGCAATCCCCGATGATGTAGGCGATCTCGTCCTGGGTCAGGTAGCGGCTGATCGCGGTGTAATACAGCCCGCTGCGCTGCGCCGCCCAGCAGATCTCCATGAACGCCAGCCGGTTTTCGATCAGGAACGCGATGTGATCGCCTTCCTTCAGCCCGAGCGAGCGGAACAGCTGCGCTCCCTGGTTCGACAGCTCATCGAGCTCGCGATAGGTGATCGCCTTGCCGGTGCCGGCCATCTGATAGGCAATCTTGTTCGGCTGGGTCCGCGCGTAAATCGACGGATGGGTCATTTTGGATACCTCAAAGAACGCGAATGGCGAGTAGCGAATGGCGAATAGAAAGGGCGAATGGCGAATGGGGAGTGGCGAATGGAAAAGCGAACACGGTAGTCGCCTCTTCACCATTCGCTATTCGCCACTCGCCATTCGCCCCATCGTTCGCTTTTCTTACAGCCGCTCCACGATCGTCACATTCGCCATGCCGCCGCCTTCGCACATGGTCTGCAGGCCGTAGCGCTTGTTGCGCTGCTTGAGTGCGTTGATCAGCGTGGTCATCAGCTTGGTGCCGGAGCCGCCGAGCGGGTGGCCGAGCGCGATGGCGCCGCCGTTGACGTTGAGCCGCGCCGGATCCGCGCCTGATGTCTTCAGCCACGCCGTCGGCACCGAGGCAAAGGCCTCGTTGACCTCGAACAGGTCGATGTCGTCGATCGACATGCCGGCCTTCTTCAGCGCGCGCTCGGTAGCGTGCAGCGGTGCATCCAGCATGATCACGGGATCGCCGCCCATCATGGTCATGTGATGAACCCGCGCCAGCGGCTTGACGCCGAGCGACTTCAGGCCCCTTTCGTTGACGACCATCATGCCGGATGCGCCGTCGCAGATCTGGCTGGAGCTGGCGGCGGTGAGCTTGCCGTTCTCGGCGATCAGCTTGACGCCCCTGATGCCCTCGAGGGTGGCGTCGAAGCGGATACCTTCATCGATGTGGTGGGTGTCGGTCGAACCGTCCGCGCGGGTAATCTGCAGCGGAATGATTTCGTCCTTGAAGCTGCCGGCCTGGGTCGCGGCGATGGCGCGCTGGTGGCTTTCAAAGGAGAATTTATCGAGATCGTCTTTGGAGAGGCCGTATTTCTCCGCCATCATTTCCGCGCCGGTGAATTGGCTGAACACGATGTTCGGATATTTCTTCTCGATGCCAGGGCTCTTGGAGGTGCCGAAACCGTTCTTGGCCGGCAATTGCGACGACAGGCCCATCGGCACCCGGGTCATCGATTCCACGCCGGCGGCGATCACGATGTCCATGGTGCCGGACATCACCGCCTGCGCCGCGAAATGCAGCGCCTGCTGCGACGAGCCGCACTGGCGGTCGACCGAAGTGCCGGGCACGCTTTCCGGCAGCTTCGAAGCCAGGATGGCGTTGCGCGCCATGTTGTTGGACTGTTCGCCGACCTGCATGACGCAGCCCATGATCACGTCTTCGATCTGGTCGGGCGCCGCACCCGAACGCTCGACCAGCGAATTCAGCACGGACGCGGCGAGATCGGCCGGATGCCAGCCGGCGAGGCGTCCCCCCTTGCGGCCGCCTGCGGTGCGTGCGGCGGCGACGATATATGCCTCGGCCATGACTGTTCTCCCTGATTGTTTTGGATGGGGGTTTGAAAGATGGCCGGATTTAAGAGAGGCAGGGGGATTTAGTCAATCAATCAATTAACTCTTGAGGTGGACCCCATCATCGGGTTATCTGCGCCCGGATTTCCCGGCAGCAGGTGATGGGATCAGAGTTGAATACCAGCGTACCGGCCCGGCTCCCGGGTGGCAGAAACTCAACGGCGGAAAAGCTCCTCGTCGCGGCGAGCGAGTTGATGATCGAGCGCTCCTCGATCGATGTGTCGCTGAGCGACATCGCGCAGAAATCCGGCGTCAACGCCGCGCTGGTCAAATATCACTTCGGCAACAAGGACGGCCTGCTGCTGGCGCTGTTGGCGCGCGATGCCGCAACCGAGGTGGCGAACCTCGAATATCTGCTGGCGCAGCCGATCACGCCGACCGCGAAACTGAAGCTGCACATCGCCGGCATCATCGGGGCGTATCACCAGTTTCCCTATATGAACCGGCTGATCCATTACTTGCTGCATGAGAGCAGCGTGGAAGCCGCCGACGAAGTCTCGAAATTTTTCGTCGCGCCGCTGCTGGGATTCCATCGCCGGCTGCTGGCGGAAGGCATCAAGGCCGGCGAGTTCCGCGATATCGATCCGGTGCTGTTCTACACCAGCCTGATCGGCGCCTGCGACCATCTGTTTTTCGGACGCCACGCGATGTCGCGCGCGACCGGCGTCGGGCCGGTCACTGACGAAGTCTGCCGCCAATATATCGGGCACATGGAAGCGCTGATTTGCGGGGGCATGCTGGAAGAAAAGAAGGGGCGAATGGCGAGTAGCGAATAGATTTTCTTTCTTCCATTCGCTATTCGCCATTCGCCCACTACAGAAGAAACGCCCAAGGAAAGGTCTCTCTATCATGCAGTTGCAAGACGTTGCCGTAATCATCACCGGCGGTGGCTCCGGCCTCGGCGCCGCCACCGCGCGAGCCATGGCGGCCAAAGGTGCGAAAATCGGTGTGCTCGACCAGAGCAAGGAAAATGCCGAGAAGGTCGCGGCCGAAGTGAAGGGCGTCGCCCTGCATGCCGACGTCACCGACGAGGAACAGGTCAAGGCCGCGCTCGCCAAGGCCGAAGCCGCCCACGGCATCGCCCGCGTGCTGATGAACTGCGCCGGCATCGGCGGCTCGCAGCGCATCGTCGGCAAGGACGGCGTCTATCCGCTGGCCAAGTTCGTCCGCGTCATCAATGTCAACCTGATCGGCACCTTCAACGTGCTGCGGCTGTTCTCCGAACGGCTGGCGACCGCGGCCCCGGTCGGCGAGGAGCGCGGCGTCATCATCAACACCGCGAGCGTCGCGGCCTATGAAGGCCAGATCGGCCAGATCGCCTATTCCGCATCGAAGGGCGGCGTGGTCGGTCTGACGCTGCCGGCGGCGCGCGATCTCGCCAGCCTCAAGATCCGCGTCAACACCATCGCGCCCGGCCTGTTCCTGACGCCGCTGCTGATGGGCCTGAACGAGGAAGCCCGCAAGAGCCTCGGCGCGCAGGTGCCGCATCCGGCCCGGCTCGGCGACGCCAGCGAATACGGCAACCTCGCGGTGCACATCGTCGAGAA
Source organism: Bradyrhizobium sediminis (assembly GCF_018736085.1). Taxonomy (NCBI): domain Bacteria; kingdom Pseudomonadati; phylum Pseudomonadota; class Alphaproteobacteria; order Hyphomicrobiales; family Nitrobacteraceae; genus Bradyrhizobium; species Bradyrhizobium sediminis. The sequence goes on along the minus strand of NZ_CP076134.1, from coordinate 5,096,632 downwards.
CCCGATGCTGAACGGCGAGACCATCCGTCTCGACGGCGCCATCCGCATGGCGCCGCGGTAGCAAACTCTGTCGTCGTCCCCGCGAACGCGGGGACCCATACTCCGCGGCGGTAATTGTTTCGGAAGGTCTCTGCCACCATGCCCAGATCGAAACGGCACGGCGTATGGGTCCCCGCGTTCGCGGGGGCGACGATGGTGCGGAGGTCAGCGTGACCCAACCGCTGCTGATCGAACACGATGACGGGGTCGACCGGGTGACGCTCAATCGTCCGGACAGCCTCAACGCGCTCAATCCCGAGATGATCGACGCGCTGAACGCCTATTTCGAGGGCCTGCAGCGCAACCGCACCACCCGCGTGGTGGTGCTCAAAGGTGCGGGCGCGTCGTTCTGCGCCGGGCTCGATCTCAAGCACGCGATGGCGCGCCGCGCCGGGCAGCAGGAGCCGCCCGGCGTCACCGAGTCGCTGGATTCGCAGCGCCGGATCGCCGACATCGTGATGCTGATGCGGCGCTGCCCGCAGCCGATCATCGCGCTGGTGCAGGGTTCCGCGGCCGGTGGCGGTTTTGCGCTGGCGCTCGCCGCCGACATCCGCATCGCCACCAGATCGGCGCGGATGAACTGCGCCTTCATCAAGCTCGGGTTGGGAGGCTGCGACATCGGCACCAGCTATTTCCTGCCGCGGCTGGTCGGGGTGTCGGTCGCCTCCGAACTCATCCTGACCGGACGCTTCATCCATGCCGAGCGCGCGCTGGCGGTCGGACTGGTCTCCGAAGTGGTCGAGGAAGGCGGGCTCGATGCTGCCGCCGTGCCTTATGTCGATGCGATGATGACGGCCTCGCCGGTCGGTTTGCGGCTGTCGAAGGAATGCCTAAACATGAGCGTCGATGCCGGCTCGATCGAGGCGGTGATTGCGATGGAAGACCGCAATCAGGTCTTGTGCAGCCGTTCGGAAGATTTCAACGAAGGCATCAGGGCCTTTCTGGAAAAGCGAAAGCCTGTCTATATCAGGCGCTAAGAAAAGCGGCCGCCAAGGCCAAATTCCGGGAGACGCAAAATGAGTGGGAATGCCGCCGCGGTGATGACCAAGCCAGGCTTTCGCAAGATCGAATGGCTGGAGCGCGACATCGCGGTCGAGCGGCGGCCCGATGGCATCATCATCCTGAAGTCTCGCATCCCGCTGAAGGCTTACGAGAAGCATATCCCGGCCTCGCTGGCGAAATGGGCGAGCGAAGCGCCCGAGCGAACCTGGCTGGCGCAGCGCGGCGGCGCCGACCGGCAGTGGCGCAGGCTGTCCTATGGCGAAGCCAAGCGCACGGTGGATGGGTTGACGCAGGGACTGCTCGATCTGAAGCTTGAGCCCGGCAGCCCGGTCGCGATCCTGTCAGGCAATTCGATCGAGCATGCGCTGATGACGATGGCCGCGATGCAGGCGCGGTTTCCGGCCGCCCCCGTGTCGCCGGCCTATTCGCTGATGAGCCACGATCACGTCAAACTGAAATATCTGTTCGACCTGATCAGGCCGAAGGTGGTGATGGTGCAGGACGGCCCGGCCTTCGAGAAGGCGCTCAACGCGCTCGATCTCGACGGCGTCACCGTCATCCATGTCGCGCGTCCCTGCGAAGGCATCAAGAGCGTCGCGTTCGCCGATCTCGCGGCGACGCCGGTGACCAGATCCGTCGCGGAGTCGATCGCGCAAATCACGCCGGATACGGTGGGAAAACTCCTGTTCACCTCGGGCTCCACCGGCATGCCCAAGGCCGTCATCAATACCCAACAGATGATGTGCGCCAACGCCGCGATGATGATGCAGGTGCGGCCGCGCGATCCGAACGCGCCGCTCGCCACCTATCTCGACTGGATGCCGTGGAACCACACCATGGGCGGCAATGCGCTGTTCAATCCGGTGCTGACCGAAGGCGGCACGCTCTACATCGACGACGGCCGGCCGATGCCGGGCATGATCGAGGAGACGCTGCGTAACCTGCGCGAGATCTCGCCGACCTATTACGCCAACGTGCCCGCGGGCTACGCCGCGCTTGCGGCTGCCATGGAGAAGGACGACGGGCTGTGCCGCAGCTTCTTCAAGAATCTCGGGCTTATGGCCTATGGCGGCGCGCGGCTGCCCGACGATCTCTATGACCGGATGCAGGCGCTGGCGGTGCGCGCCATCGGCGAGCGCCTCGTGTTCTACACCGGCTGGGGCTCGACCGAGACCGCGCCGACCTCGACCGGTACCTATTGGAACACCGAGCGCGTCGGCCTGATCGGGCTGCCGTTTCCCGGCGTCGAATTGAAGATGGTCCCGGTCGGCGCCAAATATGAATTGCGCCTGCGCGGCGTCAACGTCACGCCCGGCTATTTCCGCCGGCCCGATCTCACCGAGGCTGCGTTCGACGAGGAAGGCTTCTATTGCATCGGCGACGCCGGCGTGTTCGTCGATCCCAATGATCCGCTGCAGGGCATCATCTTCGCCGGCCGGGTGGTGGAGGACTTCAAGCTCACCACCGGCACCTTCGTCCATGTCGGCTCGCTGCGCACCGACGCCATCGCGGCCGCCACGCCCGTGGTGCAGGACGCGCTGGTCACCGGACAGGATCGCCCGTTCGTCGGATTATTGGCCTGGCCCAATCTGCAAGCCTGCCGGCAGATCACCGGCAACGCGGAAGCGAGCTTCGAGGACGTGGTCAGGCATCCCGAAGTGATCGCCTGCCTGAAGCGCGGTCTCGAAGCGCATAACAAGTCGACCGAAGGCGCCAGCAGCATGCGCGTGGCGCGCGCCATGCTGATGATCGAGCCGGCCTCGATCGACGGCAACGAACTCACCGACAAGGGCTACATCAATCAGCGCGCCGGGCTCGAGCGCCGCGCCGCGCTGGTGGAACGGCTCTATGCCGATCCGCCAGGAGAGGACGTCATCATTTTGAATTGAGGGAAGACATACTGCGACCATTCACCGTCATTCCGGACGGTCCGTCTTCGGACCGATCCGGAATCCAGAGGTTACTAGATCGAGATTCCGGGTTCGCGCTCCGCGCGCCCCGGAATGACAGCCAGTAGAAGGTAAACCAACATGAACTTCGATTTTTCCGACGAACAGAAGCAGATGCGCGATGAAGCGCGGAAATTCCTCGCCGAAAAGTGCCCGCCGAAAGCGGTGCGCACCGTGCTCGACGGCAAGGCCAGCTATGACAAGGATCTTTGGCAGGGCCTCGCCGAGATGGGCTTTCTCGGTGTCGCCATCCCCGAGGAATTCGGCGGCGCCGGCGCCGGCCATCTCGAGCTCTGCGTAATATCAGAAGAAATGGGCCGCGCGCTGGCGCCGGTGCCGTTTTCCTCGACCGTCTATCTCGCGGCCGAAGCCATCCTGATCGCCGGCAGCGATGCGCAAAAGAAGAAGTGGCTTCCCGCCATCGCCTCGGGTTCGGCGATCGGCACGCTGGCGCTGTTCGAAGGCAAGGGCAATCCGTCGCCCGAGGCGATCAATCTCTCGGCCGCCGGCGGCACCCTCAACGGCGTGAAGAAGCCGGTGCCCGACGGCGCGATCGCCGACTTCGCCATTGTCGCCGCCCGCACCGGCTCGACGGGGCGCGACAGCGATATCTCGCTGTTCCTGGTCGACATGAAGGCCGGCGGCGTCGAAGCCAAGGCGTTGACCAGCCTCGATCCGTCGCGGGGCCAGGCCGAACTCACTTTCAAGAACTGCAAGGCCGAGCCGCTCGGCGCTGCCGGTGAAGGCTGGAGCGTCCTGTCGCAGGTGCTCGACCGTGCCGCGGTGCTGATGGCGTTCGAACAGGTCGGCGGCGCCGACCGCGCGCTGGAAATGGGCCGCGACTATGCGCTCGATCGCATCGCCTTCGGCCGGCCGATCGGCTCGTTCCAGGCGGTGAAGCACATGCTCGCCGACATGTACGTCTCGGCGACGCTGGCGCGTTCGAATTGCTACTACGGCGCCTGGGCGCTCTCGACCAACGCGTCCGAACTGCCGGAGGCCGCCGCCGCCGCGCGCATCAGCGCGACGCAGGCGTTCCAGCATTGCGCCAAGAACAACATCCAGGTGCATGGCGGCATGGGCTTCACCTGGGAGTTCGACTGCCACATGTACTATCGCCGCGCCAACGCCACCGCGCTCGGGCTCGGCAGCCTGTCTTACTGGGAAGACGCGCTGATCGACCGCATGCGCAAGCGGAACGCGGCTTGAAACGTCATTCCGGGGCGCAGCGAAGCTGCGAACTATGATGTGCAATTGCACATCGAGAATCTCGAGATTGTAACTTCTGGATTCCGGATCGATCCGCGAGGCGGATCGTCCGGAATGACGAGCAAGGACAACGTCCATGAACTTCGACGACACCCCGCAGGAGGCCGCGTTCCGCGCCGAGGCCAAGGCCTGGATCGCCGCCAACGCGCCGAAGCAGTACGAGGAAGAGCTGCGCAAGTCCTCGCTGGGCCGCACCCAGCTCAAGGGCGCCAACATCCTCGAAGTGGCAAAGGCCTGGCAGAAGAAGAAGGCGGACGCCGGCTGGGCCTGCCTGCACTGGCCGAAGGAATATGGCGGGCGGGGTGCGTCGCCGATCGAGCGCGTGATCTGGCAGCAGGAAGAGGGCCCGTTCGGCAAACTCTCGGGCATGTTCATCATCGGCCACGGCATGTGCGGCCCGACCATGATGGCCTTTGCCGGCGAGGACCAGAAGCGCAAGTATTTGCCGCCGCTCGCCTCGGGCGAAAAGATCTGGTGCCAGTTGTTCTCCGAACCCGCCGGCGGTTCCGATGTCGCCGGCCTGCGCACGCGCGCGGAAAGGAAGGGCGACGACTGGATCATCAACGGCCAGAAGATCTGGACTTCGGGTGCGCACTACTCGGACTATGGCATCCTGCTGACGCGCACCGATCCCAACGTCGCCAAGCACAAGGGCCTCACCATGTTCTTCCTGGACATGAAGAGTCTCGGCGTCGAAGTGAAGCCGATCAAGCAGGCCAACGGCGCGTCCGACTTCAACGAGGTCTACTTCACCGACGTGAAAATTCCGGACAGCCAGCGGCTCGGCGCCGTCAATGACGGCTGGAACGTGTCGCTGACCACGCTGATGAACGAGCGCATGTCGATCGGCGCGGGCGTCTCGACCGGTTTTCCGGAACTGTTCGAGTTCTGCAACAGCCTGATGCTGGATGACTGCCCCGCGATCGAAGACCGCAATGTGCGCTCCAAACTCGCCAACTGGGCGGTGAAGGCGAGCGGGCTGAAATACACCAGCATGCGGGCGATCTCGGCGCTGTCGAAGGGCGAACGCCCGGGGCCGGAGAATTCGATCGGCAAGCTGGTCGCGGGTTCAATGATCCAGGATGTCGCGGCCTATGCGCTGGACCTGCAGGGTGCCGCCGGCGTGCTGAGCGGCCCCGAGGATGCCGAGGCAACCGGTAAATTCCAGGCCATGCTGCTGCGCGCGCCCGGCACCCGTGTCGAAGGCGGCACCGACGAGATCATGCGCAACATCATCGCCGAGCGCGTGCTCGGCCTGCCCGGCGACATCCGGGTCGACAAGGACGTGCCGTTCAACAAGATACCGACCAGGGGACGGGGATGAACGAGTCGTCATTCCGGGGCGCAGCGAAGCTGCGAACCCGGAATCCAGAGATTAGATATCATTGATCGAGATTCCGGGTTCGAGCGCTTCGCGCTCGCCCCGGAATGACAGGGAGAAGGAAACTCGCCATGAATTTCGATGACACCCCGCAGGAAGCCGCCTTCCGCACCGAGGCCCGCAAGTGGATCGCCGCCAATGCGCCGAAGCAGTACGAGGAGGAGCTTTCCAAATCCTCGCTCGGCCGCATCCGGCTGCAGAACGACGACATCGTCGAGGTCGGCAAGGCCTGGCAGAAGAAGAAAGCCGATGGCGGCTGGGCCTGCCTGCACTGGCCGAAGGAATATGGCGGCCGCGGCGCCACGCCGATCGAGAAGGTGATCTGGCAGCAGGAAGAGGGCGTCTACGGCAAGCTGACGCAGCCGTTCCAGATCGGCGAGGGCATGTGCGGCCCGACCGTGATGGCCTTCGGCAGCGAGGAGCACAAGCGCCACTATCTGCCGAAGCTCGCCTCCGGCGAACAGATCTGGTGCCAGCTGTTTTCGGAGCCAGCGGGTGGTTCCGACGTCGCCGGTCTGCGCACCCGCGCGGAGAAGAAGGGCGATAACTGGATCGTCAACGGCCAGAAGATCTGGACCTCCGGCGCGCATTACTCCGACTATGGCCTCCTGATCACGCGTACCGACCCCAATGTGCCGAAGCACAAGGGCCTGACCATGTTCTTCCTCGACATGAAGAGCAAAGGCGTCGAGGTGCGGCCGATCAAGCAGGCCAACGGCATGCAGGAGTTCAACGAAGTCTACTTCACCGACGTCGTCATTCCCGACAGCCAGCGTCTCGGCAATGTCGGGGACGGCTGGAACGTCTCGCTCACCACGCTGATGAACGAACGGATGTCGATCGGCGCGCGGCTGGCGACCGGATTCCCCGAGATGTTCGAATTCTGCTCCAACCTGATGACGGAGGACGGTCCCGCGATCGACGATCGCGCCACGCGCTCGAAGCTCGCGAGCTGGGCGGTGAAGGCGAGCGGGCTGAAATACACCAGCTATCGCGCGGTGTCGGCGCTCTCCAAGGGCGAGCGCCCGGGGCCGGAGAATTCGATCGGCAAGCTGGTCGCCGGCGTCATGCTGCAGGACATCGCGGCCTATGCCATGGACCTGCAGGGCGCGGCCGGCGCCCTCACCGGTGCGGCGGAAGAAGAAGCGGCGGGCCAGTTCCAGCAGATGCTGCTGGGCGCGCCCTCGATGCGCATCGCCGGCGGCACCGATGAAATTCTCCGCAACATCATCGCCGAGCGCGTGCTGGGACTCCCCGGCGATATCCGCGTCGACAAGGACGTGCCGTTCAACAAAATCCCGACCAAGGGGCGCTAGACATGGCAGATGCCGTTGCGAAGGCGCCAAAAGCGCATTATGCGGCCGAGGACCGCATCGGCGTGCTCGAGGAGCTCTTGAACGAGCGCTATTCGGTCCGCGCCTTCCTGCCGCAGCCGGTTCCCCGTGAGACCATCGAGCATGTGCTCACGGTGGCGCAACGGACGGCATCATGGTGCAACAGCCAGCCATGGCAGGTGCTGATCGCGAGCGGCGAAGCCAAGGAGCGGTTCCGCAAGCTGATCTACAAGGAAGCGGCTTCCGGCGCCGAGGACGGCCACGATTTTCCGCCGCCGCGGGAATATCTCGGCGTCTATCTGGAGCGGCGGCGCGAGAGCGGCTTCCAGCTTTACAACACGCTCGGCATCGCGCGTGGCGACAAGGCGGCCTATGCCAGGCAGGCGCTGGAGAACTACAATTTCTTCGGCGCGCCGCATGTCGCGATCGTCCATACCGACGAGCCGCTCGGGGTCTACGGCGCCGTCGATTGCGGCGCCTATGTCGGCAATTTCATGCTGGCCGCTCAGGCGCTCGGCCTCGGCACAATTCCGCAGGCGGCATTGGCTCGCCATTCCGGCTTGATCCGCAGCCACTTCAAGCTCGGCGACGACCGCCGGGTGGTCTGCGGCATTTCATTCGGCTATGCGGATCATGCCCACAAGGTCAACAGCTACCGGACTTCGCGCGCCAGCATCGCCGACACCGTCACCTTCGTCGACGAATAGCCGTCACGCCAGCAGCGCGTGCGCGATCATGGCGGCGCAGGTCGCAAGTCCGATCGCGGGCACCCAGGTCGGAACCGTGACATGGGGAACGAGCGACTCCGCGCCACGCCAGCGAAGCCACAACAGGGCAAGATTGACGACCGCAAATACCGCAAGCGTCGCCAGTGAAGTAAGTTCCGCCAGCGGCGTCAGCGGAACCAGCAATGCCAGTGGAACGATCGCCAGCACCACGAATGCGGTGGCGGGCAGCGGCGTGCGCGTGCGCGGGTTCACCCGGGCGAAAAAGGCGGGCAGGCTGCCTTCGCGCGCGAGGCCGTAGATTACCCGCGCCGCCATCGTCATTTGCGCCAGGATCGTGTTCAGCGTCGCCACGATGGCGATCGCGCTGATCGTCGCCGGGCTGACGCCGGCGACTTCGCGGAACACCAGGCTGAGCGGAGCGGTGGACAAGGCCAGCCGCTCGGTGGAAACCGCGCTGACAGCGATCGCGGCTACCAGCACGTACAGCACCGTCGAGATCAGGAGCGTCAGCACCATGGCGCGCGGAATGTCGCGGTGCGGCACCCGTGCTTCCTCCACGATGTTGGCGAGATCCTCGAAACCGATGAAGGCGAAGAAGGCGAGCAGCCCGCCGAAGGCAATGCCCGACAGCGCGGTGGCGGTCAGCGGCGGCAGGGTGGTGATTGCCGCGGCGAACGGCAGATCATTGGAGACCGCAGCCAGGATGACGATGAGCAATCCCCCGACCTCGATCAGGGTGAATACGCTCGCCAGCACGACGGATTCCAGAATGCCCCATGCAGCGACGCCGCCGAGCAGTGCCAGCACGGCCAGCGCGATCAGATATTGCGGCAGGGGAATGAATTGCTGGATGTAGCCGACCGAGCCGAGCGCAACGGCGGCCGAGGAAATCACGCCGATGGCGACCGATAGCAAACCGACCACCGTGGCGAAGGTCCGGGAATGGAAGGCCGCCATCACATAGGCCGCCTCGCCGGCGCTGACCGGAAAGCGGGTCGACAGTTCGGCGTAGGACGCCACCGTCAGCGCCATCACCGCCGCGGCAAGCACGAACGACCATGGCGCAAAAGTGCCGGCATGGCCGGCAACCTCGCCGATCAACACGTAGATGCCGGCGCCGACCGTGATGCCGGTGCCATAAAGTACCAGCAGCGTCAGACCCAGCCGGCGCCGTAGCGGCACCGGGCCCCCCGCCGCAGGATCGGGCGTCATTTAATGCGAGAACAGGATCGGCAGCGGCGGCTTCGACAACAGGCTCCGGGTCGCGCCGCCCAGCACGAACTCGCGCAGCCTCGTGTGTCCATACGCACCCATCACCAGCAAATCCGCAGCTTGCGACGAGGCGTAGGATTCGAGCACGGCGCCGATCGATTTGCCCTTGGCGTCGACCTTGTCCAGCACGACATTGATGCCGTGCCGGGCCAGGTTCTTGGCCACCTCTTCGTCGGAACGCTTGGTGTCGAGCGCCTTTTCATTGACAACCGTCACGATGCGCACCTGCTTCGCCAGTTCGAGCATCGGCAGGGCGTCGGAAATCGCCCGCGCCGCCGCGCGGCTGAAATCCCAGGCCACCGCCACCGTCCCGAGCTGGAACGGCCGGCGCTTCAGGCTTTCCGGCAGGATCAGGGTCGGCCTGCCCGATCCGAATATGATCGCTTCGGCGTACCATTGATCGGAAGCCGCGGGCATCGGCAGGATCGTCAGGTCGCGAAGCCGCGCATATTCCACCAGGATGTCCGGGACCTCCAGCGTGAGGCATTTCTCGAGGATCGTTTCATGCAGGATGCCGGCTTTCTGCGCGGCGGCATCGAACGCGGCCAGCAGGTCGTGGGCGTTCTTCCGGCTCTTGCCGGTTTCGGCCGCGATCATGCCGCTGACCATCGAGGCCGAGATGAAGTGCCCGGGCAACTGAACCCGGGTCTCGCAAGAAAGCGCCGCGAGATGCGCGCCGAGCGCCGCGGCGACCGAAACCGCATCCTCGACCGCCGAAACCGGCGTCGGGTCGGGGTAACTGTTGAGCGCGACAAGAATATCTTTGAACGCCATGCCTGTCTCCTATCGAGCCCCTAGTAGAGTGTGTCGGCGGGTGCGAGGGTTGATCTATCTCAATAGATCGATACCGCCTAAGCCCATCTGTGCGACATAACGGCTCAAGAAAGAAAGATCACGCACTGATTTTTTGGCGGATGCGGTTTGCGGGACGATGTGATGCCCGGCTCGACTTCGGCGCCGCGGATGCGGTTCACGTCCTCAACGGCGCGGGGTGACACGACAGCAATAGCGGCCGTCGTCGTCATCAGATTCGTCTTTATCATCATGGGCTTGGAGCAGTGCTATTGACAAAATCCGCTCCAGCATCTTGAGTTGCATATCGCGGGCGTCGTCAATGCAGGATTGCAGTCGTTCTATGATCCTGTCGAGCGAAGGTTCAGTCACAGCGTTAAATCCAATATGTCAGCAATGAATAGCATCCCGATGCCGCCTGAATCTGCAGCGTTGAAGAGCGACGAGGTGACGGTTTCCGGGCTTCGGTTGATGAAGAGTTTCCTGCAGTTGCGAAACAGCGCGCATCGTGAGGAGCTCATCGCGCTGGCGGAGCGGTTGATGGAGCAGGAATCGAAATTTCCGGCAGCGCCAGGCGATTGATTCCGGCCAGTCCGCGCCACGTCAGCGTCGGTCGCGTCAGGCCGATCTGGCTGCAAAGCGATTTCCACGTCGTGTCATCGCAATCGACCAGCACGGCCAGGACCGACATGCCGTCGATCATCTGCGGCAGACCGAGCGGATGCGCTTTCCAGCCGCAGCGCTCGAACCGGGGAAGCCACCACGACTCCAGCACGATGGTGAAACCGGTCAGCCCGACGCTGATGCCGTATTCCATGATCGCGGTCAGCAGCAGCATTTCCACACGTGGCCCGGCATGCTCTCCGCGCCGTTCCGGAATGACGAAGATCCGCGACAGCTCGTACACGTCGGATCGCCGGATCGGCTCGCGGATGTTGAGATACGGGAAGATGTCGCTCATCAGGGTCGGCGCCAGCGTCGGCAGCGCGCGCATGCCGCCGATCAACTGGCCGTTGTCGATGGCGAACAGATAGACCGCATCTTCGGTGTCGAACTGGTCGATCTCGCGGCCGTCCGGACGATCCAGCGCCATCCACTTGCGCTGCTTGACATAGATCTCGTGGCGCCACCGGAAATACGGGTCGAAGTATTCCTGATAGAGATGCCGGTTGTCTTTTCGGACGACGTGAATTTCGAGCATCTGGCTCACCGCTTGATCGGGATTCAATCAGGCGGTCAGCATGCCGATGAACTGGAATTGATCTACTGGAAGAACTCCCAGTTCAGAGCAGGATTTCCCGGTTGACAAGTGCCATCGCTACGGTGGCGGTTTTGTTTTTTGTCATCAATTTTCGCTGCGCTTCCTCGATATGCCAGCGCACGTTGCGCTCCGAAATGTGCAGGATCTGGCTGGTTTCCCAGGCGGTCTTTCCGCGCGCGGCCCAGCGCAGCACCTCGGCTTCGATGTCGGAGAGCCGCCGGCCGGAGGTGGCCGGGTTCGGCCTGGAAAGCGCCCGAAGCCTGCCATGGGTGAACACGCTCATCAGGTGAAGCGCGCTCTTGGTTTCCGGATCGAGAAAAGGACGTTCGCCCGCGATGCTGATGGCGCCGGTGGCGTCGTCGTAATGGATCGGGATGCAGAAACCTTCGTGAAATCGAAAATCGCGGGCACGCGTCATCACGCGGTGCGCGGGCCGATCGAACTCCGGATCGTAGGGCGCGTCCTTCCACTCGAACGGGTTCAGGGTGCGGAAACAATGCCGCGGAACGGGATCGACCGCGCTCAGGTTCTCGCGGTTGTACAATTCGAACCATTCCGCCGGCCAGCCGTTCGCAACCGTCAACTGCTTGAGCGACTGTCCCGATGTCGGAATCCCCGCCATGATGTAGGCGTGGAAGCCGAGCTTGGCGATCATTCGCTCGAACTGCGAAATGACGCTCGCGGTCGTCTTCGACGCTTCGATCGCGTCGACGAAATCCAGCGCCTGCCGTCCCCAATATGGTTCCACAGACTGCATTCAAGCCTCCCGCTCCACGGGTGAGGCTAAGCATCGAAAACCCCAAGTCAATCGCAAAACGCCGCGGCGGGGGGGCGTCATTCGGCTAACGGCGGCGCGCCGGGGGAAAATCGCACGCTTCGGTGCCTGCATCCGCCGGCGCGAGGCTGCATCCTTCGCAAGGCCGATCCGCTAGAATTTCGGCGGACGCTTTTCCGAAAACGCCCGGATGCCTTCCTTGATCTCGGCGCTGCGCATGCTCTCGCGGGCGCGTTGATCGGCGGCGTCTTCATCCAGCCTGCCATGGGCGAACTCGTTGATGGCGCGCTTCATGCCGCGCATCGCGACCGGCGCATTGCCGGCCAGCACCGTCGCCAGCCTGTCGACTTCCCGATCCAGCGCCTCGATCGGCGCCATCGCGGTGAGGTAGCCGATCCGCAGCATCTCCGCGGCGCCGATCTTCTCGGCGGTCAGGAACAGCTTCCTGGCGTTATCGGCGCCGAGCCGCGACACGTAGCGCTTGATGCCGCTCTTGTAATAATGCAATCCGAGCCTTGCCGCCGGCATGAACATCTCGCAGCTGTCGACGCCGATGCGGAAATCGCAGGCCAGCGCCAGATCGGTGGCGCCGCCATAGACGCCGCCGTTGAGCCGGCAGATCGTCGGCACGGCAATATCCTCCAGCCGGTTGACGACGACCTCGAAGGCCGATCCGGCGCTCTTCTGTTCGATGGCGCTGGTGGCCCGCGCGGCGACCGAGTTGAGATCGTAGCCGGCGCTGAAGGCGCGGCCGGTGCCGGTGAGCACCAGCACCCTGACGGCGGGATCGGCCTCGATCCGGTCGAACAGTTCCATCAGCGCGTCGAGGTCGTCGGGCTGCAGCCGGTTCAGATGCTTCGGGCGGTTGAGGCGGATGGTGGCGCGCGCGCCGTTGATCTCGAACAGCGGCGTGCTCGCCGTTTCGGCGGGTCCGGACATCGGCTTCTCCATTATTTTCAGCTTCTCTGTTATTATTTGTTTTCCAGCGCCCGCCGCTTCGCTTCGACGTCGATGGTCTCGGCGAGATCGGGATGCCGCGCCATCAGCATGCGGAAGTCGACGAGATCGAGCACAAGGAGCTTCGAGACCCGCGTGGTGGTGATATTGGCGGAACGCAGATTGCTGCCGAGCAGCGCCATCTCGCCGAAGAATGCGCCGGCGCCGAGCGTCACCTTCTTGCCCGGCAGATCGACCTCGACCTCGCCATCGGCGATGAAGTACATGCAGTCGCCGGCCTGGCCCTTGCGGATGATCATGGTGCGCGACGGCAGGTCCATGGTGCGCAGCATGTGGGTCACGTCGGCGATCGCGGACGGGCCGAGCGCGGCGAAGAACGGGACCTTGCTCACCGTCTCCCAGGTTTTAAGGAAATTGTCGCGGCGGGTCTCCGCGGCAAAGGCGGTGGCGAGGATGCCGGTCCAGAGCCCGAACACGCCGAGCCCGCAGATCATCACGAGGGCCGCGAGCACCCGTCCGAGCGGGGTGACCGGCACCACGTCGCCATATCCCACGGTGGTCAGGGTGACGACCGCCCACCACAAGGTCGCGGGCACGCTCCCGAAGGCGACCGGCTGGGCGTCGCGTTCCAGGAAGTGCACCGCGACCGAGGAAAGGAACAGCACCATCAGGAAAATTACCAGCACGCTCAGCAGCGGTCCGGATTCCAGCACCAGCACCCGGCGCAGTTGCCGCAAGCCGGGAATCCCAGGGACCAGCTTGAACATCCAGAACACGCCCAAGAGCCACCCCGATTGGGGATCCGCGCCAAGGGACAGGGCTAGCGGCACTGCCGCGGCGGAAACCGCGTCCACCAACCCGCGGCCGGATACCGCATAGGCCAGTCCGCGGTCTGCAAGAAAGGCGTGGCGAAGCCGCACCACCCATTCGAAGATGAAGAAGGACAGGCACGCCCACAGCACCGCGTCGACCCAGTGATGCGCCGCCTGGTAGGCCGGATCGACCGTCAGCAGAAGCATCATGCCGACGCCGGTCGCAACCGCGACATAGGCCGCCCTGGTCATGTTGCGGCCGGCCGTTGCGGCGACGAATTCCGCCAGCACTGGGGAAACAAGCGGCTTGGACATCGGGAGGCGGCGCCTGTCGGTGCGAAAAGAGCCTGATATGGCCATGCAGGGCATGGCCGGCCCACAAAGTGCCCGGGCGGGGGGAGGCCGTCAACGAGGCGCGGGAGACAGCGTTATCGGCCGGTATGCCGCCCCATCGGGGCATGACGCGGCAGTTTTGGGCGCGCAGGGGTTCGCACGGCGAATTTGGGTGAGGGGGGAGCCGCGGCGGGTCGGTCGGCGAAAAGTCGGTCGCTCAACCGTCATGGCCGGGCCATAGCCGTCCGAAGGGCGGCGTCGCTTCCGCTCGCCTATGCCCGGCCATCCACGTCTCTGCGTCCTTTACCTCCAATGAGAGGCGGATACGGTCGCCGGAATGCTTCGTCTTCCCCCAAACCTTTGCTATTGCAACTCCCGACACATCCAATCGAGGGCTGCATGCTGACCGGTGAACTTCGCTCCAAGATCGATGGCGTCTGGAACGCGTTCTGGGCGGGCGGCATCGCCAACCCGCTCGAGGTGATCGAGCAGATCACCTACCTGCTGTTCATGCGCGGGCTCGACGACGCGCATACGCTCGAAGAAAACAAGGCCAACCGTCTCAAGAAACCGCTCGAACGTCGCATCTTCCCAACGGGTAAGGACAAGATCGGCAAGGGCGGCGGCATCGCCTATGAGGAGATGCGCTGGTCGCGACTGAAGAACAAGGACCCGGCGACGATGTTCGAGATCGTCTCCGAACACGTCTTCCCGTTCCTGCGCAACATGGCCGAGGCCGACACCGCCCACGCCACCCACATGAAGGGCGCCCGCTTCACCATTCCGACCCCGGCGCTGCTCGCGAAGGTCGTCGATCTGCTCGCCGAAATCCCGATGGAGGATCGCGACACCAAGGGCGACCTCTACGAATACATGCTGTCGAAGATCGCCAGCGCCGGGCAGAACGGCCAATTCCGCACCCCGCGCCACATCATCGCGCTGATGGTCGAGATGATGGCGCCGGGGCCGAAGGACGTGATCTGCGATCCCGCCTGCGGCACCTGCGGCTTCCTGGTCGCGGCAGGCGAATATCTGCGGGAAAATCACCCGAAGCTGTTTCAGGAAAAGGCGTCGCGCCATCATTTCCACGAGGAGATGTTCCACGGCTTCGATTTCGACGGCACCATGCTGCGGATCGGCTCGATGAACATGACGCTGCACGGCGTCGACAACCCTGATATCCGTTACAAGGATTCGCTGGCGCAGGAACATGCCGGCGATTCCGACCGCTACAGCCTCGTGCTCGCCAATCCGCCATTCGCCGGCTCGCTCGATTACGAGACTACCGCGAAGGACCTGCTCGCGGTGGTCAAGACCAAGAAGACCGAACTTCTGTTCATGGCGCTGTTCCTCAAGCTGCTGAAACCCGGCGGCCGTGCTGCCGTGATCGTGCCGGATGGCGTGCTGTTCGGCTCCTCCACCGCGCATAAAGAAATCCGCCGCATGCTGGTGGAAGACCACCGGCTCGACGGCATCGTCAAGCTGCCCTCCGGCGTGTTTCGGCCCTACGCCGGCGTCTCCACCGCGATCGTGCTGTTCACCAAGACCAATTCCGGCGGCACCGATCAGGTCTGGTTCTACGACTGCCAGGCGGATGGGTTCTCGCTGGACGACAAGCGCAACCCGCTGCTGCCGGCGGAGAAAATCGGGCCGCGGGCGAAGCTCAGCGATGATGAGCACGCCAGGAACAACCTTCCCGACATCGCGGCGCGCTGGAAACAACGTGGCGGCACCGAACGCAAGCGCCCCCGCACCGCGCAAAGCTTCTGCGTGCCGAAGGCCGAGATCGCGGCGGCCGGTTATGACCTCTCGATTAACCACTACAAGGAAGTCGTCCACGATGCCACCGAGCACAGGCCGCCGAAGGAGATTATTACAGAATTAAAGGCGCTGGAGCGGGAGATTGCCGAGGGGTTGGATCAGTTGGAGGGGATGTTGGCTTGAATATCGAAGTAAACATGGGTCCCCGGCTTGATCGAACTTGTCCGTTAGGCGACCTGCTCGATTTCAGGAATGATATTGTGCATCCAGAGGACAATCCGACAGGGTCTTCTATCTTTGTGGGTTTGGAGCACATCGAGAGGGACACGGGTGTCCGAATTGGCTCGGAACGCATTAATTTAAATGAGATGACAGGTCGCCGTGCTCGCTTCCGCGCTGGCGATATCGTTTACGGATACCTTCGTCCGTATCTTAACAAAGTTTGGATCGCCGAATTTGACGGGATCTGCTCGGTCGATCAGTACGTATTCGTGGTTCGACCCGGAGTTGATCGTAACTATGTCGCTCGATTCCTCCGAAGCGCCGAGTTTCTTAAGACCGCGCCGATTAGATCAGCTCCGGGTCAACTGCCAAGAATTCGCTCCGGCGAAATTGCGGCAACGCCGATTCCACTCCCGCCCCTCGACGAGCAACGACGGATTGCGGCGGTTCTGGACAAGGCGGATGTGCTGAGGCGCAAGCGCAAACGCGCTCTAGGCCTGCTCAAAAAGCTTACTCAGTCGATTTTTGCAGAGATGTTTGGAGATGCCCTAAAGGAGAGCGCTTCCAATAAGAAAATCTCGTTAGGTGAAATATTCGACTTTAAGAATGGTGTGAATTTCTCGTCTGGCGATAGAGGGCGCGGTATGCCGGTCGTCGACGTTCTGAATATGTACACGGATGATATATTCGCATCTATTGGCAATTTATATCGGGTCGATCTGAATATACGAAATGACATGATCTTATCAGAGGGGGACCTTCTATTCGTAAGATCATCGGTGAAGAGGGAGGGTGTCGGATGGGCGTCGCTGTTTCCAGGCTCAAAAGAGCCTATGACGCATTGCGGTTTCATTATTCGTGCGCGACCTAGACTTCAGAAGGTTACTTTTCGACCACACTTTTTGGTTCACTATTTACGACTACCAGAAGTGAGGTCACGGCTGATTGCAAGTGCCGGTCAGGTGGCCATTACGAATATTAATCAGGAAAGGCTTGGCGGTATTGAAGTGCCCCAAGTCAGATTGCGTGAACAAGAGTTGTTCGAGCTTATCGCGAAGAAAATCGAGAAGCAGGTTGTGCTGCTTAAGAAACAAATGGCAGACACGGAGTTCCTTTTCTCCTCCCTTCAATCGCGCGCCTTCTCCGGCCAAGTCTAACCGGGCAGCCCATCTCTGACCTCGCGGGCTGAATTCCCGTCGTGCACGAGTCGGGCAGGCCTCACGCCGCATCCGTCAACGGTCGCGCCCGTTCAATACGTTTGCGCTCCCGCGGCGAATGCATCGCTTCCCACAAATCGGTCCGCCGCTGCACATTGAGCCAGAAATCCGGGCTGTTGCCGAACACGCGGGCGAGAATCAGCGCGGTCGCCGCGGTCACGTTGCGGCGATCGTTGCACAGCTCATTGACGTGCTTGCGCTGCACGCCCATGGCTTCGGCCAGCGCGCCTTGCGTCAGGCCGATCGGCTTCATGAATTCCTCGACCAGGATTTCGCCTGTTGTCGCCGGCTTGCGTTTCGTCATCAACATGGCTTGCCTCAATCGTAGCTGTGGTCGTCCAGATATAAATCTTTCGCCTCGCCCCGACTGCTGTCCCATCGAAACACCAGCCGCCATCGCTTATTGACGCGGATCGAGTGGAGGCCTTCGAGATTGCCCCGCAGCTTCTCGAAATGGTTGCTGGGCGGCGATCTCAGATCGCGGTCCGTTGTCGCATCGTCGATCATCTGGATCTTGCGGAACAGGCGATCTTCCAGATCGGACGGGATTTTCTTCGACCTGACGTCGTTGACGAAGAACTCCCGAAACCAGTCATCCCGGAAGCTAACGATCATGCCTCAACTCCAGATGAGGCAATGTACCACACTATGACCCACATCGCAAGTGCGAGGGGCGGGTGGTATCGCCCGGGGGTTGCGGTATGCTACCGCGATGAACCGCCGATCTGGATCGAAAAAGTGCAAGCAATGCTCCTGACGAGAAGCTTTCGCGAGACGGTGAGGGCGCGGGCGCGCCGCGACGTCAAATTCAGGCAGGCTTTGCTTGTCGAAGCCGTGCAGACGCTGCTTGACCGCAACGCGGAAGGAGGCCGCACGGCACTACGTTCCTGCATCAATGCCACCATCGGCCTCGAAAAACTCGGCAAAGCACTTGGCCGGTCGCCGAAAAGCCTGATGCGCATGTTCGGGCCATCGGGCAATCCCACGGCCGAGAACCTGCTCGGCGTCATCGGAATCCTGCAGGAGGAGGCGGGCGTTCGTCTGCAAGTCCGCGCGGTCGCCGACGCAGCCTGACCGGAAAAACCCTGCGATGTCCAACTTCGCCTTCCTTGCTGCCGAATTCCCCGCCGTGCACGAGGCGGCGGTGGAGGCGGAGCGTCAGGCCGGCGTGTCGCCGACGGCGGCGGCCTTCTTCGCCGGCAAGGCGGTCGAGGTCGCGGTGAAATGGGCGTTCCGCAGCGATCCCAATCTCAAGCTGCCCTATCAGGACAACATTTCCGCCCTGCTGCATGAGCCGAGCTTTCGCAGCGCGGCGGGCGAGGCGGTGTTCGCCAAGGCGAGATACATCAACACGCTGCGTAATCGTGCGGTGCACGAGGAAAGGACCATCAGCCCCGGCGATGCCACCGGCGCGGTGAAAGAGCTGTTTCACGTCTGTTTCTGGCTCGCCCGCACCTATGCGCGCAAGGCAAAACCGGCCGACGGTCTCGCCTTCGATGCCTCGGCCCTTTCGCGCCGCGACGAGGTGCTGAAGAAGGCTTTCGTCCAGCTCAAGGCGCAACAGGCCGAACTCGATGCCAGGAATGGCGAACTGACCAGGCTACTCACCGACAAGCAGAATCTCGGCGAGGAACTGAAAAAGCTGCGCGAAGCAGTTGCTGCCGCGCGCAAGGCCAGCGAAGCGCAGCCGGACCGGCACAACTACAACGAGGCCGAGACCCGCGACCGCTATATCGACCTGTTGCTGCGCGAGGCCGGCTGGGCGCTCGACAAGCCCGACGACCTCGAATTCCGCGTCGAAGGCATGCCCAACAACGAGGGCATCGGCTTCGTCGATTACGTGCTGTGGGGCGCGGACGGCAAGCCGCTCGGGCTGGTGGAAGCCAAGCGCACCCGCAAGGATGCGCGGCAGGGCCAGCAGCAGGCCAAGCTCTACGCCGATTGCCTGGAGATGCGCTTCGGCCAGCGCCCGGTGATCTTCTATTCCAACGGCTACGAGCACTGGATCTGGGACGATACGCGTTATCCGCCGCGCCAGATCGGCGGCTTCTACAAGCGCGACGAGCTGGAGCTTTTGATCCAGCGGCGCACCACCCGGAAGAAACTGGGCACGGAAGCCGTCAACCGCAAGATTGTCGAGCGACCCTATCAGCACCGGGCGATCCGCAACGTCGCGCGCAGTTTCGAGCAGGACGGCGAGCGCAAGGCGCTGCTGGTGATGGCGACCGGCTCCGGCAAGACCCGTACCGTGATCGCGCTGGTCGATCTCCTGATGCGGGCCGGCTGGGTCAAGCGCGTGCTGTTTCTGGCCGATCGCGTCGCGCTGGTGAACCAGGCCGCCGACGCCTTCAAGGCGCATCTGCCGGATGCCGCCCCGGTCAATCTCGTCACCGAGCGCACTGGGGAAGGCCGGGTGTTTCTGTCGACCTATCCGACCATGATGAACCTGATCGACGGCAAGCAGGAGGGCAAGGCCAAGTTCGGACCCGGCCATTTCGATCTGATCGTGATCGATGAGGCGCACCGCTCGGTCTATCAGCGCTTCCGCGCCATCTTCGAATATTTCGACAGCTTCCTCGTTGGGCTGACCGCGACGCCGAAGGACGAGATCGACAAGAATACCTATTCGCTGTTCGACCTCGAGGATGGCGTGCCGACCGACGCCTATTCGCTCGACGAAGCGGTGGCCGACGGCTGGCTGGTGCCGCCGAAGGCGATCTCGGTGCCGCTCAAGATCGTGCGCTCCGGCCTGCGCTACGCCGACCTCAGCGAGGAAGAAAAAGACCAGTGGGACATGCTGGAATGGGGCGAGGATGAAATCCCCGACAGCGTCGAGGCCGCCGAGGTCAACAAGCGGCTGTTCAACGAAGATACCGTCGATCGCGTCATTGCCTATCTGATGCAGAACGGCATCAAGGTCGAGGGCGGCGACCGGCTCGGCAAGACCATCATCTTTGCCAAGAACCAGGACCATGCGCTGTTCATCGAAAAGCGCTTCAACGCAGCATACCCGGCGCTATCAGGACATTTCGCGCGGGTCATCACCCATCAAACGGGTGCGTATGCACAGACGCTGATCGATGATTTCTCGAAGAAGACCAAGGCGCCGCACATTGCCATCTCCGTTGATATGCTCGACACCGGCATCGACGTCCCCGAAGTGGTAAATCTCGTCTTCTTCAAGCAGATTCGTTCGAAGACGAAGTTCTGGCAGATGATGGGCCGCGGCACGCGGCTCTGCGCCGACTTGTTCGGCCCGGGGCAGGACAAGGAATTCTTCCGCGTCTTCGACTATTGCCAGAACCTCGAATTCTTCGGCGCCAATCCGGAACTGAAGGAGGCGGGCACCGCGAAATCGCTGTCGGAACGCTTGTTCGCCTCAAGAATCGATTTGGTGCGGGCGCTGGATGAGAAGGTCGGCAAGCCGGACGGTCTGTCCGCCGGGACGCAAACGCCTTATGCGGCGGGTGGTGAGCCGCCGCCGAGCGAGGCCGTGATCCGCGAGGGCGCATTGAAGACGCTGCAGGACACCGTCACCGGTCTCAACACCGATAATTTTCTGGTGCGCCAGCATCGCCGCGCCGTCGAGAAGTATCGCGAGCCGAAGGCATGGGTTCCGATCGACGACGACAAGCGCAAGGAACTGGTCGATGAGATAGCGCCGCTGCCTTCGGAGCGCGGCTTCGGTACTGAGGAGGCAAAGCGTTTCGATCTGCTGATGTTCTCACTGCAGCTGTCCTTGCTGAAAGGCTCGAAGCGCTTCGATACTCTGAAAAAGCAACTGCTAGAGATCGCCTCGGCGTTGGAAGACCAGACCGGCATTCCCGCGATCGCGCATCAGGCGGTGCTGATCGAGGAGATCCAGACCGACCAATGGTGGGAAGGCGTCACCGTGCCGCTGCTCGAACTGGTGCGGCTGCGCTTGCGCGATCTGGTCCAGCATATCGAGAAGTCGCGAAAGGGCGTGGTCTATTCGAACTTTGCCGACGAGATCGGCGATGGCGTCGAACATGTGCTGCCGCAGGTCGGTGAGGCCGACTTCGCGCGATTCAAGCAGAAAGCGCGGCATTTCCTCAAGGCGCACGAGGATCACATCGTGCTGCACAAGCTGCGGCAGGGCAAACCGCTGACGCCAACCGACCTCGGCGAACTCGAAAGGATGCTGCTCGACGCTGGCATCGGCGAGGCCGGCGATATCGAACGGGCGCGCGCGACCAGCCAGGGTTTTGGACGCTTCGTCCGCTCTCTCATCGGGCTCGACCGCGCCGCAGTCAGCGAGGCCTTCAGCGAGTTTTTGGCGGCGGGGGTAGCGTCGGCGGCGCAGATCGAGTTCATCAATATGGTGATCGAGCATCTGACCGATCAGGGCGTGATCGATCCGGCGTTGCTGTACGAGGCGCCCTTCACGGACATTGCCCCCACCGGCCCCGATCAACTCTTTGATGCGGAAAAGGTAACGCGGCTGTTCACGAAAATTCAGGCGATCAACGACAGCGCGGTGGCGTGAGCCTGCCGGGGCCGGCCGCCCCAAAATTTCTGATTTTCAGAAGTTTCTCTTGACGCCTCCCCCAAATCACCCTCATATTTCTTGCCATCCCGGCCCTCTCAGAGGGGCGTATCATGATCGTCACGGACGTTGGGTGGGGATGCGGTGGACGCGGCAGCGTCGGGCGCGCAGGTGGTGGCAGGGCGGGATCAACTCCGTGAGCGACCGGACGGCGTGCTGACGAACGACGTTTGGCCCGGCGAAGCCTTTTGGCGTAGACGGGTGGTCGCGTACGGCAAAGTCGTGTGGATCCGACGCCTCGACGCTGGCGTCAAGTCTTGCGGAGGTGCTGAAAGCCCAACCGGGCCGAGGCGCCGGTTTCCGCAAGGCGACGGAGACTAGAAAGCCCGCTACTCCGGGGTGAGCGCGATATAAGCCGTAAAGCCATTGCGCAGGGAATGTCGGATGTTCTCCGCTGAACCTGTATGCTCGTGTGCGTTCTTCCCAATAAAAATTGCACGCGAGACCGCGGGTGCAGCGCGCATCCGGCATTCCCCGCGCCCTCTGATTCCAGGGCGTGAAACTTCTCTGGGCAAACCTCGGGCGACCAGCGCCGCGAGAACGCGGAACTGTATCTGCTGTTTGAAATTCCAATTCGTAGGGTGGGCAAAGGCGCCCTTGCGCCGTGCCCACCAAAAATCACGGCTAGCTGCATTGGTGGGCACGCTTGCGCTTTGCCCACCCTACGCAATCTGTGCCGCCCGATTTGGCCGGAATCCGGTTTTTTAGCCTTACGGGCCGCCGATCGGCCAAAATCCCGAACCAAACGTCGCCTTTTCTCCGTATATCAAAAGCTCCCTGCCGACATTACGATGACGGGTGCGCGTCGAAGACGATCCCTAGAAACATTCACTCCTTAAAAAGCTGGTTGGCTTCCAATGGATACCTCACATCTCGCAGAACACGCCGGCACGGTAGGCGCTGTGTTCGCGTCGGTTTTCGTCATCGCGACCACCACGATGCGGACCATGATCCCCCTGAGGGTGCTCGGCATCTGCACCAATCTCGTCCTGATCGGGACCGCGATCCCGACCCGCAATTATCTGATCATCGTGGTGCAGGCGCTGGTGCTGGTGCTCAATTCGTATCGCCTGCACCAGATGCTGCAGCTGGTGCGCGACGTCAAGAAATCGGTCAACAGCGACCTGTCGATGGAGTGGCTGAAGCCGTTCATGACCGAGCGCAAATGCGCAGCCGGGGAAGTGCTGTTCTACAAGGACGAAAAGGCCGAGGACATGCTCTACATCGTCAGCGGCCGGTTCAAGCTGGTGGAGTCCGGCATCGAACTGCCGGTCGGCGCCATCGTCGGCGAACTCGGCATGCTGTCGCCGTCGAACATGCGGACCCAGACGCTGGAATGCGTCGAGGCCGGCACGATCCTGAGCGTCAGCTACACCAAGGTCGAGGAACTCTACGTGCAGAATCCGGCCTTCGGCTTCTATTTTCTCCGTCTCGCCAGCGCCCGGCTGTTCGAGAACATCGACAAGCTGGAGCAGCGGCTGGCGCAGCAGACGGCAGCCTCCGCTGCCCCAAAGCCGGCTTGAAGGTTGGAATGGCAAGCGTCCTTTCCTCGCTCCGTTACCTCCTCGCCGACTTCATCGGCGAGGACGACGACGAGCCGCCATTCTTGCCGGGCGGTTTGCCGGAGGGCGCGGCAACGCTCGTCAGCGACGGCATTCACCGCCTGATCGACTATCAGGGCGCCGCCTACGCCAAACTTTATGTGGACCGGTTGCGGCGCTTCATCGGCAAGCCGGGCGTGGACGACGCGATGTTCGCTGAAATCGCGCGGCTGATGGCCATGCGCATGAGCTATGAGGATCCGATCCGGATCGCGCAGCTGAAGCTTGCCGAATTGGAGACCGGCGCCGGCGCCGGCGGCCAGCGCGCGCCCTCGTCCGACGACGTCAGGAAATTCCGGCTCGATGAACTGGTCGAGGCACTGCCCGCGGCGGTCGCCGAGCCGGTTCTTGATGTTCTTGAACGCCTGGGATGGGTGCGCAAGCGGATCTCGATCCGCTTCAGCACGAAGAACCGTTGGAGCGTTCGCCGTCTCAAGATCGAGGCGTCGCTGCGGCGATGGCGCCGGTTCTCGGTACGCTATGCCAGGGAACGGATGTGGGTCGAGCGCTGGCTGCATATGATCGACCGCAGCCTGACCAAGCAGCCCAACGCCGCAGCCGAGATCGTTCAGACCGCGACCATGGTACAGGGGTACGGCGACGCCTACCGCCAGGGTCTCGCCGATTGGCATGCGATCATCGATGGCCTCGCCAAGCCAACCTTCGACGGCGTGCTGCCGCTGAGGGATCTGGCCGGCGCCGTGGCGGAAGCCCGCGCGGCGGCGATGCCCGATCCGCGGCAGGTCGCGCTCAAACGCACCATCGCGGAGATCAGGGCGCAGGCGCTTTCGGCCGGCGCCGACGCGGCGGCGGGCTGATTTTCGTCTGCCGGAGGACGGGGGCGATTCCAGCGTCGACACCAGAATTCGGGCCTCAGGCCTCAATGTCCGCTGCCCGACAGTGCCGCGGGGAACCCGAAATTTGGCTCGATTTCGCGCTGAATCGAGCCGTCGCTATTGCAGAAATGTCGCAGCCTTCCCGCAATGTGGATCGACTCAACCCGGAACCGGCATTTCGACTTGTTTCAGCCGGTGGTTGGCGTTCTTCTTTCCTAGTCCAATTCTGTTGAGGGGGTAATTTCAGATGAAATCCAAATTAATCGTGCTCCTCGGTGGAGCCCTGAGCCTCGGTCTCGTGAATGCTGCCTCGGCTGCTGACATGGCGGTCAAGGCCCGCCCGGTGGTCGCGCCGGTCATCGTCTACAGCTGGACAGGTTGCTACGTCGGTGTTGAAGGCGGCGGCATCTGGGGCAGAAGCCGCCACAGCGAACAAACGGCCGGAGTGGTCACCGACATCACCAACAACTTCGATCTGAGTGGCGGTTTGGTCGGTGGCACCGCGGGCTGTAACTATCAGATTTCGAATTTTGTGTTGGGCGTCGAGGGCGACGCCTCCTGGACCAACAAGTCGGGGAGCGCGGCTGATATTCCGCCTTTCAACACGGCTTTCACCTCTGAGACCAAGGAGCGGGCATTCTATACCCTGCGGGGCAGGGCAGGCGTCGCGTTCGATCGCGTATTGGTCTACGGAACGGCAGGTGCCGCTGCGGCTGACGTCGGAATTACGGTGACCGGCCCCGGGGTTGTTGCTTCCGAGAACAAGACCGTTTGGGGATGGACTGCCGGCGTCGGTGTCGAGTGGGCTTTCGCCTCGAATTGGTCAGCCAAGCTTGAATACCTGCATGCCGATTTCGGCAATCCCACATTCTTCGATGTGCCGCCGGTTGGTTTCTCCAACCGTTCAGGCGGCATCCACCTCACCGACGATCTGGTTCGGGTTGGCGTGAACTACAAGTTCAATTGGGCTACGCCGGTCGTCGCCAAGTATTGAGCTGTCCATACCTCGGCAATCAAAAGCCCTGGCATCGTCCGGGGCTTTTTTGCGTCCCCATTCGATGGCGTGGACCGCCGGGTGAAGCTGGATCCGAGGCCGGGGGCGTTTTCGCGGCAGGACATGGCTGAAGTTTCGCAGTCCGTTACGCGCTTTGCGCCGTCTTGACGATCACCACATTGTCGTCATGGCCGGCATGCCGCCTCAGGCTCTCGCGCCGCATGCCGAGCTCGTCGCGGACGAATTGATAGCCGAGCTTGAAGGTCTCCAGGCCGTCGCTCGAGATGGTTCCGTCGCGCAGCCCGATCACCACGCCGCGGAGGATGGCTTCGAGTTCATCCTGCAGCGCGTCGAGGGCCTCCATCGAAGTGGCATGCTCCATCCGCTCGCCGATATCGAGAATGGCGGTTGCCAGCTCACTGGCTTTCTCCGGCGCAATCCGGGTCACCTTGGTGTAGAGCGCGATGAACAGCGAGCCGATGACGCTGAGCACTCCGGCGCCCAGATAGGCGAGGTCGCTGTAGCGGTCGACGAACGATTTGGTGTCGTCGTTGATGTAGTCCGCGGCGCCCTGATGCGCGACGACGAAGGCGTCCTTGTCGGTGCTCGCCGGCTCGATTCTGGAGGCGAACCCATTCTCCAATGCAAGCTCGGCCTTGTTCTCGTAGATCGCGCGCGCAAGATTTCCCGTGGTCGCGGTCGACAGCCTGGATTGCGCCACCAGGAGCCACTGCAGCCCGACCGTTTCCAGATCCTCTTCGGGAACCGGGGGCGAGGAGGACAGGACGCCGGCCGCCAGCGTCTCCTCCGTCAAGCCGGAATTCCTCCTGACCAGCGCCTTCGACCCGCTGATCGCGTTCAGGGTGAAGCCGCCACGCCTGGCATATTGTGCGAAGCTCTTGTCCCGCATCATTCTCGAGGCCGGCGCAATGGCGATCACCGCGCCGTAGCCGCCTGGCGCCAGCAACTTGTCGTAGCTCGCATTCGGCGGCGCCAGTTGCAGCCGCGAAGCGGCGTCGGGATCGTCGGAAACTTCGAGCAGGCGGCGGATGAAGGCCGCGCCGCTGTCGGCGTCAGCGACAACGGCAATCTTCTTTTTCTTCAGCTCGGCCAGCGATTTGATTTTTCTCTTGCCGGGGCTGAACAGCAACAACACGTCGTGCTCCAGGATCGCGATGGCACGGGCGCGCGGCGGTACCCTGGCGTCGGTGCGCAGCACCGCAAGATCTGCCTGCTTGCGGTCGAACTGCGCAAGCGCCTTGGCGTTGTCGGGATTGTGAACGATCCTGAGATGCAGCCGCGAGTTGGTGCTCTTGAGCATGGCGGCGAGCTTGGCGGCAAACCGGGCCTCGGGGCCGTTGGCATCGCCGACCGCGAAGGTCAGTGTTTCGGAATTCAGCCAGATCCGGCTGCCCCACACGGTTGCGACCGTCAGGATCACCGTCAGCGCGGCGAAAAGCAGCACTTGCCTGCGGTTGCTTTTGACAACCCGCGAACGCGAGGATGGCCTTGCCGCGGGCGGCGTTGGGACTTCAGCGCTCATGGCACATATCCGGGCCGGGTCGCTTCACCGCCTTAAGCTGCCTTCGCGGTTTCCCGGGCGAGATCGTAAATATCTAAAAAAGAACAACAATTTTCCAGTTTAGGGATGATATCCCGCTCCGGGCGGATTGCAAACTGGCCCCGCACGGTAATCTTACCGGCGGACCCGTCAATCGGTGCGCCGATCTATCGCGGTTGGGCCACACCTGGCGTTTTTCGAACTACCCACAGGTGCATTCCGGCGCGGGAGATGTCATAAATAAATAATACCGGTCGAATTGTCCGGGTTTGAGAAGAAGTTGCGCTGAACGCCTCCTGTTTCTTCCCGTCAGTCCGAGCAAAGGGCGTCAGCTTTGTTGTTTCCTTCAATGTCGTCGTCGGTTCCGGTTGGTGCGCTCGTCGGATGGATGCTGCTGCTCACTGTCAAGCACATCATCGCTGATTTCGTACTGCAGACCTCCTGGATGGCGATCGGCAAGGACCAGAAGACCGGCTGGGCGCTGCCCCTGCTGGCGCACTGTCTCGTACATCTGGCGGTTGCGATGACGCTGATCCTGATCATCGCGCCGAAGTTCTGGTTCGTCGCCATCATCGACTTTCTGATTCACATCACGATCGACCGTGCCAAGGGACTTTGCACCTCGACATTCGGCGTGACGCACGAGCATCCATGGTTCTGGACGCTGATCGGCGTCGACCAGGCGCTGCATCATCTCACCGGCTTCGGCCTGTCGATTTTCATGTCGGCGAACGGCTGATCTCCCCGGGCACGCCGGTTCGCGAAGCAAGCGCGTCAGAAAAAGATCATCGCTGCGGTTCTGATTCGTGGCGATCTGGCAAGCACGCCGGGCGACTACCGGGTACCGTGGTTAACCTTTCGTTAGAGGATTGCACGGCATCTTCGCGGCCAGGGAGAACTGCAATGTTTTCAAGCCGCGACGCCTACGAAAACGATTTCTGCCCGGTCCGGGATGAATTGCTCGGCGAAATGTACCGCGCCAACGAAAACGGCCTGCCCAGGCTGGTCGAGAGCGTTTCTTCCGACGTCCGGGCGATGCTGGCGCTGTTCTGCTATCGCAGGAGCCACCTCTACTCGCTGGCGCTGTCGATCGCCGCAAGCTGCAGCGAGCGCGACCTGATCCAGTTGGGCGGACGCGTCGGTTCCACCCTTTATGCGCTGTCCCGTGAAACGAAGGCGACGCGCGCCACGGCGTCATCGTCGAGCCGCAAGCCGATCACGCTCTCGACCAAACCGCTGAGCACGTTTTCGCCGATCGAGGACCAGGTGGACGAAGAGGATTTCGCGGAAGCCGCGACCGTCTGAGCCGGCCCCGCCGCCGGCAGCCACGGCCTGAAACCGGGCGCATCCGAGCTGCTGCAAGCCGAAGCGATTGCCGGCGATCAGGCGACCGAGGCCAGGCCGCCCCTGATCGAATCCGATCGTGACACCAGTTCAGTCCGATTGCGGCCGCGCAGCTTTGCCCGGTAGAGCGCACCGTCGGCGCGCGCCACCAGCGTTGCTGCGGAATCTCCTTCCGAGAACTCAGTGACGCCGAAGCTGCAGGTAATTTTTCCGACGACGCTAAACGTGGCCTGTTCGATGGCCGCTCGCAGCTTCTCCGCCGCCTGATAGGCGGTCGGGCCGTCGAGGCCGGGGGCAAGGATGACGAATTCCTCTCCACCCCATCGCGCCAGCAGGTCGGTGGTGCGGATGCATTCGAATACGATTTCCGAAAGACGCACCAGTACGTCGTCACCGGTCTGGTGGCCATGCACGTCGTTGACCTGCTTGAAATGGTCGACGTCGTACATGATCAGGGCGAGTGGCGTCTTGTACCGTTGCGACCGCGCGACTTCGCTGGCCAGCGACTCGTCGAACTTCGCGCGATTGTAGAGGCCGGTGAGCGGATCGGTGGTCGCCCTGAGCCTGAGATTCTGGGCCAGTTCCTGCAACTCGATCCGTTTGTTCATCTGGATCCGGTCGCGGATGCCGTATTCCCTGCCGAAGAAATAGATCAGGACCATCATCGTCATCAGCAGCGTGGCGACGATTCCCAGCATCCGGCCAGCGTGTATCTTTGCGCTCGGCATCGCCAGTATGACGGACCATTGGCTATGTTCGATGCTGCTGCGGCGAACCAGATCGTGCTCACCGTTGAACAGAACCCAGCTCGCGTCCTTGACCTCGCGTTCCACCACCGCCCGATCGTCCAGCGTTCCGAATTGCCGGATCAGTGTCGATCTGGCTTCGGCCGGAAGCGGCCACAATGCCCGGAGCATCATGTCCGGACGGTTGGTCAGCACGACGATGCCGTCGGGATTGACGAAGTAATAGGGGCGCACGAACAGCCTCAGATCCGCGTCGAGCCGATCGAGGGACTTCTGAAGGAAAGCGACGCCGGCGATTGAGCCGTCGTCACGGCGAACCGGATAGCTCGCGTAGTAATAGCGTCCGCGGTCCGCGGGATCGAACGCGAAGTGATAGCCGGCCTGCCCGGCGAGGGCCTTCTGGAACCAGGGCGCAGCGGACCATTTCGAAGCGTCGGCGTCGTCGATCTGGTCGGATGCGGCGACGAGGGCGCCGGAAATATCCAGGATGGCGCCGAGCCTGGCGCCGGAGGCTTCGACACCGAGGTCCAGAGCGGTCCGCGCGCGCCGCTCGTCCTGGCCACTTCCGCCGGTCAGCAACGGCAATACGGAAGGAGACTCCGCCAGCGCCTTCACCATGCCGTTCACGGTGTTGGTCTCGCCGGCAAAGCGGCTGGCGATCAGGTTGATGTCGCCCTGCGCGTGTTCCTGGATGTCCCGCCTGTAGGCGGCGCCGAGGAAGTCGGTCAGCACCCATCCGCACGCCAGGATCGTCACCACTGCCGCCAGCGTCCCGATGAACTGCCGGCGCAGATAGGCCGCGTAACGCTCCGAGGAGATCTCCTCGGTCTGCAGTTGGCCCCAGATCGCCCAGACCGACAACGCCAGCACACAGGCCAGCAGTCCGCGGACCAGCTGGATTGGAATTCCGGTGACCTGAAAAAACCACGAATGGTTGAATACGTTTGCCGGCCAGAATGGCGCTGCCGGAACGATAACCCCGGCTGCGGCGGCATAGAGCGCAAATCCTCCGGCCGCGACCAATGCGAGGCCTTTTGCCGTGCCGGAAAGTCCCCGGGCATGGGCGGCAAAAACACTGGCCGCAGCCATCGCCGCGAAGAATCCGATGCCATATCGCGCAAAGGCGCCCGCCATCGGCACGCCGCCGACGATGCCGCCAAGCATGACCAGCAATATCAAGGCGGTATAAAGCGGCGCCCCCTCGAGGGGCTTCAGACCGAACCGGATGGCCTTTTGCCGGGCGAACTCCAACAGGAACAGGAACGACGCCGTCATCACCGCCGTGCGGACCAGCGCGAAGACCGCCGTGTCGGGAACGACGAGTGCGCTCAGATCCAGCCATTCGCCGGCGCCGTGGGCGAACCCGAACAGCCCGAGCGGGATCCAGGAGGATTTGGGTCCCCGTATCCTCGCAACGGCGAAGCACACCGCGCCGAGAAAGATGAATGCAAGCCCGTAAAGGAAGAAGATGAAATCCATCTGTGCCGCAAGGAAGCCAGCAATGGTTTCACGAAGCGCCATTTGGAAGGGTCCCCGATGGACGGCAGATACGTCTGGTCGATCGTGCCGAATGCATCAATCGCTCCGCAGGAATGTTGGCTGCCAGCCGTTAAGAATGCGGATAGGGTGCGGCTCCGTATAAATACGGCCTCAGCTCGGCGGAGCGCCGGGCCGCGGCAGCGCCGGCAGGCCGTGCCGCTTTCGCGCCATGTCGCATTCAACATCGCCGGGCATGCAGGTCCGGCAGACTTCGGGGCGCACCTGATAGATTCCGCACGCGGTCGCCACGCCGATCCTGCCTGACAGCGCGCAGCAGCGGTCGCCGTCGCAGCGCATTCCCGATAATTTCTCGTTGACGAATTTTTCCGGAATGAGATCGAGCGCGGCGTCGTCTTCGGTGGTGAAGCGCGGCCAGTTCGACGAATAGGCGCAGCATGCGCCGCAGACCTGGCAGGGGTTTTCGCCATCCGCGGCTGGCTGAAGCGGTTCCATGGGCTTCGTTTAGCGCGGAATGGCGGGACCGGCCAGCCGGTCCGCGCCTGCGATCCGCATCAGGCATCGCTCGGAGGTTCCCAGACCAGGCTCTGTCGCCATTTCGCCCGCAGCGAGGCGCGCCGCTCCGGATATTTCTCGTCGAGATAGACCGCGTCGACGACGCGGTCGGTTCGAAAACTGCGAAAATCCTTGCGCAGTTCGCACCAGGCTGCCAATAGCCGCACCGCCTCGAGATAGCCGATGGCAATCGGCCAGATCGTGCGTTGGCTGTCACGGCCCTGTTCGTCGCGATAGCACAGCGCGATCTTCTTGCCTTCGTGGATATGGGCGCGCGTCCGCGCCATGTCGATGCGGTCGGGTTCCCTGCGCCAGCCCGGCCGGGCGCGGCTCGCCGGTTCGAGCACGAAGGGTCGCAGCCGCTCGGGGACGGTGTCGGCGATTTTTGCCATCAGGTCTTCGGCGGCTCTGGCGAGCACGGCATCGGCATGTCCTGCCACCCATGACGCGCCAAGCACCGCCGCCTCGATCTCGTCGGGCGTCAGCATCAAGGGCGGCAGGTCGAATCCCTTCTCCAGGATATAGCCCATGCCGGCCTCGCCGCGGATCGGCACGCGCTGTCCGATCAGGGTGGCGATGTCGCGGTAGATGGTCCGTTTCGAAGTCTCCAGCTCGGCCGCGATGGCATCCGCCGTCAGCGGTTTGCGGGAGCGGCGAAGCACCTGAATGATCTGAAACAGCCGGTCGGCACGTCTCATGGGCAATCTCTTTTCATGATGCAGCCTCGCCGATGCTGACAGCATGTTGGCAGCAGGCGGTGGCTATACCCGGGACAACACTTCAACTGAAGGGGATTTGTCCATGATGATTCTTTGTGACACCGGAAATTTCCGGCCGCTCTGGCGCGTTCAGAGCTGGGCGCTGGAGCGACTGATTTCGATCGATTGCGTTGCCGGCGACCTGCGTTGGGCGATGATAGCACTGGCCTTGCGTTCCCTCCGCTCGGTCTGGGCCCTCGGTCGCGATCAGTTTGGTCACCTGTTTCGCAATGCCGCAAGCCGGGCAGCGCGGCATGCTGACAGCATGGTGGCAGCAGGACGTGGCTAGGCTGAAACCTCATTTCAAGAGATCGGGAACCCTCACATGATTACGCTCTATGGCTTTGGCGCCGGCTTCGGCCTGCCGGAAATCAGCCCTTTCGTGACCAAGACCGAGGTCCAGCTCAAGATGGCAGGCCTCGCCTATCGGAAGGAAAAGGCGATGCCGCCGGCCTCTCCCAAGGGGCAGCTCCCCTATATCGAGGACGAGGCCGAGAGGATTGCCGATTCCACCTTCATTCGCGCGCATATCGAAGGCAAATACGGCTTCGATTTCGATGCCCCGCTCAGTCTGCAGGCGCGCGCGCAGGCCTGGGCGTTCGAGCGCATGATCGAGCATCACGTCTATTGGGCGCTGGTCGGCGCACGCTGGGTCGATTCGGAGAATTTCGCCAAGGGGCCGGCGCACTTCTTCGACGCGGTGCCGGAGCATCTGCGCGAAAAGCTGCGCGAGGACGCGCAATTCCGCGTAGCCGAGAACTACTTGCTGAGTGGCCTCGGCCGCCACGCGCCGGATGAAGACATCGATTTGGCGGTCCGCTCGCTGTTCGCGCTGTCGGTCCAGCTCGGTGACAAGCCGTATCTGATGGGGGACACGCCCTGCGGCACCGATGCCACCGCCTTCGGCGCGCTGGCCGGGATCCTGACGCCGTACTTCGCCTCGCCATTGCGCGAGCGCGCCGAGCAGTTCGGAAATCTCACCGCCTATGTCGACCGCATGATGCTGCAATACTATCCGGACTTCGCCTGGGCGTCGCAGCAACAGGCGGCTTGAGGTTCAATCTGCCGAAGCGGGCTGGCCCTTCAATGCCGCCAGCTCTGCCTCCAGTTCGGTAATCCGCCGATCGCGCGAGGCCAGCGCCGCCGTCACGTCGGCGGCGTCGAATTTCTGCGGAATGTGCTGCGGGCAGTTGGTGTCCCATGCGGCAATCCTGAACAGGATCACCTGTTCGGGGCGCGCCTTGTAGCCTTGCGGCATCAAGGAAGTCAGCAACGCCGGATCGTCGTCGACCACGCGCGCCTCGCCCCAGATCTTGACCCGGCGGCGATGCACATAATCCATCAGGAAGATGTTGGCCTTCGGATTTTCCGAGAGGTTACCCTGCGTGATATATTGCCGGTTGCCGCTGTAGTCGGCGAACGCCAGCGTGTGCTTGTCCAGAATCTTGATGAAGCCCTTCGGCCCGCCGCGATGCTGGATGTAGGGCTGTCCGTCGGCGCTGGCGGTCGCAAAATACAGGCTGTTCACCTCGGCCAGAAACGCGGCGAGGTTGTCATCGATTTCGGTGTGCCAGCCGCCGCGCTGCTCGGCCTTGGCATAGGCCTCGCGCGAGCCCTTGCGGGCCTGAATCGCCTTTACCGCGGGCGTGAACGCCACGTCGCTCGAATAGGTGTGGGTCTCTGACATGGGAGCCTCCGGAGTCCGGGCGGCGAGGCGCCGTCTCGTCTCTCAAGATGGGCGTTTCCGTAATTCCAACAATTATCAGGATTGACACTACATAATTGCGATATATGAAATAATTACCATGGATCGCATCGACGCCATGCAGGCCTTTGTCGCCGTGGCCGACCTCCGGGGCTTTGCGCCGGCGGCCCGCAGGCTCGGGCTGTCGCCGTCCGGCGTGACGCGGCTGATCGCGGCGCTGGAGGATCGCCTCGGTGCGCGGCTGTTGCAGCGGACCACGCGCTCGGTGACGCTGACCGACGTCGGCGCGCGCTATCTGGAGCGCGCCCGCCGCATTCTCGGCGATGTCGAGGAAGCCGAAAGCGCGGTCGAGGGCGAACTGACGCGGCCGGGCGGACGGCTAGTGGTCTCTGCCCCCGTCGGCTTCGGGCGCCTGCACGTCAGTCCGGTGATGTCGGCGTATCTGCTGCGCTATCCCGAGGTGTCAGGCGAATTGCGGCTGTCGGATCGGATCGTCAACCTGGTGGAGGACGGCGTCGACCTCGCCGTCAGGATTGGTCACCTCGCCGATTCCAGCCTGGTCGCGCGCCATGTCGGCGAGATGCGGCGGATCGTGGTCGCTTCGCCGGGTTACCTGAGGGCGCGCGGCGAGCCGACGACGCCGGCGGCGATCGCATCGCACGACACCGTCCAGTTCGGCGGCACCGGCGCGTCGCCGGACTGGCGCTTCGTCGAACAGGGTGAGGAGATCCGCGTCGCCTGCACGCCGCGGTTCACCACCAACAGCGCCGATGCCGCGATCCAGCATGCCGAGCAGGGCGGCGGCCTGACCCGGGTGCTGGCCTATCAGGCGGCGGAGTCGCTCAGGGCCGGACGGCTCAAGATCGTGCTGGCCGAATTCGAGCAGCCGCTGCTGCCGATCCACATCGTCTATCCGACGTCGCGGCTGTTGTCGGCCAAGGTGCGCAGCTTCATCGATACCGTGACCGAGCTCAGCGACTGGCATTTCGGGGCATGACCGTCATTCCGGGATGGTCCGAAGGACCAGACCCGGAATCTCGAGATTCCGGGTTCGCTCGCTTTGCTCGCGCCCCGGAATGACGATTAGGCTGCCTTCTTCGGCACCACGCGGAACGTGGCGTTGCCGCGGGCGATCACCACGCCGTCGGCCTTGATGAGACTCTGCGCGAAGCAGATCGTGCTGCCGGTCTTGATCACATCGCTCTCCACCGCGAGCCATTGTCCGACCTGCGCGGAGCCTGTGAAATCGACCGCGATCCCGATCGTCACCAGCGAGGACTGGCCGCCCATGACATGCGCGCAGCTATGGCCCATGGCGTTGTCGGCGAGCGCGGCGATCAGTCCGCCGTGAATCAGCCCGCGGGCATTGGTGTGCGGCCTGGCGAGGCGCAATCCGATGATGACGGCCTTGTCCGTCCGCTTCGAATACAGGGGTTCCCAGGGATCGGTCAGCGGGCTCTGCCGGAAGTGGCGCTCGAAGCCTTCGGGGATATCGGGATCGGTGGTCGTCATGCGCGGCGCTCGAATGCGGGTGAACCGTTCCCGCGATTGAACGCGATCCCGGCGCGGAATGCACCGCCTACAAAGTTTTAAACGGGGTTTCGTTGGTTGTTTGAAAGCTGGACTATCTAGACCAGTCTATATATAATCGAGTCATTCCGGCAAGACGGGAGCGGACATGTCGACACCGCCAAGGCATCGCGGCGCCATCGTGCGGGCGGCTGCCACGCTGTTCCGGCGCAACGGATATGCTGCGACCGGCATCAATGAGATCGCCGAGGTCAGCGGCGCCCCGAAGGGGTCGCTCTATCACTACTTTCCCGACGGCAAGGACCAGATCGCCGAGGCCGCGGTGCGCTTCGCCGGCGCCGGCGTGGTGGCGACGCTGGAGAAGCTCGAGCAGGAGCACCACACCGCCGCCGCGATGATCCGGGCCTATTGCAGGTTGCTGGCGGGCTGGATGGCCAAATCAGGCTTCCGCGACGGCTGCCCGATCGCGACCACCTTGCTGGAGTCGGCGCCGCAATCGGCGAACATGGCCACGGCCGGCCGCGAGGCGTTTGCCGGCTGGTGCGCGGTGATTGCGCGCGCGCTGGTCCGCGACGGTTTCGGCAAGGCCGAGGCAAGGCGGCTTGCGACGCTCGCGGTGTCCGCTATCGAAGGCGCGCTGATCCTGGCGCGGGTCGAACGCAATGCGGCACCGATCGATGATGTGGCGAAGTCGCTGGTCAGCGCCCTGCAAATCAAGCGGTTGAGGCGAAAGCGCGCTGCGGCATACGAAAAATGACGGAGGGCGACGGCATGAACGACGTGCAGGACCATTTGGATCAAGCCGAGATCGAATCCTTCGTCGCGGCGCTGGCGTTCGTGCGGGAATACGGCATCCGCGTCATCGCGGCTGCGCCCGGCCGGGTAGCGATCGAGCTGCCGTTCGATGAGAGATTCTCAGGCCCGCCGGGTCAGTTTCCGGCCTCGCTGGTCGGCACTGCGGGCGACGTGGCGGCGGTGTCGTCCTGCCTGTCGCTGGTGCCGAGGGGATGGGCGGTGGCGACGCTGGATTTCACTATCAAAATGACGGGGATTGCCAAGGGCGAGAAACTGAGGGCCAAGGGCCGGGTGCTGCAGGCCGGCCGCACCAACTCGGTCGGCGCCGCCGACGTCTATGTCGTATCGGGGGAACGGGAAACTTTGTGCGGGACGGTGCTGGCCACGACCCGCAATTTCCAGATCAGGTCACCGCAGACGGCCGCGGCCTAAGCCATCCACCGCCATTGCGAGCGAAGCGAGGCAAAGCGACCCAGAGAAGCAAAAAGGAAGCAATGGATTGCTTCGTCGCTGACGCTCCTCGCAATGACGGTAGTATGCATCCTGGCGAGGTTGGCGCCTAATACGGCAGCCCGACGTAATTCTCCGCCAGCGATGTCGCCGCCGCCTTCGATCCCACCAGGTAATCCAGTTCGGCCAGTTGAATCCGCGCGCCGAATTCGCCCTGATCGGGAAATTTGTGCAGCATCGAGGTCATCCACCACGAAAACCGCACCGCCTTCCAGACCCGCGCCAGCGCCTGCTGGGAATAACCGTCGATTCCGGCGGAAGATTTCTCGTTGTAGAATTCGCGCAATGCGCCCGAGAGGTAATGCACGTCGCTGGCGGCGAGATTGAGCCCCTTGGCGCCGGTCGGCGGCACGATATGGGCGGCGTCGCCGGCGAGGAACATCCGCCTGAACCGCATCGGCTCGGCGACGAAGCTGCGCAAGGGCGCGATGCTCTTTTCGATCGAGGGACCGGTGATCAGCCGGTCGACCGCCTTCTGGTCCAGCCGCCGCTTCAGTTCTTCCCAGAACCTTTCGTCCGGCCACTGATCGACATGGTCGTCGAGCGAACATTGCAGGTAGTAGCGGCTGCGGCGCATCGAGCGCATGGTGCAGAGCGAAAAGCCTCTTTCGTGGTTGGTATAGATCAGTTCGTGGCTGACCGGCGGCGTCTCCGACAGGATGCCGAGCCAGCCGAACGGATAGACCCGCTCGAAGGTCTTGATCGCCGAAGGTTTCACGCTGGCGCGGCTGATGCCGTGAAATCCGTCGCAGCCGGCGATGAAATCGCAGGCGATCTCGCAGGCAACGCCGTCCTTGACGTAGGAGACCCGCGGATGGTCGGTATCGAAATCAAGCGGCCTCACGTCTTCGGCTTCATAGACCGTGGTCAGGCCGGCCGCCTTGCGCGCATTCATCAGATCGAGCGTCACCTCGGTCTGGCCGTAGATCATCACGGTCTTGCCGGTAGCCGCCTTCATGTCGATGCGATGGCGGCGGCCGCCAAAGGCGAGTTCGATGCCGTCATGGACCAGGCCCTCGCGGTGTGCCCGCGCGCCGCAGCCCACCTCGTCGAGCAGCGCCACGGTACCTTCCTCGAGCAGGCCGGCGCGGATCCGGCCGAGCACATAGTCCGGGCTCTGGCGCTCGAGGATGACGTTGTCGATGCCGTAGCGGTGGAGCAGTTGCCCGAGCAGCAGTCCCGCCGGCCCCGCGCCTATGATGGCTACTTTTGTCCGCAACACTTGCCCCCCTGACTATTATCGGCTTCAACCAAAGCCCAAGATGTCGCTTCACGTCTTGCAATGATAATTATGTCATATAACAATGTCTGCAAAGGGCCGTTGAAGTCCTGAGCATGAGGGAGAGGATGCCGATGAGGAAAACGTTCTTGGCGTTGCTGTTGGCCGCCAGTGTGACGCCTGCGTTCGCGCAGGAAAAGACCTTCGAACTGAAGCTTTCGCATTGGGTGCCGGCGTCGCACCCGCTGCAGAAGGCACTGGAAGACTGGGGCGCGGCGGTCGAAAAGGAATCCGGCGGCACCATCAAGTCCAAGG
The DNA here is from genome assembly GCF_018736085.1 of Bradyrhizobium sediminis. Taxonomy (NCBI): domain Bacteria; kingdom Pseudomonadati; phylum Pseudomonadota; class Alphaproteobacteria; order Hyphomicrobiales; family Nitrobacteraceae; genus Bradyrhizobium; species Bradyrhizobium sediminis. The sequence goes on along the minus strand of NZ_CP076134.1, from coordinate 5,058,995 downwards.
TATTTCCCGCCCAGCAGCTCGGCAAGGCCTTCGACCATTACGACATGGCGCGTGACGGCATCGCCGACGTCACCTACGTCAACCCGGGCTACCAGCCCGGACGTTTCCCGATCATCGGCGCCGGCGAACTGCCGTTCCTGATGTCGGACGCCAAGGGTGGCACGATGGCGCTCGACGCCTGGTACCGGAAATATGCCGAGAAGGAGATGAAGGACGTCAAGTTCTGCCTCGCCTTCATCCACTCGCCATCCACGTTCCATTCGCGCACCAAGAAGATCGTGGTGCCGGATGACGTCAAGGGCATGAAGATCCGTCCCGCCCATGCCACCATGGCGAATTACGTGACCCAGCTCGGCGGCACCAATGTGCAGTCGTCGGCGCCGGAAGTCCGCGACATCATCGAACGTGGCGTGGCCGACGCCGTCACCTTCCCGTGGGGATCGGTGTTGCTGTTCGGCATCGACAAGGTGACGAAGTATCACATCGATGCGCCGCTCTACGTCACGACCTTCGCCTTCGTGATGAACAAGGACAAGTACAACCAGATGTCCGACAAGCAGAAGAAGGCGATCGACAACAACTGCAATACCGAGGCCGCCGGCCGTGTCGGCGAACCCTGGGGCAAGTTCGAGGACGCCGGTGTCGAGAAAATCAAGGCGCTGGCCGGTCACGAGGTCTACAAACTGACGCCGGAGCAGACGGCGCTTTGGAAGAAGGCGTCCGAGCCGCTGGTCAAGACCTGGGCCGAGAATGTCAAGAAGACCGGCGCCGACCCGGACGCGGCAATGACCGAGCTTCGTGCCTCGCTGACCAAATACAAGGCGTTGGCGCAGTAAGAAACGCCTCCACATCGATGCGGCGGCGGGGATGCTCCCGCCGCCGTTCTCTTGCAACCGCCAGCAGCGTGGAGCGGAAATGAAGCGCGCTTCGATGGATCGTTTCATCGACACGATCGAATGGATCGCGGCCGGATTTGTCGGCATCGTCGCCGCCAATATTTTCCTCGCGGTGCTGTTGCGGAATATTTTCAGCTATTCGATTCCGGATTCCTTCGATATCGGGCGCATGCTGCTCGGCATCCTGATCTTCTGGGGCATCGCCGCGACCAGCTATCGCGGCGGCCACATCACCGTCGATCTGGTCTGGGCCAATGTCAGCCCGAGATATCAGCGCTGGATCGACGTGTTCGCGACGCTGGTGCTGCTGTTCGTGGTCACGGTGCAGACCTGGACCCTGTTCGACAAGGTGCACGGCACCTATAACGACAATGTCGTTACCTTCGACATGCACATGCCGACCTGGCCGTTCTTCGCGGTGGCGTGGGCCGGCGACGTCTCGGCGGTGCTGTTGATCGCGATCCGCACCTACCGCCTGATCTTCCATCCGGATCAGATGCACGATCCCAAGATCAAGACCGTGGAGTAGACGGCATGAGTACCGACGCCGTCGCGGTCCTCGGATTCGTCGCGCTGTTCGCGCTGATGCTGCTGCGCGTGCCGGTGGGGATGGCGATGGGCCTCGTCGGCGTCACCGGCTTCGGTTACCTGGTCGGCTTCACGCCGGCGCTGAAGCTGGTCGGCCAGACCTCGATGCGCACGGTGACCGACTACACCTTTGGCGTCATCCCGATGTTCCTGCTGATGGGGACCTTCGTCAGCAATTCCGGCATGAGCCGCGAGCTGTTCCGCGCCGCCAACGGCTTTGTCGGACATTTGCGCGGCGGGCTCGGCATCGCCACGGTCGCGGCCTGCGGCGGCTTCGCCGCGATCTGCGGCTCGTCGGTGGCGACGGCGGCGACGTTCTCGGCCGTGGCCTATCCGGAGATGCGCCGCTTCGGCTATCCGCAATCCTTCGCCACCGGCGTGATCGCGGCCGGCGGCACGCTGGGCGCCATGCTGCCGCCGTCGACGGTGCTCGCGGTCTACGGCATCATCACCGAGCAGGACATCGGCAAGCTGTTCATCGCCGGCATCATTCCCGGCCTGCTCGCCATGACCATGTACATGGCGACCATCGCGCTGATCGGCTATTTCCGGCCGGGCTTCCTGCCGACCGGTGCGCAGACCACCTGGCGCGAGCGCTTTGCGGGATTGAAGAATATCTGGGCGCCGGTGCTGCTGTTCGTGTTCGTCATCGGCGGGCTGTACGGGCTGCCGTTCCTGCCGCGCTTCACGCCGACCGAGGCGGGCGGCGTCGGCGCCACCGGCGCGTTCCTGATCGGCGTGTTCACCGGGCGGCTGGACAAGGAAAAGATCCTCAATTCGCTGCTGCAGGCGACCCGCACCGCCGCCGCGGTCTTCACGGTGCTGATCGGCGCCCTGATCTTCGGCTATTTCCTGACGGTGACGCAGACCCCGCAAAAGGTCACCGAGCTTCTCACCGGCCTCGGCCTCGGCCGCTACGGCATCCTCGCCCTGATCATGGTGATGTACCTGGTGCTCGGCTGCCTGATGGACGCGATGGCCATGATCATCCTGACGGTGCCGATCATCTTTCCGGTGATCATGCATCTCGGCTTCGATCCGATCTGGTTCGGCGTGATCATCGTGATGACGGTAGAGCTCGGCCTGATCCATCCGCCGGTCGGCATGAACGTGTTCGTGATCAAAAGCGTGGTCAAGGACGTGTCGTTCTCCACCATCTTCAGGGGAGTGATCCCGTTCGTGGCGACCGACCTGATCCGGCTGGTGATCCTGATTCTGTTTCCATTGCTGGCGACCTGGCTGCCGCAGCGCATGATGGGCTAATTCCATGACGCCGCCGCAGCTTGCGACCAGATACGCCTTCACCATCACCGTCTGGATCGGCGAGGTGACTTCCGCCGGCGATATCGGTACCGGCGTACGCCGGATCATTCCGATCCTGGGCGGCGAGGTGCGCGGCGAGAAGGTCAATGGCAAGGTCTGCGCGTTCGGCGCCGACTTTCAGATCATCCGGCCGAACGAACTGATCGAACTGGAGGCGAAATATGCCTTCGAGACCGACGACGGCGCGGTGGTTTATGTCGAAAACAAAGGCATCCGCTTCGGCCCCGTCGAGCTGCTGCAAAAGCTGAAGCGCGGCGAGCCGGTCGATCCCAAGCTGATCTATTTCCGCACCGTGCCGAGGTTCGAAACCGGAAGCGAAAAATACCGCTGGCTGATGGAAAACCTGTTCATCGGCTCCGCCGCCCGCCACGCCGACCGCGTCGTCATCGACGTGCATCAGGTGCTGTAGCTGTTGAATTATAGGGCAATTTTCCCCGTCATTGCGAGCGAAGCGAAGCAATCCATAGGCCGCCGCGGAAAGGGTGGATTGCTTCATCGCTGTCGCTCCTCGCAATGACGGCGGGGGCAGATGAGCCCCAGCCTTATTGACTCCCCTCAAAATCGTTATAAAACATAACTATTCTGGACAGGACGTAAAAACGCCCATGGGAAACGCCGCATCTGCCGCGACCGCCGAGCGGGCCGCGCTGCTCAAGATCGAGACGCTGGGGGCGGTGCTGACCGTGGGTCTCAACCGGCCCGCCAAGCGCAATGCGCTGAATGACGGCATAATCCTCGCGATTCAGGACTGTTTCTCCAATCTCCCCGAAGGCATCGGCGCCGTGGTGATCCACGGCATCGGCGACCATTTCTCCTCCGGCCTCGATTTGTCGGAGCTGACCGAGCACGATGCCACCGAGGGCCTGCGGCATTCGCAGATGTGGCACCGGGTGTTCGACCGGGTTCAGTACTGCCGGGTGCCTGTCATCGCAGCCCTCAAGGGCGCGGTGATCGGCGGCGGGCTGGAACTCGCCTGCGCCGCGCATATCCGCGTCGCCGAGCCTTCAGCCTATTTCGCGCTGCCCGAGGGCCAGCGCGGCATTTTCGTCGGCGGCGGCGGATCGGTGCGGCTGCCGCGGCTGATCGGCGTGGCGCGGATGACGGACATGATGCTCACGGGCCGCGTCTATTCGGCGACGGAGGGTTCGGCCTATGGCTTTTCGCAGTACCTCACCGAAGCCGGCGGCGCCCTGCCGAAGGCGATGGAGCTGGCCGAGCGCGTCGCCGCCAATGCGCCGCTGACGAATTTCGCGGTATTGCAGGCGCTGCCGATGATTGCGGAAGCCAATCCGCAGACCGGCCTGTTGATGGAATCGCTGATGGCGACCGTGGCGCAGAGCGACAAAGAGGCAAAGCGCCGGATTCGCGACTTCCTCGACCGCAAGACCGCAAAGGTGAAACCCGTCTGACATGAGCGCCAGGCCCAACATGTCCGTCCCGGCCGGAACCAGCGACGCGCCGCTGCGGCCGATCTCGTTCGGCGATCCCGTGGTGTCGGTCGAGCGCCGTGACGACGGCACCATTTATCTCAGGCCGAAGAAGCCGCTGGGCGATTACCCGGTCCGGCTGACCGACCGCCTGCACCATTGGGCAAGCGCCGAGTCCAACCGCGTGTTCATGGCGGAGCGCGACAAGGGCGGCGGCTGGCGGCAGGTCACCTACGCGCAATGGCTGGTGGCCGTGCGGCATATCGCCTCGGCGCTGCTCGCGCGCGGGCTTTCCGCCGAAAGGCCGATCGTCATTCTCTCCGGCAATTCGGTCGATCACGCGTTGCTCGCGTTCGGCGCGCTCTATGCCGGCATTCCCTTTTGCCCGGTATCGCCGGCCTATTCGCTGGTGTCGAAGGACTACGGCAAGCTCGCTTACCTGATGAAGCTCCTGACACCCGGCCTGGTGTTCGCCGACGACGCCGGCAAATTCGCCGATGCGCTCGCCGCCAACGTTCCCGGGGATGCCGAGATCGTGGCGTGCCGCGGCGAAGTGCCCGGCCGCAAGGTGACCATGCTTGCCGAACTGCTGGCGACGCCGGAACATCCGCGGCTCGACGCGGCGCACGCCGCGATCGGCCCGGATACGATCGCCAAGTTTCTGCTGACCTCGGGCTCGACCGGCAATCCGAAGGCGGTCATCAACACCCAGCGGATGATCTGCGCCAACCAGGTGATGCTGCGCGAGACGCTGGCGTTTCTGAAGGACGAGCCGCCCGTGATCGTCGACTGGCTGCCCTGGAACCACACCTTTGGCGGCAATCACAATATCGGGCTGACCATGTTCAACGGCGGCTCGATGTATCTCGACGAGGGCAAGCCGATGCCCGGCGGCATCGAGGAGACCGTGCGCAATCTTCGCGAGATCTCGCCGACGGTCTATTTCAACGTGCCGAAAGGCTATGAATCGCTATTGCCGTATCTGCGCGACGACAAGGCGCTACGCGCAAAATTCTTCCACCGGCTGCACGCGATGTTTTTCGCCGGGGCGGCGCTGTCGCCTTTCGTCTGGAACAGCCTCGACGAACTCGCCGTCGCCGAGACCGGCTATCGCGTGCCTGTCCTGACCGGCCTCGGCGCTACCGAAACGGCGCCGTTCTTCATGTCGGTCAAGCCCGCCACCAGCCGTTCCGGCCATGTCGGGCTTCCCGTTTCCGGCAATGATGCCAAGCTGATTCCGAACAACGGCAAGCTGGAAGTCCGCGCCAAGGGTCCGAACGTCACCCCGGGGTATTGGCGTCAGCCGGAGCTGACCGCCGCCGCGTTCGACGAGGAAGGCTTCTACAAGTTCGGCGACGCGCTGAAGCCGGTCGACCCGAACGATTTCGACAAGGGTTTCGATTTCGACGGCCGCATCGCCGAGGATTTCAAGCTCGCCAGCGGCACCTGGGTCAGCGTCGGTCCGCTGCGCGCGCGCTTTGTCGCGGCCTGCGCGCCGCTGGTGCGCGACGTCGTGATCGCCGGCATCAACCAGGATGAAATATCGGCGCTGGTGGTTCTCGACATCGACGGCTGCCGCCTGATCAATCCAACGCTGCCGCCGGACGACGTTGCCGCGATTGCGTCCGATCCCTTGATCCGGGAAGCGTTCCGCGAGCGGTTTGCAGAATTTCTTGCGAGCGCGACGGGATCGTCAACCCGGATCACGCGCGCGGTGCTGCTCGACACGCCACTGTCGATCGACCGCGGCGAGGTTACCGACAAGGGCTCGATCAACCAGCGCGCGGTGCTGGATCACCGCAGCGGCCTGATCGACCTGCTTTATTCGCCAACGCCGCCGGCCCACGTGATAACGCTTTAACCGAATTCCAAAGACCAGTTTCGCCAGGGAGAGAACCATGCAGTTGAAGGATCAGGCCGCCATCGTCACCGGGGGCGCATCGGGATTGGGCGCCGCCACCGCGCGCAAGCTCGCAGCGCAAGGCGCCAAGGTCGCGGTATGCGATCTCAACACCAAGCTTGCCGAAAGCGTCGCCGCCGAAATCGGCGGCGTCGCGGTGACCTGCGATGTCGCCGACGTCGCTTCGGCGGAAGCCGCTATCGCCACGGCGTCCAAGGCCCATGGCCCGGCGCGGGTGCTGGTCAACTGCGCCGGCATCGGCGTCGCCAAGCGGGTGGTCGGCCGCGACGGCCCGATGCCGCTCGCCGATTTCGACAGGGTGATCAGGGTCAATTTGATCGGCTCCTTCAACATGCTGCGGTTGGCGGCCGCCGAAATGGCCAAGCTGGAGCCGCTTTCGACCGGGGAGCGCGGCGTGGTGATTTCCACGGCGTCGGTCGCGGCCTATGACGGCCAGATCGGCCAGTCGGCCTATTCGGCCTCGAAAGGCGGCATCGTCGCGATGACCTTGCCGATCGCGCGCGAACTGGCGCAGTTCGGCATTCGCGTGCTGACCATTGCGCCGGGCCTGTTCCTGACGCCGCTGCTGGCCGGCCTGCCGCAGGAAGCGCAGGATTCGCTCGCCGCCTCGATTCCGTTCCCGCACCGGCTCGGCCAGCCCGAAGAGTTTGCCTCGCTGGCGCTGCACATGATCGACAATCCCTACCTCAACGGCGAGGTGGTGCGGCTCGACGCCGCGCTGCGCATGGCGCCGCGCTAAAGGACAAGCGGATGTTCGTCCACCGGCGCGACGTGCAGATCCAGTGGGGCGACTGCGACCCCGCCAACATCGTCTACTATCCGCGCTACTTCGCGATGTTCGACGATTCGACCTCGATCATGTTCGAAGCCGCCGGTTTCTCGAAGCAGGACATCATCCACAAATATGGCCTGGTCGGCATTCCCATGGTGGACACGCGGGCCAAATTCTACATCGCCTCGACCCACGGCGACTGGATCGCGATCGAGAGCCGGGTGGAGAGCTTCAAGCGGTCGAGCTTCGAGGTCACCCACAAGGTGTTCAAGGGCGAGGCGCTGGCGATCGAGGCGTTCGAGACCCGGGTGCTGGTCGGCCGGCACCCGGACGATCCCGGCAAGCTGAAATCGGCCCCGATGCCGGAAGAGATTATTGCGAGGTTCACGCGGGGCTGACTTGAAGAGGCTGACTTGAAAACTGACTTGGGCAGCGGCATGACCTAAAGAAGGGGCTGAATGAACAGCCCGATTTTGATCTAGGTTGGACAACAACACTCAAAGGGAGGAATGAATGAACAAGTTTTACCTGTCGGCCGCGGCCATCGCGGCAACTTTGGCACTGCCGGCGTTACCGGCAAGCGCCCAGAGCAATGAAATCGTGATCGGCATCACCGTCACGACCACGGGACCCGCGGCGGCGCTGGGCATTCCCGAGCGCAACTCGCTCGAATTCGTGCCGAAGGAAATCGGCGGCGTCCCGCTCAAGCTGATCGTACTCGACGACGGTGGCGATCCGACCGCCGCCACCACCAATGCGCGGCGCTTCGTCACGGAATCCAAGGCCGACATCATCATGGGTTCGTCGACCACGCCGCCGACGGTTGCGGTCTCCACCGTCGCCAATGAAGCCGGCATTCCGCATTTCGGCCTGGCGCCGCTCCCGATCACGCCGGAGCGCGCCAAGTGGTCGGTCGTCATGCCGCAACCGGTCCCGATCATGGGCAAGGTGCTGTACGAGCACATGAAGGCGCATAACGTCAAAACCGTCGGGTACATCGGCTACTCCGATTCCTACGGCGATCTCTGGTTCAACGACTTCAAGAACCAGGCCGTCCCGATGGGAATGACTATGGTTGACGAGGAGCGCTTTGCGCGGCCGGATACCTCGGTCGCGGGACAGGTGCTGAAGCTGGTCGCCGCCAATCCCGACGCGGTCCTGGTCGGCGCGTCCGGCACCGCCGCGGCGCTGCCGCAGACGGCGCTGCGCGAGCGCGGCTACAAGGGGCTGATCTATCAGACCCATGGCGCTGCCAGCATGGACTTCATCCGCATCGCCGGAAAGGCTGCGGAAGGCGTGATCATGGCGTCGGGTCCGGTAATGTCGCCGGAAACGCAAGCCGACAGCGCGCTGACCAAGAAGCCCGGCCTCGCGCTCAACACCGCCTATGAGGCCAAGTTCGGTCCCAACAGCCGCAGCCAGTTCGCCGGACATTCCTACGATGCCTTTGAAGTTCTCAAGCGCGTCATTCCGGTGGCGCTGAAGGCGGGCAAGCCGGGCACGCCGGAATTCCGCGAGGGCATCCGTAAGGCGTGGCTGAGCGAGAAGGACCTCGCGGCGAGCCAAGGCGTCTATAACTGGACCGAAAAGGACCGCTACGGCGTCGACGACCGCTCGCGCATCATCCTGACGGTGAAGGACGGAAAATACGTTCCGGCGAAGTGAGCTGAAGTTCGTAGTCGGTAGGGTGGGCAAAGCGTAAGCGTGCCCACCAACCACTTGAACGCCATTCACCATGGTGGGCACGGCGCAAGAGCGCCTTTGCCCACCCTACTTTTTCTTTTCTAAACCGCGCTCTCGCCCTCGTGGGTGAAGCCGAGATAGCTCGCCGCCACCCGCTGGTTGGCGGCGATGTCCGTCGCCGGACCGTTCAGGATGAACTCACCGAGCTCCATCACATAGGCACGGTCGGCGATCTTCAGCGCGGCCTGGGCGTTCTGTTCGACCAGCAGCACCGAAACGCCGTTGGCGCGCAGTTCGCCGATGATGTGGAAGATATCGGCGACGATGATCGGGGCGAGGCCAAGGCTCGGCTCGTCCAGCATCAACAGCTTTGGCGCGCCCATCAGGGCGCGGCCCATCGCCAGCATCTGCTGTTCGCCGCCCGACAGCGTCCCGGCGAGCTGCTTGCGCCGCTCCTTCAGCCGCGGGAACAGCGTGTAGACCCGCTCGAACGATTGCGCCGCGACCGCTTTCGCGATCCGGAAGGCGCCGAGCTGCAGGTTGTCCTCGACACTCATGGTGGCGAACAGCTCGCGATGCTCAGGCACGAGGCTGAGGCCCGCCGCGACGCGGTCCTCGATCTCGAACCGCAACATGTCCTCGCCGGCAAAGACGACGCGGCCCTGCAGCGGCAGGATGCCCATGACGGCGTTCAGCAGTGTGGTCTTGCCGGCGCCGTTGGCGCCGATGATGGTGACGATCTCGTTGTCATTAACCTCGAGCGAGACCGAACGCACCGTCTCGACCTTGCCGTAAGCGACATGCGCGTCGGTGACCTGCAGCAATGCGCTCATGAAACCGCTCCGAGATAGGCCTCGATCACGTCCGGATTGGTCTTGATCGCATCGGGGGTGCCCTCGGCGATCTTGGTGCCGAAGTCGAGCACCACGACGCGGTCGGCCAGATTCATCACGAATCCCATGTCGTGCTCCACCAGCAGCACCGACATGCCGCCGTCGCGCAATTGCCGCAGCAGGCCGGCGAGCCGCTGCTTCTCCATATGCCGCAAACCGGCCGCCGGCTCGTCGAGCAGCAGCAGCATCGGGTCGACACAGAGCGCCCGCGCGATTTCGACGATGCGCTGCTGGCCGAGCGACAGGCTGCCCGCCAGCTGGTCGATCTGGTCACTGAGCCCGACGCGCTCGATCTGGCGCGCCGCCTCCGCCAGTAATTTCGCCTCATCTGCCCGGTCGAGCCGGAACATGCTGGAGAGCGCGCCGGAATGCCCGCGCAGATGGGCGCCGATCGCGACGTTTTCCAGCACCGTCATGTCGGGCACCAGTTTGACGTGCTGGAAGGTCCTGGCGATACCAAGTTTTACCACTTCCAGCGGCGGCGCGTTGTTGATGTTGCGGCCGAGCACGGAGATCGAGCCGCCGGTAGAAGTGAGCACGCCGGTGATCAGGTTGAAGGTGGTGCTCTTGCCGGCGCCGTTGGGGCCGATCAGCGCCACGATCTCGCGGGCCTGGACGTCGAAGGAGACCTCGTTGACCGCGATCACGCCGCCGAACTGCTTGCGGGCACGGTCGAGCTGCAGCAATACGCCGGGCGCGGTCGCCGGCCGGCTGCGCGCCGGCAGGACCAGCGAGGTATCGGGCCGCTTGCGGCCGGGCGTGAACGGCAGCCGCGCCATCAGCCAGGGCCAGACGCCGGTCGGCGCCAGTTGCAGCAGCAGCACCAGCAGGATGCCGAACACGATGGTCTCGAGCTGGCCTTCGCCGTGGAACAGATAAGGCAGGTGGCTCTGCAGGATCTCTTTCAGGATGACGACAATGCCGGCCCCCAGCACCGCGCCCCAGACATAGCCGGCGCCGCCGACCACCGCGATGAAAAGATATTCGATACCGGCCTGGGCGCCGAACGGGGTCGGATTGGCGGCGCGCTGGAAATGCGCATAGAGCCAGCCGGACAGCCCGGCCAGCACCGCGGCATAAATGAACACCAACAGCTTGGCGCGCGGGGTCTGCACGCCGAAGGCTTCGGCGGCGATGTGGCCGCGGCGCAGCGCCCGGATCGCGCGGCCGGTGCGTGAGTCCAGCAGGTTCATGGTGAGCAGGGCGGAGATCAGCACCGCGACCCAGATCGCGAAGTAGATCGTCCCGGCATCGAGCATCTTGAGCGAGCCGATCGACAGCGGCGGGATCCCGGTGATGCCGTCATTGCGGCCGAGGAATTCCAGCTTGCTGAAGAGGTAGAACAGGCCGATGCCCCAGGCGATGGTGCCGAGCGGCAGATAGTGGCCGGACAGCCGCACCGTGACGAGGCCGAGCAGGACGGCGGCGATGCCGCTCACCAGCAAGGCGAGCGGCAGCGTCAGCCACGGCGATACTCCATACGCGGTGGTGAGCACCGCCGTCGTGTAGGCGCCAAAACCGCAAAATGCCGCCTGGCCGAACGAGGTGAGGCCGCCGACGCCGGTCAGCAGCACCAGCCCCATCGCCACCAGGGCGGCAAGCCCGATGTTGTTGAGCAGCACGATCCAGAACGGCGGCATGCCCGGGATGAACGGAATCGCTGCCATCACCAGCGCGAAGACGAACATGGGAAGGAGGCGTTGCGTCATCGCGATCAATCCTTCTCTTCCTCGACCTCGGGTGCGGCGAGCGACCGCAGCACGAGGACCGGAAGGATCAGCGTGAAGACGATGACCTCCTTGAAATTGCTGGCATAGAACGAGGAGAACGCCTCGACGGTGCCGACCACCAGCGCCGCGACCGCGGTCAGGGGGTAGCTGACGAGGCCACCGATGATCGCAGCGATAAAGCCCTTCAGGCCGATCAGGAACCCGGTGTCGTAATACAGCGTCGTGATCGGCACGATCAGGATGCCCGAAATCGCCCCGATCACCGAGGCCAGCAGAAAGGCGATCTGTCCCGACAGCGTGGTCCGGATGCCGACCAGGCGCGCGCCGAGCCGGTTGACAGCAGTGGCGCGCAGCGCCTTGCCGTAGAGTGTGAGGCCGAAGAACAGCCACAGGCCGACGATGAAGGCGATGGTGATGGCGTAGACCGCCATGCTCTGGCCGGTGAAGCGCAGCGGGCCTATCGTGAAGGCCGTATCCAGGATCGCCGGGCCGCGCTGGCCTTCGGCGCCGAAAAATACCAGGCCGAGGCCCTGCAGCGCGAGGTGGCAACCGACGGAAACGATCAGCAGCACCAGCACCGAGGTGTGCGCGATCGGCTGAAACGCAATGCGGTAGAGAAACAGGCCGATCGCCGCGACGATCAGGAGCGACAGCGCGATATTGATCGCGATCGACTTCTGGCCGGCGAGCCAGGAGGTCAAAGCGAGGATCACGACCGGCAGCAGGATATTGACCGCGAAGGCGCGTGCCACCAGGCGCAGATGCAGCAACTTGCGGCCGGCGAACAGGTCGAGGCCAAACGCCACCATGCCCATCGCCACCGCCAGCCGCGCCGTGCCGGGCACATGGCCCGCCGACAGCGTGGCATAGGTCAGCGCGCCATAGGTGACGAACTCGCCCTGCGGAATCAGGATCACGCGGGTGACGGCGAACACCAGCACCAGCGCAAGTCCGAGCAGCGCATAGATTGCGCCGCTGGTAATGCCGTCCTGTACCAGGAACAGCATGATGGTTGTGTTCAAGGCCGGGCGCTCCCCCTCAAGCGTCGGACCGGTCGCGGCCTTGAGCGGCCGCTGACCGTCGAATAACAGCAGTTGAAAAGTCCCGCCGATATTCGGTATAGTGCATAACAATTATCAAATATAACTTCAAGGCCCGGTAGGCGTCAGCCGGGTACCTTTCAGCCTAGCGGGATTGCGAGCCTCGAGCGATGACTGTTTCCAAGACCGCCGCCGCTGCCGTCAAGCCGTCCCGCGCCGCCCGCAAGGAACCGGCGGAGGCCTCGGCGCCGGACACCGCGCTGCAGCTCGGCGAATTGTCGGAACTGCTGGGCTATTCGCTCAAGCGCGCGCAGTTGAGAATTTTCGAGGATTTCCTGCGTTGTGTGGCGCCGCTGCAGCTGACGCCGGCGCAGTTCTCGGTGCTGTTGCTGCTCGACAGGAATCCCGGCCGCAACCAGACCGAGATCGCCAATACGCTCGGCATCCTGCGGCCGAATTTCGTGGCGATGCTCGACGGCCTCGAGAGCCGAGACCTGTGCACGCGGGTCCGCTCGACCAACGACCGCCGCTCCCACATCCTGATGCTGACCGACAAGGGCCGGGCGGTGCTGGCGCGCGCCAAGAAGCTGGTCGCGACCAAGCACGAAGCGCGTCTCAACGAGGTGCTGGGCCCCGCCAACCGCGCCGCGCTGCTGGATATGCTGAGCAAGCTCGCAAGAGAGTTTTGAGGCGGGTGCGAGGCACGCTCGCTCGTCATTGCGAGGAGCCAACGGGTCGCGCGAATGCGCGCCCGATGACAGGCTCCGCGATGAAGCAATCCATGGCAGCAGCAAGGAAGAATGGATTGCTTCGCTTGCGCTCGCAATGACGTGGATGGAGCTGCGCCCTAATCCACCAATATCACCCGGATATCATTGACATTGGTCAGCGTCGGGCCGGTCAGCAGGAGATCGCCGGTTGCGCTGAAGAACGCGGTGGCGTCGTTGTTGTCGAGGTACGCCCTGGGATCGAGGCCGAGCGACTTCATCTTAGCGAACGTGGCGGAATCGATCATTGCGCCCGCGGGATCGGCGGCGCTGCCGGCGCCGCCGTCGGCGCCGTCGGTGTCCGCCGCCAGCGCCGCAATATCGGGTGTGTCCTTGAGCAGACCGGCCAGCGCCAGCGCATACTCCTGGTTGGGGCCGCCGCGGCCATTGCCGCGCACGGTCACGGTGAGTTCGCCGCCCGACAGGATCGCCACGCGCCTGTTCGCCGCGCGGGCCTGCAGCGCAAGCCTGGCGTGATCGGCGGCGACGTCGCGGGCCTCGCCTTCGAGGTCGGCGCCGAGTCCGATGATCTCGTAGCCCGCGTCCTTGGCCAGCCTGATCGCGGCGTCCAGCGACGCCTTCGGCTGCGCGATCAGTTCGAACTCTGCGCGCGCAAAGGCGGCATCGCCTGGCTTGCAGCTCTCGTTCCTGGGGTCGTCGAGCGCAATCCGGATCGCGTCGTCAACCTGAAGGCCGTATTTTGCGACCAGGGCGCGCGCATCCGCAAGCGTGGTCGGATCCGGCACCGTCGGTCCGGAGGCGATGGCGCTCGGATCGTCGTGCGGAACATCCGATATTGCCAGTGTCACGATTTCGGCCAGCTTCCCGGCGCGCGCCAGCCGCCCGCCCTTGATCCGCGACAGGTGTTTGCGAACGGTGTTGACCTCGCCGATCGGCGCGCCCGAGCGCAGCAGCGCCCGGTTCAGCTGTTGTTTCTGCGTGAACGATACGCCCTCGGCCGGCGCGATCCAGTTCGCGGAACCGCCGCCCGACAACAACACCAGCAAGAGATCGTCGGCACCCGCGCTCGCGGCCAGACGCAGGCTGTCCTCGGCGCCCTTGAGGCCAGCCTCATCGGGGACGGGATGGCCGGCTTCGACCACCCGGATCCGCCGCGTCGGCACGGCGTGGCCGTGGCGGGTGGTGGCGATCCCGGTGAGACGCGACGGCTCGAGCCCCAGTTCGTCAAGATAGTGCCGCTCCGCCGCTGCGGCCATGGCGGCCGCGCCCTTGCCGGCGGCCAGACAAATCACCCGGCCCTTCGGCGCCGGGCGCAGATGCCTCGCCAGCACCACGTCGGGATGTGCGGCGGCGACGGCGGCATCATAGATCGCGCGCAGGAGAGGGCGTCTGTCGGTCATCGATTCGCGGGATTTGAAATGGAAACATGCGACGCCGGTTATCCATCCGTTTTGCACAAAAGAAAACCCCCGCAGCGCGCTGCGGGGGTATAGTGATATCAAGAAAATAGGCCAGTTTTGACCTTAGCGCCATTGTGCCGATAATTCTGCTATTCAGAATGCGCCCCGTCCGGCTTTTTCAGCGCTCGATAGATGCTGCAACAAATGACGTTGGCAAGCATCTCGCTTCTAGCCTTCATTGTTAGAAACATGGAAGATCGGCAGCGAATTGCTCGTAATTGCGCTGCTAATCCTGACGCTGTCGGTCAGGCTTCAAACTGGCCTGCAACAGTTTTCTATTCTAGTTACCCAGGCTTCTTAGTATCCTCTTGATCGGCTCTCGAAACTCCTCCTTGATCGGGTCGGGGCCTGAAAAATCTCCTGTCACAAGACCATCGGCCAAAAAGGTTGGCCATTCGGGGCAAAAGGGCATTGGCAGCCGCGGTACGGAGCCAACTTCAAGATTATCTTTGCCCGCCCAAGTCCATCGGACGGCTTTGCGCTTTACGAGCCAAAAGAGCCCGTCATGGAATTCTGCACAGGGCGATAAGTGGAGTGTCTGCCTGACAACGGGCACGCTGTGCCTGCGAATCAGGAGCGACCATGAGTAGAAGAACGCGCCGGAAACACACCGGCCTTCAAGGCGAAGGTGGCGGTCGCCGCCGTGAAGGGCGAATCGCACTTCCGGAGGAATATCTGGCATTCACCGTTCAAACAAAAACGGCCGGGTCCTGTGGCCCGGCCGTTCGTTGGTTGAAACGCTACGGCGTGAACTTGTAGGACAGGCCGGCGCGGACGGCCTCGAGGGTCTGGCGGCCGCCCCGCTCGGCGAACGGCGGATTTGCGGGATCGGTCGATGTCTGGACCGTGGTAGACTCGACGGTGCCGAAATCGTAGTGCAGATATTCGAGGCGCGCGATCCAGTTCGAGTTGTGGATCATGGTTTCGACACCGGCGCCGGCCACCCAGCCGAAATGGTCGCGCGGCGATTCGCTGAGAATCGTGTTAATGTTATTCAGGCTGGGCGAGACCCTGAACCAGGTTCGGTTGACACGCTCCCATGCGAGGCCGCCGGTGCCATAGAGCAGCCAGTCGCCCGCGAGCGTCCAGCCGAGACGGCCGCGCGCGGTGCCGAGATATTTCACATTGTCCGACAGCGTGCCGGTCGTGCCCCCGAAGGTCACCGGGAGCGAGCTGCCCCGGATGCCGGTGGCGCTGCCGTCGATCTCCAGTCCGGCGATCGCGCGGCCGTACTGCCAATTGTAACCGGCCTGGCCGCCGCCGAGCCAGCCCGCCGACTTGATGCCGCCGGCGAGCGCGCGGCTGAAGGCGGTGATCGCGAAATCGTTGCCCTTCCAGCCATAGCCGCCATGGGCGCCGAGATAGAAACCGGCCCAGTTCTGCAGCGGCGGCGGCACGCGCGGCGCCTTGGTGTACATCGCAGGCTGAACCGCCGCAGCCATTTCCGGGCCGAACTTGTAGGAAACGCCGGCGCGCACCACGTCGATGGTTTGACGCCCTGCGGTGATGGTTGCGTTGGCGGATAGTCCGCTCTGAAAGATGCTGATGTTGCCGCCGGTGTTGATGCGGCCGAAATCGTAGTGCAGATACTCGAGGCGCCCGATCCAGTTCGTGCTGCCGAGCATCATTTCGCCGCCGACACCCGCGACCCAGCCGAACCGGTCGGACGGACTGGTGGATGTGGCGTTCGTTATCCCTGCCGGTGTCGTTTCATTTTGTATTTTGGTGCGCTCGAGGCGTTCCCAGGCAAGGCCCGCCGTGCCGTAAAACAGCAAATTATCTGTCGCCAGCCAGCCGAGGCGGCCGCGCGCGGTGCCGAGATATTTTACGTTTTCGTCGAATCTGCCGGAGAGAGTGGCGGCCGGAACCGCGATGGTCGCGGTCGCGGTGTTCGAACTGCCGCTGATGTCGGCGGCGCTGAGGTCGATTTCGAGACCGGTTACGAAACGACCGTACTGCCAGTTGTAACCGAGCTGGCCGCCGCCGACCCAGCCTTTCGAGTTGACCCCGCCGAGGGTCGCCGTCGAGCCGATCCCGGGGAACAGTATTAACGGCTCCGTGCCGGGATCGTTTCCCCAGCCATACCCGGCATGGGCGCCGAGGTAGAAGCCGGCCCATGACGAGGCTGACGCCGCAACCGGCACCTTGGCATAGGGCACGGCCGCCATCCTGGCAGGCTCGCCGAACTTGTAGGAAATACCGGCGCGAACGAGGTCGATGGTCTGCGAACCGGCGGAGCTGTTGAAGGAGCCAAATCCAGGCGCCGTATTGGTGTCGCTCCTGGCCGTCATGACCTGCCCGAAATCGTAGTGCAGATATTCGACGCGGCCGATCCAGTTCGGGCTGCCCAGCATCGCTTCCGCGCCGACGCCCGCGACCCAGCCGAATTTGTCGATGGGATCCCGGAAGGAAAACGAGTTTGAAGTCACAAGTACTCCGTTCGCCGTGACGGCCTGGGACTGGACCTTGGTCTGGTCGAGCCGCTCCCAGGCAAGGCCCGCGGTCCCGTAGAGCAGCACCTTGTCCGTGGGCAGCCAGCCGAGCCGCGTGCGGGCACTGCCGAGATATCTGACGTTTTCGCCCAGCGTGTCGCTGCTTGAAACTGTTGTGCCGGGTGCGACGAAGACCTCGCTGACGCTGTTGGTGCCCTTGATATCCGTCGCGCTGAAGTCGAATTCCAGCCCGGTGACGACACGGCCGAACTGCCAGTTGTAACCGGCATGGGCGCCGAAGACCCCGCCTTGCGACCGCACGCCGTCAAGCGACGGAGGCGGCGTCGTGAAGAAGAACTCGGCCTCGGATCGGGAAAAGTCGTCGTGTTTCCAGCCGTAGCCGCCATGAACGCCGAGATAAAAACCGGCCCACGACGACGCGATCACGGGCGGCGGCGCTTTCACCAGCGGAAGGTCCGCCGCCAGCGTCGAGCCGCTCAGCACCGTCAGCGACGTGCCGGCGAGAAACAGCCGGCGCAGCGCTATCCGGCCCATTCCCGATCCCGTCTGCGTTGTGTCGGACATTCCAGCCACCCCTTAAATTCCTGCAAAATACCCGATCAGAATATTTCCCGTCGCTCCGAGGCGCTACCTGAGGGTGCAGAAGGTGCGCCTCGAAGCAGCGAGATAGACTGTCGGCGTAGCATGGTGGCAACAGTTCCCGGCTGTTTCCGGTGGTGATTTGCCTTTTGGGCGCGCGAGCAGCGAAATCCGCGCGCTTCGATTCGGTGGCGGATGGAAGCCGCCTCGTGCTCGATTCGGGGTGGATGCGGCTCGCGCGAGTTTTGCCGGGAGCGTCGTGGCCTCAAATCGGAAGGCGCTCGCGTGCGTCCCACTGCATGGCGCCGCCGAGGTGAGGGCGCCAGTATTGCAATAGGTTGATGGTGCGGTGGAACATATCGACATCAATTGACGTCACGGCGTGCGCGCCGCTGCGCGTGCTCACAAGAGAACGCATGCTCCGCTCCGGCTTCATCTGACCGTGGCCGGGGAATGCATGCTGTGGATCGCCCGCAAGCTGCTTCACGCAGTTGCTGCATACGACACGCCGCGCTCCTTGATCAGTCGAACCGCCTCAAGCTCCTGCTCCATAAAACACCTAACTCGGTGTCTTCGGAACCGGGTGCAGCTCAACGCGTCCTCCCTGATACCAGAGGCGAGCAAGCGAGCGTTGGCATCGTTTGGTCCGCACGTCCAGAGGCTAAGCGAGCGCGTTGTTGAAGCGAAGATACGAGCCGACTTGATGAGCAAGCTGCCGAAGCGCAAAGATATTGCCACGGCACTTCCAATCGATATCACTATAGACGTGCCTAAAATCATCTCTGAAAAGAAAGTGAAGCTTGAGGCCGCGATTGCCAGAGGCGATCTAGGCTTCATAGTTGCTCGTTATCCCGTCCGGGAGTCTCCTGCCTTGGGACTCATAGCGGAGACCCTTGAACCTCCTCCGAATGAGTGGACACCTGTAGTAGGCTCGTTGAGCCCGGAGGTGTCGAATGGAACGTCAACGTCGGTCATTTACCGAAGAGTACAAGCGCCAAGCGGTCGAGCTGGTGGCGTCGAGCCGTCGCTCGGTCACGTCGGTGGCCAAGGAACTCGGTCTGCGCGACTCGGTGCTGCGGCGCTGGGTGGACAAGTTCCGGCAGGGGCCGACATCGGCGGCGTGGCGCCCCACCACGCAGGCGACGCCGATGTCGGCGGACCAGGCCTCGGAGATCGCCCGGTTGCGCCAGGAGAACGAACGGCTGCGTATGGAGCGCGACATTTTAAAAAAGTCGATCGCGATCTTTGCCGGAACCCGGACATGAGCTTCCGTTTCATCGAGGACCACCGCGACACCTATCCGGTGCGGTTGATGTGTGCCGTGCTCGAGGTCTCGCCAGCCGGCTATTACGCCTGGCGTGATCGCCCGGTGAGTGAGCGAACAAAATCCAATGCCACGCTCCTGGCTGCAATCCGGCAAGTCCATCAAGACAGCAGCGGGCGCTACGGCAGTCCCCGCGTCCATACCGTCCTGCGGAGGCAGGGCCGTGGCGCCAGCCGCGGCCGGATCGAGCGGATGATGCGTCGGCACGGTATCCGCGCCATCATGGCACCGCCGCGCCGTGTGCGCACCACCGACAGCCGTCACGACCTGCCGATCGCACCGAACCTGATCGCGCGCGACTTCACGGCCCCAGCCCCGAACCGGGTCTGGCTCGCCGATATCACCTATATCCCGACCGCGGAGGGGTGGCTGTACCTGGCGGCCGTCATGGATCTCTTCAGCCGAAAGATCGTCGGCTGGGCCATGCGGGATCATATGCAGGTCGAAC
This sequence comes from Bradyrhizobium sediminis, assembly GCF_018736085.1. NCBI lineage: Bacteria > Pseudomonadati > Pseudomonadota > Alphaproteobacteria > Hyphomicrobiales > Nitrobacteraceae > Bradyrhizobium > Bradyrhizobium sediminis. The sequence continues at coordinate 5,039,730 of NZ_CP076134.1, read as the reverse complement.
TCGCTTCCGCGGCGCTGACGATGGCCATCCAGCAGCAACGCCCGCAGGCCGGATTGATCCACCACTCCGATCGCGGCGTGCAGTATGCCTCACACGCCTATCGCAACACTCTCACGGCCGCCGGCATCACCGCATCGATGAGCCGCAAGGCCGATTGCTACGACAATGCCCCGATGGAGAGCTTCTTCCATACCCTGAAGACCGAGCTCGTTCATCATCGCAACTACAAGACTCGCGCCGAGGCCCAGCGCGATATCTTCACCTTCATCGAGGGCTTCTACAACCGAACCCGGCTCCATTCCGCCATCGGGTATATCGCCCCGATCGAGATGGAGCTAAAAGCCGCTTAAACCCGTCCACTTTTTCGGGGGAAGATCACCCTCGGTTTCCAAGGAAGAACGCAATACGAAAGTGCAGTTAGACAACTGCTTATCGATAGCGCTGACGCCCTTTCATTTATAAGAAGGCTCTTTGGTACGCTGTCCGACGATATCGCAGCGATCTAAAGCCTTCGAAAACTCGAAGAAACGCGCTGACACCTTCCCGCCCAGTAACGCCGCGCCTGATGGCGCGTCCTTAAACCCATAATCCAGTCCTGACGACACTCTGGTCAAAACTGGTCCTATTTTAGGCTATCACTATACCCCCGCAGCGTGCTGCGGGGGTCTGTGAGCCCTGAAGGGCGGCGCGGGTTAGTACGTCAGTTGGTGGTGTCGGCGCCCAGGATTTCGCCGAACCTCTCCCAGGTTTCGCCCTTGAACCTGATCAGTTGCACCTGCGAGATCGGAGCAAAGTCGGTGGCGCTGGTGTTGACCTTGATGCCGGGCAACAGGCCGCCGAGCTCCAGATTCTTGATGCTGGCCGCCTGCTTCATGACGTTCTCGCGGGTGAGATTGTCGCCGGAGGCCTTCAGCACGTGCGCGAGGCCTTGCGCGACGGTGTAGCCGTACATCACCGAGCCATCGATCCGATTGCCTTCGGGGAAGTACTTGGTGAGGAACTCGTCGAAGGCCTTCATGCCGGCATCGTTCTTCCACTGCGGATCGGACGTATCCTTCAGGTAGGCCGACGAGATGATGCCCTGGCCGGCTTCAAAGCCGGCCGGCTTCATCACGCTGCCGATCGAGGCGGAGACGTTGTTGAGGAAATGAAGCGGCTTCCAGCCGATTTCCGCGTTCTTCTTGATCGCCTGCGCGGCGAATTTCGGCGTGGTGATGTTCACGAAGACGTCGGCGCCGGTCGATTTGAGCTTGACGATATGGGAGTCGATGGTCGGCTCCGAGACCTCGTAGCTTTCTTCCATGACGATCATCGAAGCCGCCTTGGCGCCGAGTCCGTCCTTCAATCCTTTCAGGTAGTCCTTGCCGTAATCGTCGTTCTGATAGAGCACGGCGATCTTGGCGTTCGGTAGTTCCTTGAGGATGTACTTGGCATAAATCTGGGTTTCGTTCTGGTAGTTGGGCTGCCAGCCCATGGTCCAGGGGAAGCCCTTCGGATCGTTCCACTTGGTGGCGCCGGTGGCGACGAACAGTTGCGGCACCTTCTTCGCATTCATGTACTTCTGGATCGCCGAATTCGGCGGCGTGCCGAGCGGATTGAAGACGAGCAGCACCTCGTCGCTCTCGACCAACTTGCGCGCCTGCTCGACGGTCTTCGGCGGGCTGTAGGCGTCGTCATAGCTGATGAAATTGATCTTGCGGCCGTTGATGCCGCCCTCGGCATTGATCTTCTTGAAGTAGGCCTCTGCAGTCTTGCCGATCACGCCATAGGCGGAGGCAGGTCCGCTGTAGGGCATGATGTTGCCGATCTTGATCTCGGTGTCGGTGGCGCCGGTGTCGTATTTCTTCTGGGCGAGCGCGGCGCTGCTGGTTGCGGCAAGCGCAACCAACGCGGCCGAGGCGATCGCAAGTTTCTTGGGGGTAGTAAGCATTCAGGGTCTCCCTTTTCTTGATGTTGGGTGCGTTATGTTCTTCTTGGCACGGCCGGATTGAATACCATTTGGCGGCGGCCATCAAGGAAAAGCCCCTGCGCCGGGGGGCGCAAAGGCTCTTTCCTTGGCAGTCGGTTAATCCCGCCGGAGCGTCAGCCGCCGACGTCGCCGCTGATGACCTCTCCGAACAGATCCCATTTGTCGCCCTTGAACCGCATCAGCTGAAGCTGGGAGATCGGGGCGAAGTCGGTGGGACTGGTATTGACCTTGATGCCCGGCAGCATGCTGCCCAGCTCAAGTCCTTTGATGCTGGCCGCCTGCTTCATGACGTTCTCGCGGGTGAGATTGTCGCCGGAGGCCTTCAGCACGTGCACGAGGCCTTGTGCGACCGTGTAGCCGTACATCACCGCGCCATCGATCCTGTTGCCTTCAGGGAAGTACTTGGCGAGGAACTCGTCGAAGGCCTTCATGCCGGCATCGTCCTTCCACTGCGGATCGGACGTATCCTTCAGGTAGGCGGATGAGATGATGCCCTGGCTGGCTTCAAAGCCGGCCGGCTTCATCACGGCGCCGATCGAGGCGGACACGTTGTTGAGGAAGTGCAGCGGCTTCCATTCGATTTCGGCCATCTTCTTGATCGCCTGCGCCGCGAATTTCGGCGTGGTGACGTTGAAGAAGATGTCGGCGTTGGTCGACTTCAGCTTGACGATGTTCGAATCGATGGTCGGTTGCGTGACCTCGAAGCTTTCCTCGGCGATGATCATGGTGGCCGCCTTGGCGCCGAGACCGTCCTTGAGGCCTTTGACGTAGTCTTTGCCGTAGTCGTCGTTCTGATAGAGGATGGCGATCTTGGCGTTCGGCTTTTCCTTGAGAATGTACTTCGCGTAGATCCGGGACTCGCTCTGGTAGTTGGGCTGCCAGCCCATGGTCCAGGGGAAGTCCTTGGGGTCGTTCCACTTGGTGGCGCCGGTGGCGACGAACAACTGCGGCACCTTCTTCGCATTCATGTACTTCTGGATCGCCGAGTTCGGCGGCGTGCCCAGCGGATTGAAGATGAGCAGCACTTCGTCGCTCTCGACTAGCTTGCGCGCCTGCTCGACCGTTTTCGGCGGGCTGTAGGCGTCGTCGTAGCTGATGAAGTTGATCTTGCGGCCGTTGATGCCGCCCTCGGCATTGATCTTCTTGAAGTAGGCAGCTTCGGTCTTGCCGATCACGCCGTAGGCGGAGGCCGGTCCGCTGTAGGGCGTGATGTTGCCGATCTTGATCTCGGTGTCGTTGGCGCCGGTATCGTATTTCTTCTGTGCGAGTGCGCCGCTGCTGGTTACGGCAAGCATCGCGAGGGCAGCCGAAAAGGCCCCCAATCGCAGTTGGATAGCAGGCATTTGGATCTCCCTGGGTCCTGGTGTGATTGTGTCATTGTTTTTTATTGGACGCACTTTTCGGCGCCTGCCTGCATTCAATACCTTCTCTGGGTGCCCATCAAGAAAAAGCCCCCTGCGACGACGGTCGCAGGGGGCTTTTTTATTGGGAACAGATTCGACGCGTATTCCGCTAGGTGGAATACGTTCGTTAACCCTTCTTGAGTTTGCCGATCAGTTGCTGGGCGACGATTGCGACTTGCCGCGCGCCGTGCGGCACCAGGAAGATGACGAGGAACAGCAGCACGCCGAACACCGCGCCGGACAGGCCCTTCGAAATGCCCTCCGCGATATTCGGCACGAAGATGATGAAGGCCGAACCGACGATCGAGCCGGGCAGCCATCCCACGCCGCCGACGACCATGCCGAGAAACAGCGAGATCGCCAGCGTGATGGTGTAGCCGTCGGGCGCGACGAACTGCACGGCGATGGCGCCGAGGCCGCCGGCGACGCCGGTGATGCCGGCGCTGACACCGAATGCCAGCGTCTTGTACAGCGCGACGTCGATGCCCATCGCGGAAGCCGCGATCTCGTTGTCGCGGATCGCCATGAAGGCGCGGCCGGAACGCGACTTCAGGAGGTTGATCGAGAAGATGTAGATCGCGATCGAGACCACAAGCGTGAAATAATACAGCCACCTGTCCTGCGAGATCGGCAGGCCGAACGGTGCATCGGGCTTGGTCACCACCAGGCCCTGGACGCCGCCGGTCCAGTGTTCGAAGACACCGAGCTTCAACAATTGCGGCATTGCCACTGCCAACGCAAAGGTCGCCAGCGCCAGATAGATGCCGCTCAGGCGCAGCGCCGGCTGACCGAACAGGAACCCGAAGCCGAAGCAGATAATGCCGGCAATGGGCAACGTCAGGGCATAATTCATGCCCACATGTTCCATCAGAATGGCCGAAGTGTAGGCGCCGACTGCGTAGAAGGCGCTCTGGCCCAGCGAAAACTGGCCGCTGCCGCCGGTCAGGATGTTCAGCGCCAGCACCGCCAGCGCGTAGATCAGCACCATCGTCAGCTGGAAGACGATGAAATTCTTCATGAACATCGGCGCGATGACCAGCAATCCCAGCACCACGATCGAGGTGCCGTAGCCCAGCGTCATGGCTCTCTTTGGAACGGCCTCGACCGCCGGTGCTTCGTTTGCGACTTCCTCAATTGCGCTCATGATCAAACTCGCTTCACGATGGGACGGCCGAACAGGCCCGCCGGTTTGAGAACCAATACGGTGATGATAAGCGCCAGTGCGATCGGCAATTTCAGTTCATTGCCGACGCCGGGGATATAGGTCCCGGCGAGATTCTCGAACACGCCGACCAGGAAGCCTCCAACCACCGCACCGAGCGGACTGGTCAGGCCGCCGAGGACGGCGGCGGCAAACCCGTAGATCAACACACCGCCCATCATGTTCGGTTCCAGGAACACCACCGGCGCGATCAGCATGCCGGCGATCGCGCCGATCGCGGTCGCCATGCCCCAGCCAAGCGCGATCATCCAGCTGGTGTTGATGCCGACCAGCCGTGCCGATTCCGGCAACGATGCAGCCGCGCGCATGGCAAGGCCGATCCGCGTGAACTGAAAGAACAAATAGAGCAGGATCAACAGTCCTATCGTGACGCCGATCATGCCGGCCTGATGGGTAGAGATGAGCTGACTGCCGAGAAAAGGCGACGATCCGAACGGCGTCGGATACTGCTTGATGGTGAAGTCCCAGGTCAGCCCGGCGACGCTGTTGACGATCGCAAACAATGCGATGAAACCGGCGACATTGGTCAGAATCGGCGCCTTGGCAAGCGGCTTGAACAGCAACCGCTCGATCAGGATGCCGCCGGCGAACGAAAATGCCAGCGTGAGCAGGAAGGCCCACCAGTAGGGCACGCCCCACTGCATCAGTTGCCAGGAGATGAACGTCGAAAACATCGCCATTTCGCCCTGGGCGAAATTGAGATGATCGATCGCCTGGTAGATCATGACGACGGCTAGCGCCATGCAGGCATAGATCGCACCTGTGGCGATGCCAGCCAGGACTTGGTTGATAAAAAGTTCCATGGCTGCGCTCCTCAATAACCGAGATAGGATTTACGGACGTCTTCGTTGTTCGCGATTTCGGCAGCGCTTCCCGACATCACGATGCGTCCGGTTTCAATGACGTAGGCCTTGTCGGCGAGCTCCAGCGCAAGCTGCGCATTCTGCTCCACCACCAGAATGGTGACCTTGTCCTCACGGTTGATCTTGCCGAGGATCTTGAACAGATCGCGCACGATCAACGGCGCCAGGCCGAACGACGGCTCGTCCAGCAGCATCAGCCGCGGGCGCAGCATCAGCGCGCGGGCGACCGCCAGCATCTGCTGTTCGCCGCCCGAAAGCGTGCCGGCCTGCTGGGTATGCCGCTCCTTGAGGACCGGAAAGTGATCGTACATGCGCTCGATGTCGGAGGTGACGCCGGCCCTGTCCTTGCGCGTGATCGCGCCGAGCTGCAGGTTTTCCTCCACCGTCATGGTGGTGAAGGTGCCGCGGCCCTGCGGCACATGGGCGATGCCGAGGCGGACGATGTTTTCGGTGGAGCGGCCGGTGAGCGGAGCGCCGTCGAACTCGATGCCGCCGGTCGAACGCACCATGCTGCAGATCGCCCGCAAGGTGGTGGTCTTGCCGGCGCCGTTGGCGCCGAGCAACGTGGTCAGGCTGCCTTCGTTGAGCGAGAAGGAGAGGCCGTGAAGCGCCTGGACCTGGCCGTAATAGGCCCTGAGATCCTTGACGTTAAGCATCGCGGTCATTGGTCCTTGCTCCCCAGATAGGCTTTGATGACATCCGGGTCGGATTGCACCTGGGCCGGCGTGCCTTCGGCGAGCTTGCGGCCGAAGTTCAGCGCGACCACGTGGTCGGCGATCGACATCACCAGACCCATGTGATGTTCGACCAGCAGCACGGTCATATGGCGATCGTCGCGAATCCGGCGGATCAGGTCGCCGAGTACGTGGACTTCCTCGTGATTGAGACCGCCGGCGGGCTCGTCGAGCAGCAGGATCTTCGGTTCCGCAGCCAGAGCGCGCGCCAATTCGACGCGCTTCTGGGTGCCGAACGGCAGGCCGGACACCACGGTGTGCGCGACGGCGTCAAGCTCGAGATAGCTGATGATTTCATGGACGCGCCGGTTGATCTCGGCCTCGCCGCGGCGGACCCAGCCCAGTTGGAGCGAGTCTGAGATGATGTCGCTGTTGGTGCGTGAATGGGTGCCGACCCTGACATTGTCGAGCACCGAAAGATTGGGGAACAGCGCCACGTTCTGGAAGGTGCGGCCGATGCCGATTTCGGCGATCCGGTGCGGCGGGCGCATCAGGATGCTCTCGCCTTCCATCAGAATGTCGCCGGAGCTCGGCTGGTAAAGCCTGGAGAGGCAGTTGAAGAGCGTCGTCTTGCCGGCGCCGTTCGGCCCGATCAGGCCGAGTATCTGGCCCTTGCGCATGTCGAACGACACGCCATTCAACGCGACGATGCCGCCGAACACGACGCTGACGTCGCGAACCGCGAGCAGGGGGTTATGTCCCTGCGCGAGCTGTGCCTGCATCATCTGGCTCCGCCCACGTCGATCGTTGGGCGGAAGCGGCCATGCGAATTTTTTCGCCGGTCGCAATGATGAAGGCTACCTGATCCCCTCAACCACACGTGCAACTTTTCCTCCTGCTTTCAACTTCTTGTCATCTTTTTTTGATTGCGGCGCCGCGCCACCCAAGGCCGCTTCGATGTTCCTTACCATCGCCACGAGGCGAGGTCCAATATCGTTGCGCAGCCGATCTTCCGTGAAACGGAATGCGGGCGCGCCGCAATTGAAGGCGTACGGACCAGTTCCGTCGTTGAGCTTCAGCCCTACGCCGACGGCGTGGATGTCGTCATGCCATTCACCGGCCGAGATCGCGAAGCCGAGTCTTTCCACTGTTTCGCCGGCGCGTTCGATTCCGTCGCGCATCCGCGGCCAACGGCTGCCGTAGTGCTCGCGCAGTTCGCGCAGTAGCGCGCCGCGCTCTTCGTCCGGCAGTGCCCAGATATAGGCGCGTCCCATTGCGGTGGTGGCAATCGGGACTCGCGAACCGACGTCCAGCTGCACGCCCAGCGTTTGGCCGCGGCTCTGGCCGAAGTAGATCATGCTGGTGCGGTCGCGGCCGCCGACGGCGACCGCGCCGCCGGTCTCGCGCATGAGTTCCTCGCGAAAGGGTTCGGACAAATGCCGGACCCCGAGGTTTGCAAGGGCGGCATACCCCAGCGCCATGGCTGAAGGCGCCAGCTGATACTTCTCGAACCGAGGAACCGGTGTAAGGTAGCCGAGCTTGGTCAAAGTATAGGTCAGCCGTGAAACGGTTGGCTTTGGCAAGTTCGTACGGGCCGCGATCTCTTGATTGCCAAGAAGCCCGTCGTTGGGATGGAATGCGCGCAACACATCAAGGCCGCGGGAAAGTGCGACGACGAAACTGCGATCGGTCGCCACTTTCTTGGCTGGACGTTTCATTGCCTGCTGCTGAACGGACCTCGTTGACAACGGACGTGCTTCAAAATAACCCTCCGTGTCAAGGTGTGGAATTGAATTTCGCAGTGCGAAATAAGCAAAAATGTAGCCACTCAACGCAAGTGCGTAGCTACTGAACGCAAGTTAACAAGTGCCGTAGCTTCTCGACGCAAGTTAAGAAGCCATCCAAGAACAGGTATCCAGGGAGAGTCTCGTGAACGAAGTGGTCAAGCTCGAGCGTAATGATGTTATTGCCATCGTCACGGTTAACAGTCCTCCCGTCAACGCGCTGAGCGCCGCCGTGCGCGGCGGTATTTTCGACTGCATGAAAGCGGCGATCGCCGATCCCGAAGTGAAGGCGATCGTGCTGACCTGCGGCGGCCGCACCTTCATCGCCGGCGCCGACATCACCGAATTCGGCAAGCCGCCGAAGCCGCCCGGCCTCGCTGAAGTGCTGGTCGCGATGGAGAATTCGCCGAAGCCGATCATCGCCGCGATTCACGGCACCGCGCTCGGCGGCGGCCTCGAAGTCGCACTGGCCTGTCATTTCCGGGTCGCGACCAAGGACGCCCGGCTCGGCCTCCCCGAAGTCAAGCTCGGCCTGCTGCCGGGCGCCGGCGGCACCCAGCGCCTGCCGCGCGCGGTCGGCCCCGAACTCGCGGTCAAGATGATCGTCGGCGGCGATCCGATCGGTGCGGCCGATGCGCTGAAGAACGGCCTGATCGAGGAAATCGTCGAAGGCCCGGCGTCGGGCGGCGAGGCCTTTGCCCGCAGGGTGCTGGCCGAGAAGCGACCGCTGCGCAAACTGCGCGACGACGACTCCAAGCTCGCCGCCGCCAAAGCCGACCGCTCGATCTTCACCAACGCGGTCGCCGCCCTGACCAAGAAGGCGCGCGGGCTGGAAGCTCCGTTCGCCGCTGCGGATGCGGTCGGCGCCGCGATCGACCTGCCGTTCGACGAAGGGCTGAAGAAGGAGCGCGAGGGCTTCCTGAAGCTTTTGACGAGCGATCAGTCGAAGGCCCAGCGCTATGCCTTCTTCTCAGAGCGCGAAGCCGCCAAGATCGCCGGCGTGCCCGAAGGCACCAAACCGCGCAATGTCGAGCGCGTCGCCATTATCGGCGCCGGCACCATGGGCGGCGGCATCGCGATGTCGTTCGCCAATGCCGGTATTCCGGTGACGCTGATCGAGACCGGCGAAGAGCAGCTCAAGCGCGGCATGGGCGTGATGCAGAAGAATTACGAGGCCACCGCGGCGCGCGGCGGCATCCCTGCGGACGCGCCCGCCAAGCGCATGGGCCTGATCAACGGCAAGGTCGGGCTCGAGAACGTCAAGGACGCTGACCTGATCATCGAGGCGGTGTTCGAGACGATGGCGATCAAGAAGGAAGTGTTCGCCGCGCTCGATAAGTACGCCAAGCCCGGCGCGGTGCTGGCTTCCAACACCTCCTATCTCAACATCGACGAGATCGCGAAGGAAACCAAACGTCCGCAGGACGTGCTGGGCATGCACTTCTTCTCGCCGGCCAATGTGATGAAGCTGTGCGAGATCGTGCGCGCGGCCAAGACCGCGCCGGACGCGCTGGCCACCGCGGTCGCCGTCGCCCGCAAGATCGCCAAGGTGCCGGCGGTGGTTGGCGTCTGCGACGGTTTCGTCGGCAACCGGATGCTGGCGCAGCGCGGCAAGCAGGCGGAGAAACTGCTGTTCGAAGGCGCGCTGCCGCAGCAGGTCGACGCCGTGGTGACCAAGTTCGGCATGCCGATGGGACCGTTCGCGATGGGCGATCTCGCCGGCCTCGATATCGGCTGGCGCTCGCGCAAGGATCGCGGCATCAAGTCGGAAATCGCCGATGCGCTGTGCGAAGCCGGCCGCTTCGGCCAGAAGACCGGCAAGGGCTATTACAAGTATGAAGCAGGTTCGCGCGCGCCGCTGCCCGATCCGGAAGTCGAGAAGCTGATCGACGAGACCCTGCAGCGGCTGGGGCGCAAGAAGCGGGTAGTCAGCGACGAGGAGATCCTCGAGCGCATGATGTATCCGATGATCAACGAGGGCGCGCGGATCCTGGAAGAGAAGGTCGCGGCGCGTCCGAGCGATATCGACGTGATCTGGCTCTATGGTTATGGCTGGCCGATCTACCGCGGCGGTCCGATGTTCTATGCCGACCAGGTCGGCCTCAAGCACATCGCCGAGCGTCTCGCCTATTACGCCAGGGAGACCAACGATCCCTCGCTGGAGCCGTCACCGCTGCTCAAGCGCCTCGCCGCCGAAGGCAAGACTTTTGCGTCGCTGACGCAGACGGCGAAAGCGGCCTGATGGGATGAACCGGATGTGCTCTGCTCCGCGCCTCAACCCGTCGTCCCTGCGAACGCAGGGACCCATACGCCGGGAACTCGCGTTTTGGCGCGGGGGTAGAGACCTTTCTTCAATGTCGAGGTTCGGGGTTATGGGTCCCTGCGTTCGCAGGGACGACGCGGAAAATTCATGACCCACCCCGGCGAACAGTTCTATCCGCAAGGCGTCCACTGGGACGATCTGATCGCGCGCGGTACGCTGCCTGACCTGCTGTCGCAGGCGGCGGCGGAATACGGCGCGCGGCCGGCGATCGAATTCCGCGACCGTCCGATCAGCTACACTGAGCTCGAAGCCAGGGTCGAGGTCGCGGCCGCGGCGTTCCTGCGCGCCGGCTACGGCAGGGACAATTCGGTCGCGCTGTTCCTCGGCAACACGCCCGATCACCCCGTGAACTTCTTCGGCGCGCTGAAGGCCGGCGCCCGCATCGTGCATCTCAGTCCGCTCGACGGCGAGATCGCGCTGTCGCACAAGCTCAGCGATTCCGGGGCGCGGGTGCTGGTCACCAGCAATCTTCAGGCGCTGTTGCCGACCGCGCTGAAATTTCTCGACAAGGGCCTGCTCGATCGCCTGATCGTCTGCGAGGACGACGACTGGGGCAAGGTCGGCACGCCGCAGACGCCGCTGCCCGCCAATCCCGCCATCGTCACCTACCGTCAGTTCGTCGACGGCGCGGCGAAGCCGGCGCAGTGGCCGCAGATCGCGGTCGATGACACAGCATTGCTGCAATATACCGGCGGCACCACGGGGCTGCCCAAGGGCGCCATGCTCAGTCACGGCAACCTGACGTCGGCGGTTTCGGTCTACGACGTCTGGGGCAAGACGGCGCGCGCCGAGCGCAACGCCATCGAGCGCGTGATCTGCGTGCTGCCGCTGTTCCACATCTTCGCGCTGACGGTGGTGCTGCTGTCCTCGCTCCGGCGCGGCAATTTGATCTCGCTGCATCAGCGCTTCGACGTCGAGGCCGTGATGCGCGACATCGAGATCAAGCGCGCCACCGCCTTCCCCGGCGTGCCGACGATGTGGATCGCGATCGCCGCCCTTCCGGATCTCGACAAGCGCGATTTGTCGTCGCTGGTGAGCTGCGGCTCCGGCGGCGCGCCGCTGCCGGTCGAAGTCGCAAAAATCTTCGAACGCAAGGTCGGCATGAAGCTGAAGAGCGGCTGGGGCATGACCGAGACCTGCTCGCCCGGCACCGGCCATCCCAAGGAAGGCCCGGACAAGCCGGGCTCGATCGGGCTGATGCTGCCCGGCATCGAAATGGACGTGGTCGCGCTCGAGGATCCCAAGCAGGTCCTGCAGCCGGGCGAAGTCGGCGAAATCCGCATTCGCGGGCCGAATGTCACCAAGGGTTACTGGAACAAGCCGAAGGAAACCGCCGAGGCCTTCGTCGGCGACCGTTTTCTCACCGGCGACATCGGCTACATGGATCCGGACGGCTACTTCTATCTGGTCGACCGCAAGAAGGACATGATCATCTCCGGCGGCTTCAACGTCTACCCGCAGATGATCGAGCAGGCGATCTACACCCACCCGGCGGTGCATGAAGTGATCGTGATCGGCATTCCCGACGACTATCGCGGCGAGGCGGCCAAGGCCTTCGTCAAGCTGCGTGATGGTGCTGCGCCGTTCACGCTGGACGAACTCAAGGCGCTTCTCGCCGGCAAGCTCGGCAAGCACGAAATTCCCGCCGCACTGGAATTCGTCGACGAACTGCCGCGCACCCCGGTCGGCAAGCTGTCGCGCCACGAATTGCGCAACCGGCAGCCGGCGCCGGGAAAGCAACCGCAACTGGTATCGGGAGGGCGAGCGTAGCCAAACATCCTCGTCGTCCCGGCCAAGCGAAGCGCGAGCCGGGACCCATACGCCGAGGATGTGCTTGAGGCACCGTGGTGGCCGGCTTTTGCCACTCCCGAACGCCGGGGGTTATGGGTCCCCGCGCCCCGTGCGCAATGGCGCACTAGGCGGGGACGACGAGATTGAGACAACGCGTAACTAACGAATGTAGTTCATTCGCACACAGGAGGATCCGATGGATCTCGCTTTCAGCAAGGAAGAAGCAGCGTTTCGTGAGGAAGTGCGGGCGTTCTTCAGGGACAACGTGCCGACGGAGACGCGGCGGAAACTGGTCGAGGGCCGTCACCTCTCCAAGGACGAGATGGTCGCCTGGTGGCGCATCCTGAACAAGAAGGGCTGGGGCGTATCGCACTGGCCGAAGGAATATGGCGGCACCGGCTGGAGCTCGGTGCAGCACTACATCTTCAACGAGGAACTGCAGATGCACCCGGCGCCGGCGCCGCTCGCCTTCGGCGTCAGCATGGTCGGCCCGGTGATCTACACCTTCGGCAACGAGAAGCAGAAGAAGCAATACCTGCCGCGCATCGCCAATGTCGACGACTGGTGGTGCCAGGGCTTCTCGGAGCCCGGCTCGGGATCGGACCTCGCCTCGCTCAAGACCAAGGCCGAGCGCAAGGGCGACAAGTACATCATCAACGGCCAGAAGACCTGGACCACGCTGGCGCAGCACGCCGACATGATCTTCTGCCTGTGCCGCACCGACACCAATGCGAAGAAGCAGATGGGCATCTCCTTCATCGTGTTCAGCATGAAGTCGAAGGGCGTCACGGTGCGCCCGATCGAGACCATCGACGGCGGCCACGAGGTCAACGAGGTGTTCTTCGATGACGTCGAGGTGCCGGTCGAGAACCTGATCGGCGAGGAGAACAAGGGCTGGGATTACGCCAAGTTCCTGCTCGGCAACGAGCGCACCGGCATCGCCCGGGTCGGCGTCTCCAAGGAGCGGCTGCGCCGCATCAAGGAACTCGCCTCCAAGGTCGAATCCGGCGGCAAGCCGATCATCCAGGACCAGGGCTTCCGCGAGAAGCTCGCCGCCTGCGAGATCGAGCTCAAGGCGCTCGAGCTCACCCAGCTGCGCGTCGTCGCCGATGAAGGCAAGCACGGCAAGGGCAAGCCCAATCCGGCGTCCTCGGTCCTGAAGATCAAGGGTTCGGAAATCCAGCAGACCACCACCGAACTCTTGATGGAAGTGATCGGCCCGTTCGCGGCGCCCTATGACGAGCACGGCGAGGACGGCAGCAACGAGGCGATGGACTGGACTGCGCAGATCGCGCCGAGCTACTTCAACAACCGCAAGGTCTCGATCTACGGCGGCTCCAACGAGATCCAGCGCAACATCATCACCAAGGCCGTGCTGGGGTTGTGACCGTCATTCCGGGGCGCGCGTGAGCGCGAACCCGGAATCTCGAGATTGTGGCACCCGGAGATTCCGGGTTCACGCGAAGACGCGTGCCCCGGAATGACTCGCTTCTAAGTATCAAGGAAAGTAGAGAACATGGATTTTGATCTGTCCGAGGAGCAGCGGCTTCTCAAGGAAAGCGTCGACGGGCTGTTGAACGACTCCTACGACTTCGACGCGCGCAAGAAATACAGGGCGGAGAAGGGCGGCTGGAGCAAGGCCGTCTGGAGCAAGCTCGCCGAACAGGGCCTGCTCGGCCTGCCGTTCCCGGAAGCCGACGGCGGCTTCGGCGCCGGCGCGGTCGAGACCATGATCGTGATGGAGGCGCTCGGCAAGGCGATGGTGCTGGAGCCCTATCTGCCGACCGTGGTGATCGCGGGAGGCTTCCTGCGCCATGGCGGCTCGGCGGCGCAGAAGGCCGCGCATATTCCCGGCATCATCGACGGCAGCAAGACCTTTGCCTTTGCGCAGCTCGAGAAGAATTCGCGCTATGACCTTTCCGACGTCACCGCCACGGCGAAGAAGAAGGGCGACGGCTGGGTGATCGACGGCGAGAAGTTCGTCGTCATCAACGGCGAGAACGCCGACAGCTTCGTGGTGACCGCGCGCACCAAGGGCGGCCAGCGCGATAAGACCGGCATCGGCGTGTTCCTGGTGCCGGCCAACGCCAAGGGCATCACGAAAAAGGGCTATCCGACCCAGGACGGCCTGCACGCGGCCGACATCGCCTTCACCGGCGTCGAGGTCGGCGCCGACGCGGCGATCGGCGACCCCGAGAACGGCCTCGCCTTGATCGAGCGCGTGGTCGACGAGGCCCGCACCGCGCTGTGCGCGGAAGCGGTCGGCGCGATGGATGAATCGCTGAAGACCACCGTCGAATATCTCAAGACCCGAAAGCAGTTCGGCGTGGCGATCGGCAGCTTCCAGACCCTGCAGCATCGCGCCGCCGACATGTTCGTCGCCGTCGAGCAGGCCCGCAGCATGTCGATGTTCGCGACCATGGCGGCCGATTTCGACAACGCCAAGGAGCGCGCAACCGCCGTTGCCGCGGCCAAGGTGCAGATCGGCAAGTCGGCGAAATTCGTCGGCCAGCAGTCGATCCAGCTCCATGGCGGCATCGGCATGACCCAGGAGGCCAGGATCGGCCACTACTTCAAGCGGCTGACCATGATCGAGAACACCTTCGGCGACACCGAATACCACCTGCGCCGCGTCAGTGACGGCGGGGGATTGGTGTAAGGGGCAATCGCCTCTGTCGGAGCAAGCAACGCGCCCCCTCAGCGTCATTGCGAGCGAAGCGAAGCAATCCATAGGGCCGCGGGCTCGGGCATGGATTGCTTCGTCGCTTTGCTCCTCGCAATGACGAGGAGAAAAAAACAGGGAGGTATCAAACGATGAAAAACACCCCGTTCGATCTCACCGGCAAGGTCGCCGTCGTCACCGGCTCGAGCCGCGGCATCGGCCGCTCCTCGGCCGAACTGCTGGCGAAGCTCGGCGCCAAGGTGGTGATCTCCAGCCGCAAGATCGATGCCTGCCAGGAAGTGGCTGCTGGCATCCGCAAGGCGGGCGGCGACGCCCACGTCATCCCCTGCAACATCTCGCATCGCGCGGAAGTCGAGGTGCTGATCAAGGGGGCCATCATGCACTACGGCAAGATCGACATCCTGGTCTGCAACGCCGCGGTCAATCCCTATTACGGCCCGCTGCTCGACATCACGGACGAGGCCTTCGACAAGATCATGAACTCCAACGTCAAGAGCAACATCTGGCTCTGCCAGCTGGCGATCCCGCAGATGGCCGAGCGCGGCAACGGCTCGGTGGTCATCATCTCCTCGATCGGCGGCCTGCGTGGCTCCACCGTGATCGGCGCCTACGGGATTTCCAAGGCGGCGGATTTCGCGCTGTGCCGCAGCCTCGCCGGCGAATGGGGCCCGAAGGGCGTGCGCGTCAATTGCGTCGCGCCGGGCCTGATCAAAACCGATTTCGCGAAAGCGCTGTGGGAAGACGAAGAACGCCTGAAGCGCCGCTGCGCCACCACGCCCTTGCGCCGGATCGGCGAACCCGACGAAATCGCCGGCGCCGTCGCCTATCTCGGCTCCGACGCCTCGAGCTTCATGACCGGCCAGACCATCGTGGTCGACGGCGGGGTTACCACCGCGTCGGTGTAGCTCTCTTCCCTCTCCCGCTTGCGGGGGAGGGTGCCGAGCAAAGCGAGGCAGGTGGGGGCTGCCTCCGCGAATCCCTTTGCGGCAAGAGCCCCCACCCCAACCCTCCCCCGCAAGCGCGGGAGAGGGGGCGCGCCGTTCGTGAAGAAGCACGCTCGCTCCCGCCCATATTGACGAACCACCCCCAATCCGCTTGCCTTGCCTATAACACCACCCAACCGCCGGGAAGCAACGTCATGTCCTTTGTGCTGGCCATCGATCAGGGCACCACATCCTCGCGCGCCATCGTGTTTCGCGGCGACATCTCGATCGCCGCGACCGCGCAACAGGAATTCCCGCAGCATTTTCCGGCCTCCGGCTGGGTCGAGCACGAGCCGGAGGACATCTGGACCTCGACCATCGCGGTCTGCCGCGAGGCGCTGAAGAAAGCCGGCGTCACGGCAAAGGACATCGCCGCGATCGGCATCACCAACCAGCGTGAGACCACCGTGGTGTGGGACCGCGCCACCGGGCAGGCCATCCACCGCGCCATCGTCTGGCAGGATCGCCGCACCGCCGACATCTGCGCCAAATTGAAGGCCGAAGGCCATGAGCCGGCGATAACAGGCAAGACCGGCCTGATCGTCGATCCCTATTTCTCCGGCACCAAAGTCGCCTGGATCCTCGATCACGTCCCCGGCGCCCGCGAGCGCGCCGAGCGTGGCGAACTGCTGTTCGGCACCGTCGATTGCTATCTGCTGTGGCGGCTGACCGGCGGCAAGGCGCACGCGACCGACGCCACCAACGCCTCGCGCACGCTTCTGTTCAACATCCACACCGGGCAGTGGGACGACGACCTCCTGAAGCTTTTGCGGGTGCCGCGCTCGCTGTTGCCGGAGGTGAAGGATTCCTCGCACCATTTCGGCGACAGCGTGCCCGAATTGTTTGGCGGCGCGATCGCGATTTCCGGCATCGCCGGCGACCAGCAGGCCGCCACCATCGGCCAGGCCTGCTTTGCGCCGGGCATGATGAAGTCGACCTACGGCACCGGCTGTTTCGCGCTGCTCAACACCGGCGCCACGCCGGTTAACTCGAAGAACAAGCTGCTCACCACCATCGCCTACCAGCTCAACGGCCAGCGCACCTACGCGCTCGAAGGCTCGATCTTCGTCGCCGGCTCCGCGGTGCAGTGGCTGCGCGACGGGCTCGGCATCATCAGGCAGGCCTCGGAGACCGGCCCGCTCGCCGACAAGTCCGATTCGATGCAGTCGGTCTACCTGGTGCCGGCCTTCGTCGGCCTCGGCGCCCCCTACTGGAATCCGCGGGTGCGCGGCGCGCTGTTCGGGCTGACCCGCAACACCGGTCCCGCCGAACTCGCCCATGCCGCGCTCGAAAGCGTCTGCTACCAGACGTTTGACTTGTGGGCCGCGATGCGCGCCGACTGGCCGGATGCCAAGGCGGCCCATGTCGTGCTCCGCGTCGACGGCGGCATGACCGCCTCGGACTGGACCATGCAACGCCTCGCCGACCTCTTGGACGCGCCGGTCGACCGCCCGATGATCCAGGAAACCACCGCGCTCGGCGCCGCCTATCTCGCCGGCCTCGCCGCCGGCGTCTATCCCGAGCCGGCGAAGTTTGCCGACAACTGGCGGCTGGAGCACCGCTTCAAGCCGGCGATGTCTGCTGCGACGCGCGAGCGCAAGCTGGCGGGGTGGGCGAGGGCGGTGAAGGGGCTGTTGGCGAGCGATGAGGGGGAGGGGTAGCCCTTTGGACACAGTCAATCTAACACAAGTAATGTGGTAAAAGCGCAATAGAATGGGGCTGCTGTCGAGGTATTTCAGTGAAACTTGTCAAACAACTCGGTGCGGGAGGCTTCGGAGTCGTCGATTTGGTTACTGACGACAAGGGAATGCCATTTGCCCGAAAAACGTTCTCAAATAGTCAGAATTTCTCGGAGGAGATGGTCAGTAACGTCAGAAAACGATTCATTCGTGAAGCTAAGATGCAGCAGGGCCTTCGTCACCGAAACATTGTTCCGGTTGTTGGTGAAAATTTAGAGGGTGATAAGCCCTACTACTTGATGCCAGTTGCGCTTTCTAGCTTAGGTGATGACCTAGATAAGGATCGCACGTGTGGCGGTAATTTCATTTCGGTTATTAGTGATATTGTTGCGGCTCTCGAAGAGCTCCACTCCCTAGATATTTATCATCGAGACTTAAAGCCACACAATATTCTCCGATTCCAAGAAGGTGATTCCCAATTCTATGCAGTGAGCGATTTCGGATTGATTTCTCAAAAAGACTCGACGCTCTCCAAATTAACGACCACTGGAATGGCGAAGGGATCCGACTATTACACAGCCCCAGA
This sequence comes from Bradyrhizobium sediminis, assembly GCF_018736085.1. NCBI lineage: Bacteria > Pseudomonadati > Pseudomonadota > Alphaproteobacteria > Hyphomicrobiales > Nitrobacteraceae > Bradyrhizobium > Bradyrhizobium sediminis. The sequence continues at coordinate 5,021,770 of NZ_CP076134.1, read as the reverse complement.
GATCACTGCTGATTTGAGGCGCGCATCGGCCCAATCAGACATCTATTCCTTGGGATGCATACTCCACGACATTGTTGGACAGAAGGATCGGGTACCATGCCAAGAAATCAAGGAGGATGGCGACTACGCCCAAGTTCTATTGGGATGTACCCGAACTGATCCGGCCCGAAGGTTCAAATCCGTCCGTGCTTTTTTAGATGCCCTAATATCAATAGATCCCAAGGCGCCCGCCTTACAAAACGACCAGGCGAAGGAGTTGGCCGAGCATTTAGAAAAGCCGGGACCGATGACGCCAGCCATATGGAGCCGGTTTGTAGAATTCGTAGAGGATAACCTGGCGAGCGAGGACGGCAAATCCCTGCTTAGGAAGTTGAGTCTCGAACGTATAGAGGAGCTCTGCGGCCAGGCCCCTGATAACGCCGGTAGGTTGGCGGTTGTGTATGCGGAATGGGTTGCGTCGTCCGGATTCAACTTTGACGCCTGTGACGGCATTGCCGATCGTCTTTCCGCCCTTATTTCATCGGTTCCAATCACGGCGAAAGTCGAGTGTCTAATGGCGCTGTTATTGATGGGGACCTCGCACAATCGCTGGTACGTTGAACGAATGTTTGTAAGCCTATGTTCCGCAGACTTAGACGAACCCGTTGCTAAGCGTCTGGCGATTGAATTTCGCGCTTCCGACGAAAAGGTATGCAGGGCGGTCTCTCATCTCGAGCGATCAATACATGTCAGTCGTACGTCCCTCCACCCCCTGCTAGCTCACACTCTAGGTGAAATCTGCTAATGCGTTTCGTAGTAGATTCTCTGACAAGCGCAGGGCCGCGTCCTGAAAATCAGGATGCGATTGGACTGAAGGAATTTGGTGCTGCCAACCTAGTAGTTGCCGTGGCTGATGGGTTGGGAGGGCATGCCGGCGGCAGAATTGCGTCAATGCTGGCAGTCGAGACATTCGTTGATCTGGCTTCGGAACGAAACGTCGATCTTCAATCGGTGGCGCTTCACATTCATTCGCAGATACGGGAGTATCAACAGCGGAGCCCCGAAATACGTACAATGGCAACAACGTTGTCAGGAGCAATATTCCGAAGCGGCTTGATGGAGTTTGTACACTGCGGAGACACGCGAATATCGGTTGCTCGCAATGCAGGCATTCGCAGGCTCACGGTCGATCATACAGAAGCCCAAAGATTGCTCTCGTCGGGTGCGATAACTAAAGCTCAATTCGAAGATTATCCGCGTAAAAACATTCTGGAGAGCGCGCTTGGCATCAAGGGAGAGCCGAAAATCGACGCCGGTAGTTTTCCGTTAATGCTCGGTGATAGATTTTTCTTCTCAAGCGATGGGTTTCACAACAAGATCCCCTTGCGAGAGCTTTTTGTCTTGACCTCGAAAGTGCGGACTCCTCAAGCTGTTATCAAGATATTGAGCGATAAGATGGCGCTGCGAAATGCAGATGATAACTACAGCATTGCGACGGTCTTTGTCGTTGGATAGCGCTCCGAGTCCCCCATGATCCTGATCGGCCAATACGGCTCCCCCTTGGTCCGCCGCGTGGCGATAGGCTCGGCCACGAGCACCGGCCATGGTCGACCTTCGGCGACGCCGACAAGATCGCGCCGTTCAAGCCGCTGCGGCGGGTGCCGGCGCTGTTGCGGCGAGGGAGTTAGCAACACCATTTGCCAACCGACCCCCGCTTGCTAGACTTGCGGCATGACCGACCTTCCCGACACGATCCGCCGCCTCTACACCGATCCCGGCGACTATATCGACAGCGACCATCCGGCCGTGCAAAGCTTCGCCGCCGCCGCCGCTGCGGCTGACGCCTCCGACCGCGAGAAGGCCAGCCTGCTCTACAGAGCGGTGCGCGACGGCATCCGCTATAACCCTTACGTCAACATGCGCACATCAGAGACGTTCCGGGCCTCCAGCGTGCTGGCGGCCGGGGTCGGCTATTGCGTCGGCAAGGCGGCGCTTTACGCCGCCGCCTGCCGCGTCCACGGCATTCCCGCCCGTGTCGGATTCGCCGACGTGCGCAACCACCTCACGACCGAGAAGCTGCGCCGGAGCATGGGCACGGATATCTTCACCTGGCACGGCTACACCGAAGTCCATGTCGACGGCGCCTGGCGCAAGGCCACCCCGACCTTCAACGCCACGCTGTGCGCCAAGGTCGGCGTGCATCCGCTCGATTTCGACGGCCACACCGACGCGCTGCTGCATCCCTTCGACGGCGAGGGGCGGACCTACATGCAATATGTCTGCGATCACGGCTCGTTCCACGACGTTCCGGCAAAATTCCTGATGCGGGAGATGGCGCGCGACTACGCCCACATGCAAAGCGAGGACCTCTCCGGCCGCGACATGGAACGGGAAGCGGCGCAAGGGTGATGGACCGGCGTCTTGCAGGCGCTTCGCGGCGGAGCTGAGCGCTGCAACGCATTCAGCCGTCATGCCCGGACTTGATCCGGGCATCCATCCGACCGTCATCACCGGGCTTGACCCGGTGATCCACGTCTTACTTACTTTGAGGTGAGGCAAAGACGTGGATGGCCGGATCAAGTCCGGCCATGACGATGAGAGAGGTATCTGCAGAAATGATCCTGATCGGCCAATACGACTCCCCCTTCGTCCGCCGCGTGGCGATTGCGCTGCGGCTTTACGGGCTGCCCTATGAGCACCGGCCGTGGTCGACCTTCGGCGACGCCGACAAGATCGCAGCCTTCAATCCGCTGCGGCGGGTGCCGACGCTCGTGCTCGACGACGGCGAGGTGCTGATCGAGAGCAGCGCGATGCTGGATTATCTCGACGAGCTGGTCGGGCCGGAAAAGGCGATGATCGCGGAAAATGGTCAGGCGCGGCGCCATGCGTTGAAGATCTGCGCGCTCGGAAGCGGGCTCGCCGACAAGGCGGTCAGCCTGATCTATGAGCGGGTGCTGCGCAAGGATCAGCTGGAGCTGTGGGTCGAGCGCTGCCAGGCCCAGATCGGCGGCGTGCTCGACCTGCTGGAAAAGGAACGCGCCGCGGTGGCGACGCCGTTCTGGTTCGGGGAGCGGATCGGCCACGCCGACATCATGGTCGCCTGCGCGCTGCGCTTCACCGGCGAGGCGCATCCGGCGCTGTTCCCGGCGGCGCGCTATCCGGCGCTGACGGCGCACGCCGCGCGTTGCGAGGCGCTGCAGCCGTTCCGGGAAGTCGTGCAGAAGCTCGATCCGCCGAAGGGGTGAAAAACTCCTCCCGTCATTCCGGGGCACGCGAAGCGTGAACCCGGAATCTCGAGATTCCGGGTTCGATGCTAACGCATCGCCCCGGAATGACGGAGCGAGCGAGCGCCTGCGACAAATTCCCACAAGGGGAGAGGGGAAGTAAGAAGCCCCGCTACCCTCACTTCTTCACCCGCATCGCCTCCGGCGTATCCGGCTGGGCCAGCGGATGGGCGCTCGCAAATGCCGGCAGCGCCATCGCGGTCTCGAAGATGCGCTTGACGGTGGGCCAGGGCGCAAGATCGATCTGCTGGGTGAGCGCCACGCTGACGTGGCCGACCATGCAGATGTCGGCGAGCGTGGGCGTGTCGCCATGGCAGAAGCGGCCGGTGGCCTTGTCGTTGGCGAGAATGGCTTCCAGCGCGGCCAGCGTCTCCGTCGTCCAGTGCCGCCGCCACGCCGCTTGCTGGGTCTCCCGCAAATTCAGTTCGTGATCGAGATAGCGCCGCACCCGCGGCACCAGCAGCGGATGGCCTTCGCAGGCGACCATCAGCGCCAGCGCGCGCACCCTCGCGCGGCCGCGCGGATCGGCCGGCAACAGCGGCGGGGCGGGATGGGTCTCGTCGAGATATTCGATGATGGCGAGCGACTGGAACAGCGTGGTGCCGTCGTCCTCGACCAGCGCCGGCAGCGCCATCTGCGGATTGACCTTGCGGTAGTCGTCGGCGCGGTGCGCGTCGGCGTCGATATCGACGAACACGATTTCGGCCGGCAGGCCCTTGAGATTGAGCGCGATCCGAACGCGAAAACTCGCCAGCGATCGCCAGAAGGAAAAGAATTTCATGGAGGAATCCGCGCCGTTGTCATGCGCGGGCCCGACCCGCGCATCCATCAATCTTCACAAGACTCTTGAGAAGATGGATCACCGGGTCAAGCCCGGTGATGACGAACAACCGCCCTCACTCCAACCCCTCGCGCCAGCTCCGCCGCGCGGCCTCGCGGAAATCCGAGGGCTTGGCGCCGAAATGGCGGCGGAAGGCGCGGTTGAAATAGGAGATGTCGCCGAAGCCGCTGGCGTAGACGATCTGCGCGATGCTCATGCCGCTGCAGCGGCGGTCGATCAGCATGCGATGGGCCTTGACCAGCCGCTCGTGCAGCACGAAGGCGGAAAACGACGAGCCGTCCTGCTCGAACAGCTTTCGCACATAGCGCGCCGAGATGCCGTGACGGGCCGCGATCAGGTCGGCCGACAGCTCGCCGCGGCCGAGCTCGCGCAGGATATCCGATTTCATGGCGCCGAGCCGCGCCGCCCTGGCGCCGCGCCCGCGCGCCATCTCGGCGTAATCGCCGCGCGCGCCCAGCGCCAGAGCTGCCAGGTCGATGATGTGGTCGGACACGCTCTGCCCGATGCGGGGATGGGTCAGCTCGTCGCCGGCCTGCACCACCTCGAGATAGCGGGTCAGGAGCCGCAGCGCCGTGCTGCTGCCCGGGACCGGCCGCCCGAAGGCCTGCGACAGGTCCGGAACCAGTGCGGCGAGGCTGCTGCGCGACAGCGCCAGCGTGATGAAACTGCCATCCGTGTACAGCGTCGAGGTCGAGGGATCGGTCGGCACCAGCACGCTGGCGCTGCCGACGCCGCTGATCAGCTCGTTGCCGAACTGCGTGGCGGAAGCGGCGCCGCTGCGCAGGATGCTGAGCGCGATGATGTCACGGCCGCGCCCGGCGAGCTCCCGCGTCACCCGGTAATGCGCCGGCGAGCGCGAGCCGGCGGCGATGCTGACATTGGGCAGCAGGTTGAAGGTGACGTCGGCGTGAAACGGCTTGTCGCCGATCGGCTCGATATCGACGTTGGCGATGCCGCGGCCGTAGATCTCCTGCCAGGTCGCCAGCCGCGTGTGCTCCGCGAACGCATTCGTGGTGATATGCGCGTGCCCGAGCGGTTCGATGTTCTGCATGGCGCCCCCTGCCCAGGAATCGATCTCTCCTCTGGTAGTCGCGGCCAATTGAAGACGCGTTCATGAAGCCCGACGCTGTTGAAGCAGTGTTCCGCATGGTCCCATGGTTGTTCCGCCCAGGACAAATTCGCGTGTCGGCCGGGACACAGCGGCCATGGAAACGGCCGTCGTGCCGGCGGATAGAGACCCCTCATCCGGCGCTTCGCGCCACCTTCTCCCACAGGGGGAGAAGGGAAACAAGAATCCACCTACGCCCGTGCCGCCTTCTTGCGATACGCCAGATGCACTGCGCAGTTGCAGCCGGGCGGATGCGACGACACGTCGTTGGCGGGCTCGGCGGAGGTCGGCGCCAGCGTCGGCATCGCCTCTTTGAGGCGGCGATCCTGCTCGGACTGATCCTGCGCCGGGATGTAATTCAGCACCGGCGCCAGCCAGCGCTCGGCTTCCGCCACGCTCCAGCCCTTGCGCGCGGCGTAATCCTCGACCTGATCACGCTCGATCTTGCCGACGCCGAAATAGAAGCTTTCGGGGTGGCTGAAATAGAGCCCGGACACCGAGGAGCCCGGCCACATCGCATAGCTTTCCGTCAGCTTCACGCCGGCGGTATTCTCGGCATCGAGCAGCGCGAACAGCGTCGCCTTCTCGGTGTGATCGGGCTGCGCCGGATAGCCCGGCGCCGGGCGAATCCCAACGTACTGTTCGAGGATCAGTTGCTCCGGCGAAAGCGCCTCATCCGGCGCGTAGCCCCAGAACTCGCGGCGCACGCGGGCATGCATCCGCTCGGCAAAGGCTTCGGCGAGACGATCGGCCAGCGCCTTGCACAGGATCGAGGAGTAGTCGTCGTTGGCGTTCTTGAAGCGGTCGGCGATGATGTCCTCGCCGATCCCGGCGGTGACCACGAAGGCGCCGATATAGTCGGGCACGCCCGAGGATGCCGGCGCGATGAAATCCGACAGCGCCGAGTTGAAGCGGCCTTCGCGCTTCTCCAGTTGCTGGCGCAGGGTGTGGAACGTCGCAATCTGCTGTTTGCGGCTGTCGTCGGCATAGACCACGATGTCGTCGCCTTCGGCGTTGGCGGGCCAGAAGCCGATCGTCGCCTGTGCCTTGAACCATTTCTCCGCGATGATGCGATCGAGCATCTTGCGGGCATCGTCATAGAGCGAGCGCGCGACTTCGCCGACCTTGGGATCGTCGAGAATCGCCGGGAAACGCCCGGTCAGTTCCCAGGTCTGGAAGAACGGCGTCCAGTCGATGTAGGAGGCCAATTCGGCGAGATCGTACTCGGCAAAGCTCCGGATGCCGAGGAACGCCGGCTTCTTCGGCGGCGCCTTGGCAAAATCGATCGTGATCGCGTTGGCGCGGGCATCCGCCAGCTTCAGCCGCCTCTTGTCGGCCTGCGCCCGGAAATGCGCCGCGGAAATTTTCGCATAATCCGCGCGCACCTCGGCGGCATAGGCTTCGCGCCGTTCCGGCGACAGCAGCGAGGAGGCGACGCCGACGGCGCGGCTGGCGTCGTTGACATGCACCACCGGGCCGCCCTTGTAGTTCGGGTCGATCTTGACCGCGGTATGGACGCGGCTGGTGGTGGCGCCGCCGATCAACAGCGGCACCTTCATGCCCTGCCGTTCCAGCTCGCCGGCCAGGAAACTCATCTCGTCCAGCGATGGCGTGATCAGGCCGGACAGCCCGATGATGTCGGCACCTTCGGCCTTGGCGGTCTCGATGATCTTCGAAGCCGGCACCATCACGCCGAGGTCGATGACCTCGAAATTGTTACATTGCAGCACGATGCCGACGATGTTCTTGCCGATGTCATGGACGTCGCCCTTGACGGTGGCGAGCACGATCTTGCCGGCCGAGTTGCGGCCGTCGCCCTCGATGCCGTTGGCGAGGTTGCGCGCCTTCTCTTCTTCCATGAATGGCATCAGATAGGCGACCGCCTGCTTCATCACGCGGGCGGATTTCACCACCTGGGGCAGGAACATCTTGCCGTCGCCGAACAGGTCGCCGACGATATTCATGCCGGCCATCAGCGGGCCTTCGATCACGTTGAGCGGGCGCTCGACCAGCAGCCGGGCGGCCTCGGTGTCGGCCTCGATGAATTCGGTGATGCCGTGCACCAGCGCGTGGCTGAGCCGCTTTTCGACCGGCCATTCGCGCCAGGCGAGGTCCTGCTCTTTCGCCTGCTTCTCCTTGCCGCGGAATTTCTCCGCAAGCTGCAGCAGCCGTTCCGACGCGCCGGGGTCGCGATTCAGAATGACGTCCTCGCACACCTGCCGCAGCTCGGGATCGATGTCGTCATAGACGATCATCTGCCCGGCATTGACGATGCCCATGTCCATGCCGGCATGAATCGCGTGGTACAGAAACACCGAATGCATCGCCTCGCGCACCGGCTCGTTGCCGCGGAACGAGAACGACAGGTTGGAGACGCCGCCGGAGATATGGGCGTGCGGCAGGTTGGCGCGGATCCAGCGCGTCGCCTCGATGAAGTCGACGCCGTAATTGTTGTGCTCTTCGAGCCCCGTGGCGATCGCGAAAATATTGGGATCGAAGATGATGTCTTCCGGCGGGAAATCGAGCTGGCCCACCAGGATGTCGTAGGCGCGCTTGCAGATCTCGGTCTTGCGCACGAAAGTGTCGGCTTGCCCGGTCTCGTCGAACGCCATCACCACCACGGCCGCGCCGTGGCGCCGCGCGATCCGGGCCTCGTGGATGAATTTTGCCTCGCCTTCCTTCATCGAGATCGAATTCACCACCGGCTTGCCCTGAACGCATTTCAGGCCGGCTTCGATCACGGCGAATTTCGAGGAATCGACCATCACCGGGACGCGGGCGATGTCGGGCTCGGCGGCGACGAGGTTGAGGAACGTCACCATCGCGGCTTCGGAATCTAGCAGGCCCTCATCCATGTTGACGTCGATGATCTGGGCGCCGTTCTCGACCTGGTCGCGCGCCACCTGCAGGGCTGCGGTGTAATCGCCCGCGGTGATCAATTTACGGAATTTGGCGGAGCCCGTGACATTGGTGCGCTCGCCGACATTGACGAAGGGGATCGCGGGCGTCAGTTCGAACGGCTCGAGTCCCGACAGCCGCAGCCGCGGTTCGATCACGGGGACAACGCGCGGCCTATGCGGCGCGACGGCAGCCGCAATGGCGGCGATGTGGGCCGGCGTGGTGCCGCAGCAGCCGCCGACGATGTTGACGAGGCCGCTGGCAGCGAATTCGCCGATCAGCCGCGCCATATATTCCGGGCTCTCGTCATACTGGCCGAATTCGTTGGGAAGGCCCGCGTTGGGATAGGCGCAGACCAGGGTATCGGCGACGCGGCCGATGTCGGCGATATGGGCGCGCAGATCCTCGGCGCCGAGCGCGCAGTTGAAGCCGACCGTGATCGGCTTGGCGTGGCGCACCGAATTCCAGAACGCTTCCGGCAACTGGCCCGACAACAGCCGGCCGGACTTATCGGTGATGGTGCCGGAGATCATCACCGGCACGTCGATGCCGCGCGCCTCGGCGATTTCCGCGATCGCATACAGCGCTGCCTTGGCGTTCAGCGTATCGAAGATGGTTTCGACCAGCAGCAGGTCGGCGCCGCCATCCAGCAGGCCGTCGATCTGTTCGCCATAGGCCTTGCGCAGGTCGTCGAAGGTGACGGCGCGGTAGCCGGGATTGGAAACGTCGGGCGAGATCGAGGCGGTGCGGTTGGTCGGGCCGAGCGCACCGGCGACGAAGCGCGGTTTGCGGTCTTCGGCGGTCACGCGCTCGGCAGCGGCGCGCGCCAGCTTCGCGCCGTCCCGGTTGAGTTCATAGGCGAGGTCCGACATATCGTAGTCGGCCTGCGCGATCGAGGTCGAGGAGAAGGTGTTGGTGGCGACGATGTCGGCGCCGGCGCGCAAGTATTCGGCGTGGATGTCCTCGATCGCTTTCGGCTGCGTCAGGATCAACAGGTCGTTATTGCCCCTGATGTCGCGGTGGAAATCCGCAAAGCGTTCGCCGCGAAACGCCGCCTCGTCGTATTGCAGGCCCTGGATCATGGTGCCCATGGCGCCGTCGAGCACCAGGATGCGCTCGCGGGCAGCCGCGAGCAAAGCGGTTCGCTTTTCGGAAACGGGTACGGTCATCGGATCAGGCGGCTTTCTGTGCGCCCTGCGGGCGAATGCCGAGCAAATGGCAGATCGCGAACACGAGGTCCGCGCGGTTCATGGTGTAAAAGTGGAAGGTGTCGACGCCGTGCTTGGCCAGGTTTTGCACCTGGCCGGCGGCAACCGTCGCCGCCACCAGCTTGCGGGTCTCCGCATCGTCGTCGAGGCCTTCGAATTTTTCCGCGAGCCAGTCCGGCACTGACGTTCCGGCGCGGGTGACGAAATTGCGGGCCTGCTTGAAATTGTGCATCGGCATGATGCCGGGCACGATCGGAATGGCGATGCCGCGCGCGCGAACCCGGTCGAGGTAGCGGAAGTAGAGGTCGTTGTCGAAGAACACCTGCGTAATAGCCCGCGTCGCGCCGGCGTCGACCTTGGCCTTCAGCGTATCGATGTCGGCATCGAAGTCGTGGCTTTCCGGATGTTTTTCCGGATAGGCGGAAACCGAAACCTCGATGTCACCGTGCTGCCGCTTGATGCCGGCCACGAGTTCGGCCGAGGTCTGGTAGCCGTCGGGATGGCTGGAGTAGGCGGTTCCGATGCCGCCGGGCGGATCGCCGCGCAGCGCGACGATATGGCGGACGCCGATGTCATGGTAGCGGCCGACGATCTCGTCGATCTCGCCGCGCGCGGCGCCGACGCAGGTCAGATGCGCCGCCGGCGTCAGGTCGGTTTCCGCCAGGATGCGGGCGATGGTGGAATGGGTGCGCTCGCGGGTCGATCCGCCGGCGCCATAGGTTACCGACACGAAATTCGGCGTGAGCGGCGCCAGGCGCTTGATGGTCTCCCACAGGCTCTTCTCCATCTCCTCGGTCTTCGGCGGGAAGAACTCGAAGGAGATGTCAGGCGATTTGAGCGCGCGGTGCCCGTCAGGCGCGGGGGGCGTAACCTCGGTCATGGCACCACAAACTCCACTCGAAGCTTTCGGGAACGGCCGGCTTAGCTGCCGAGACGCTAAAATAAGCCAAACAAGGTCGTTCAAACAGCCCATCGCAGATGGGAAATAGCCCAATATTTGCATTTCGTATGGAATTATTGTTCCACTACTCAATTGGTGGGCAATGGAGGGCGAAGCGCCTCATTGGCCAAAATTTCGGATAAATACCATAAAATCGGACATTTCATCAAGTTTCGGCGGGTCCGGGTGCCGCGCCATCCCAGAGCTATATGGTGGGCAGAACATAGTATGTGTTTCTATCTGGCAAATTGGCCCACTTTCCATGTCCAGGCTACCGTCGCGGATGTCTGCCGGCGCGCGCCTGATCTGCGCGGCAAGGGCCTTTGTCGGCCCGATCAGGCGCACTAGTTTACCTTCATGATTCCGCTCTCGATCCTCGATCTCTCCGTCGTCACCACCGGCACGAAGCCCGCGGCGGCCTTGCGCAACAGCATCGACCTGGCGCGCCACGCCGATGGCCTCGGCTACGTCCGCTACTGGCTGGCCGAACACCACAATCTTGCATCGGTGGCGAGCCCGGCGCCCGACCTGATGATCGGGCAGATCGCGGCGGTGACCAGGCACATCCGGGTCGGCTCCGGCGGCGTGATGCTGCCCAACCACGCGCCGCTGGTGGTGGCCGAGCGCTTCAAGATGCTGGAGGCGCTGTTTCCCGGCCGCATCGATCTCGGCCTCGGCCGCGCGCCCGGCACCGACGGCGCCACCGCGCATGCGCTGCGCAGCCGGCTCGACCGCCGCGAGGGCGACGACTTCCTCGAGCGGCTGCATGAATTGATCCTGTGGGAGACCCGCGATTTTCCGCCCGGCCATCCCTACAACAATGTGGTGGCGATGCCGGACGACAGCCCGCTGCCGCCGATCTGGCTGCTCGGCTCCAGCGATTACTCATCGGAGCTGTCGGCGCAGATCGGGATGGGTTTTGCGTTCGCGCACCACTTTGCCTCCCATGACGCCGTCGAAGCGATGATGAATTACCGCACCCACTTCAAGCCGTCGGGCTGGCGCGCGGCGCCGCACGGCATTCTCGCCGTCGCCGTGGTAGCGGCCGAGACCGATGCGGAAGCCGAAAAGCTGGCGTCGTCGATGGATCTCAACCGCCTGCGCCGCGACCGCGGCCAGTATCTGCCGCTGCCGAGCGTCGAAGAAGCCTTGGCCTATCCCTACACCGACTCCGAGCGCGCCTCGATCGCCCGCAACCGCTCGCGGCTGTTCGTCGGCAGTCCGGCCACGGTGCTGCAACAGCTGCAGCCGATGATCGACGCGAGCCAGGCCGACGAGCTGATGGTCATCACCGCCGTCTACGACCACGACGCGCGGAAAAAATCCTACAGCCTGCTGGCGGATGCGTTCGGGCTGAGGAAAATGGCGGCGGCGTAACACACTCGTCGTCCCGGCCAAGCGAAGCGCGAGCCGGGACCCATATGTGGACGGCCCCCGTGCCACAAGAGTTTTTTGAGGTCTGATCGGATCGCTTGCATCCATATGTCCGGCCTGTTGGTGCGGTCGCTTGGACCGCTGGCCAAGATGGCTTCCGCGACGCGAGTTCCAAACAACCACACGACCTGTCTTGGGCCAATGGGTCCCACGGATTGTCTCGCACCTCGGATCGATCGATCCTACCATCTGCTCCTCTTGCAGCTCCGGCTCAGCCGATAAGACGAACTTACCGGCTGATCTCTTAGGCGGCTGACGCCGATGCCTCAGACATCCGCGCGCCGTCGTAATTATCCCCCGTAACCATCAGTTTCCAGGCGATGCGGGCAATCTTGTTGGCGAGCGCCACCGCCGCGAGTTTTGGCGGCTTGCGCTTGAGCAAAGCGATCAGCCAGGGCGATGGATGGCCACGGCCGTACTTCGCCTGCTGAATCACGGCGGTCGCTCCTGCCACCAGCACGCTGCGCAACCTCTCATCGCCGGCACGGGTGATCTTGCCGAGCCGGGTTTTGCCGGCAGTGGAGTGGTCTTTCGGGGTCAGTCCGAGCCAGGCCGCAAAATGCCGGCCCGAGGAGAAGGCACGCGGATCAGGCGTCTTCATCACCAGCGCCGTGGCGCCGATCGGCCCGACTCCTGGAATCTTCGCCAAGCGCCGGCTATCGGCATTGCCGCGGTGCCAGGCCCTCAGCCTGGCTTCGATTGCCTTCAACTCTCCCTGCAACTGCGCGTACTCGCGGCCCTGGACCGCAAACGACTCGCGCGCCAGCGCCGGCACGCTGTCATCTTGCGCGATGCCAGCTAAAAGCGGTTCGATCTTGTCGAGGCCCTTGGCCACCGCAAGGCCGAACTCTGCCGCATAGCCCCGGATCATATTGCTGAGCTGGGTGCGACGGGCGACCATCTGCTCGCGGAGACCTGCCAGCATCAAAGCTGCCTGCTGCTCGGCCGTCTTCACTGGCACAAACCGCATCGTCGGTCGGCCCATCGCTTCACACAGCCCCTCGGCATCTCGCCCGTCGTTCTTGTTCCGCCTGACGTAAGGCTTCACGTGTTGCGGCGCGATCAGCTTCACCTCGTGGCCGAGCTTGCCAAGCTCGCGCGCCCAATAATGCGCCGCACCGCAGGCCTCGATCCCGATCACGGTCGGCGGCTGCTTGGTAAAAAATGCCACCATTTGCGCCCGGCCGAGCCGCCTGCGCAACACCGGCCGTTCGGTCGCATCAACCCCATGCAGCTGGAAAATATGCTTCGACGTATCCATGCCAATTCGGATAATCTGTTCCACGGACGGCTCCTTTGTCTGAGATTTGCAACAACCTCATTCTGGCACAACTGATGCCGTAGGGGGCCGTCCACCCCATCAACCACCGCTGCAAATTGTTGCGGTAGGCGTCAGCCACAGCGCCTTATTGATGCATCACGCGGTATGGGTCCCGGCTCAAGGCCGGGACGACGTGCGGAGAAATCCCGCGGTTAATTCACTCCGCCTTCTCACTGAACGTCGCGCGGAACGGATGGCCCGGATAAACCCCGACGATCCTGAATTCGCGCGAGAAGAATTTCAGCTCCTCCAGCGCGAACGCCAGCCCCCGGTCCTCGGGATGGCCGTCGACGTCGGCATAGAATTGCGTGGCGAAGAAATTGCCGTCGACCATGTAGCTTTCCAATTTCGTCATGTTGACGCCGTTGGTGGCAAAGCCGCCCAGCGCCTTGTAGAGCGCGGCGGGCAGGTTGCGCACCCGGAACACGAAACTCGTAACCAGCGGTCCCGATCCCTGTTTGGCCCAGGCCGCTTCGCGCGCCAGCACCACGAAGCGTGTGGTGTTGTGGGTCTCGTCCTCGACGTCTTCGGCGAGGATATCGAGGCCGTAGATATCGGCGGCGAGCCTCGAGGCGATCGAGGCGCAGCTCTTGTCGCCGCGCTCGGCGACGATGCGGGCGCTTCCTGCGGTATCGCCCGAGACGATCGGCTTGATCTTGAGCTTGCGGATGATGTTGCGGCATTGGCCGAGCGCGTGGACGTGGCTCTCCACCGTCTTGATGTCGGAGAGCTTGGCGCCGCGCGGCGCCATCATCTGGTGGTGGATCGGCAGGAAGTATTCCCCGACGATGAACAGGCCGGATTGCGGCAGCAGATGATGGATGTCGGCGACGCGTCCGGCGACCGAGTTCTCGATCGGGATCATGCCGAGGTCGGCTTCCCCGGAGGCGATCGCGGCCAGCGCGTCCTCGAAGGTCGGGCAGGGCAATGGCTCGGCGTCGGGATAGGCTTCGACGATGGCGATGTGGGAATTGGCGCCCGGCTCGCCCTGGAAGGCAATTTTCAGCTTTTTGGTCATGATGTTTTCCTGGGGGCCTTGTATCAGCCGTTCAGGCTTTTGCCAGCGTCAGCCAGTATGCGGCGGGCGGTTTCGAGATCGGCCGGCGTATCGACGCCGCGCGGCACCGTGTCGACGATGCCGATATCGATCCGCATGCCGGCCTCCAGCGCCCGCAACTGCTCGAGTCTCTCCTGCTGCTCGAGCGGGGAGGGAGGCAGCGACACGAAACGCTCCAGCGCCGCCCGGCGATAGGCATAGAGGCCGATATGATGATAGCGCGGCCCATCGCCCCAGGGCGCCGTGGCACGGGTAAAATACAGCGCGCGCAGCCGCACCGAGCTGATCGGCGAGCCGACCGCTTTCACCACATTCGGATTGGTGGCCTCTTCCTCGGTGTGGATCCGGGCGGCCAGGGTGGCGATATCGACCGCGGGATCGGCCAGCGGCGCCAGCACGCTGCGGATGTTGTCGGGGCGGATGGTCGGGAAATCGCCCTGCAGGTTGACGACGATTTCGGCCTCGCCTTGGGGATCGAGCTTGCCCAGCGCCTCGTGGATCCGGTCCGATCCGGAGGGGTGATCGGCGCGTGTCATGACCACTTCACCGCCATGGGTTGTCACGGCGGCGGCGATCTCCGGCGTGTCGGTGGCGACCGCCACCCGGCCGATGCCGGCCTCGCAGGCCCGGCGCAGTACATGGACGATCATCGGCAGGCCGGCAATGTCCAATAGCGGTTTGCCGGGCAGGCGCGTGGCCGCCATGCGGGCGGGAATCAGCACCAGAATGCGGGGGTCGGTCATCGGGTTCGGACCCGGCTCACAGGATCAGGAATTGATGGGGATGGGCGGAAAGTTGGGGCGTTTATACGGGTTGCCAGAGCCCGGGCAAACCGATATCTCATCCTCGCTCGGGGGGCGGTGCGAAAGCCGATTCCTGATGCTCATCCCGGCCGTCTCTCCGGCCTTTTAGTCGACCTTCCGGCCTGGAGCCTGATCCAAAATGGACTCCTTCGAACTCAATAAAATTCTCGGCGCCATTCTGGCCACCTGTCTTCTCCTGCTGGTGACGAGCTTCACCGCCGGCGCGCTTTTTGCGCCCGAGATGCCGGCGAAGCCGGGTTATGAAATCGCGGTCAAGGACGCGGGCCACGGCGCCGGCAAGGCAGCCGCGGCGGCGCCGGCCGAACCGATCGAGAAGCTGCTGCAGACCGCCTCCGTCGAGAAGGGCGCCGCGGCGGCGAAGAAATGCGCGGCCTGCCACACCTTCGAGAAGGGCGGCCCCAACCGCGTCGGTCCGAACCTGTTCGGCGTCGTCGAACGCGCCCGCGCCTCCGAGGCCGGCTTCAACTATTCCGCCGCCATGAAGGCCAAGGGCGGGAAATGGGATTTCCAGGAGCTCAACGCATTCCTTCTCAATCCCAAGGCCAACGTTCCCGGCACCGCGATGGGCTTCGCCGGCATCGCCAAGGACAGCGAACGCGCCGACGTCATCGACTACCTGCGTTCGCTTGCGGACAAGCCGGTTCCGCGGCCGACGGCGTCGAAGTAACATCCCGGCGCCCCACCATGGGTCTCCACCTCAAGACGGCCAGGCATTGCCTGGCCGTTTTGCTATGATCGCGGCCTTGTTATCGGGGCGTTTCGCCGCAGCGGGGGACAGAAGCGTTTTTCAGCGAAGCGGGGCGAAGAAAACGCGTCAGACAAAGGAGATAGAGCCTCGGGTTCGATCCCGCCAGAACCGAAAAGGCTCTGGTAACATGAGGAAAAAGCAACATAATCGGTCGAATCCTTGCCTTATATTGCGTCCTCAATAGCCCGCGATAGCAATCAGGAATTCTCATTTGGCGATTACCCGACGACATCTTCTGCAGAGCGGCGCCTATGCCGCGCTCGCCCCGGCTTTGGGGATAGCGGCAGGCGTTCCCGCAGCGGAACCGGCCCAGGCGCAATCCGGCGAACCGGCTTGGCGCCACGGCTTGTCGCTGTTCGGCGACATCAAATACCCGGCCGGCTTCAAGCACTTCGATTACGTCAATCCGAATGCGCCGAAGGGCGGCATCGCCCGCATGATCTCGATCGGCACCTTCGATAATTTCAACATCGCGGTCGCCGGCGTCAAAGGCTCGCTCGCGCCGGCCGCCGCCCTGATCTACGAAACGCTGATGACCAAGTCGCAGGACGAGGTCGCCACCGAATACGGCCTGGTCGCCGAGGCGGCATCGCATCCCGACGATTTCGGCTCGGTGATCTACCGCCTGCGCAAGGAAGCCCGCTGGCACGACGGCAAGCCGGTGACGCCGGACGACGTGATCTTCTCGATCGAGGTGCTGAAGAAATACAGCCCAATGTACGCGTCCTATTACCGCCACGTCGTCAAGGCCGAAAAGATCGGCGAGCGCGACATCAAGTTCACCTTCGACACGACGGGCAACCGCGAACTGCCGACCATCGTCGGAGAGCTGCTGGTACTGCCGAAACACTATTGGGAAGGCACCGACAGCCAGGGCCGCAAGCGCGACATCTCGGCGACCACGCTGGAGAAGCCGCTCGGCTCCGGCCCTTACCGCATCAAGGATTTCGTCGCCGGGCGTTCGATCACGCTGGAGCGGGTGAAGGATTACTGGGGCCTCAATCTGCCGTCGCGGATCGGCCAGAACAATTTCGACGAAATGCGTTTCGAGTTCTTCCGCGACAACGTGGTGGCGCTGGAAGCCTTCAAGGCCGACCAGGCCGACTGGATCGCGGAGAATTCGGCCAAGCAATGGGCGACGGCCTATGACTTTCCGGCCGTGACCGACAAGCGCGTCGTCAAGGAGGAATTCCCGATCACCGATTCCGGCCGGATGCAGGGCTTCGTTCTCAACCTGCGCCGTGACCAGTTCAAGGACGCGCGGCTGCGCCGGGCCTTCAACTACGCCTTCGATTTCGAGGAGATGAACAAGCAGCTGTTCTATGGGCAGTACAAGCGCATCAACAGCTATTTCGAGGGCACCGAGCTTGCGTCCTCCGGTCTGCCCGAGGGGCTGGAGCTGGAGATTCTGCAGTCGGTCCGCGACAAGGTGCCGGCCGATGTCTTCACCAAGCCTTACGTCAATCCGGTCGGCGGCAATCCGGAATCGGTGCGCGCCAATTTGCGTGAGAGCGCGCGGCTCCTGAAGGAAGCCGGCTTCGAGGTGCGCGAGCGCAAGCTGGTCGATGCATCAGGCAAGCCCGTGTCAGTCGAGATCCTGGTGCAGGACCCTTCCGCCGAGCGGATCGCGCTGTTCTACAAGCCGTCGCTGGAGCGCATCGGCGTCACCACCTCGATCCGCATCGTCGATGATGCGCAATATCAGAACCGGCTGCGCAACTTCGACTTCGATGTCATCACCGACCTCTGGGGCCAGTCGCTGTCGCCCGGCAACGAGCAGCGGGAATTCTGGGGGTCGCAGACCGCCGACCAGCCCGGCTCGAGAAACACCATCGGCGTCAAGAATCCCGCGATCGATGCGCTGATCGAGAAGTTGATCTTCGCCAAGGATCGCCCGACGCTGGTGGCCGCGACCAGGGCGCTCGACCGCGTGCTGCTGTGGAATTTCTACGTCGTGCCGCAATTCACCTATGGCTTTTCGCGCTACGCGCGCTGGGACCGCTTCAGCCATTTCGAGCCGCTGCCGAAATACGGCCGTTCCGGGTTGCCGTCGCTGTGGTGGTTCGATGCCGACAAGGCCGGGCGGATCGGCAAGCGATCTTGAGGGATTTTTCGCGCATGGCGCTTTTCTCCCGCCGGCATGTGCTCGGTCTCGGCCTCGGCGCGCTGGGCGCGGCGCAGTTCCGGCCCGCGCGCGCCGCTGGCGGCGGCACCGAAGCGCATGGCATATCGGTGTTCGGCGATCTGAAATATCCGGCCGACTTCCGTCATTTCGACTACGTCAATCCGGCGGCGCCGAAGGGCGGGATGTTTTCGCTGATCCCCTCGACGCGCGCCTACAACCAGTCCTACCAGACCTTCAACTCCTTCAACGCCTACATCCTGAAGGGCGAAGGCGCGCAGGGCATGGACATGACGTTCTCGCCGCTGATGGTGCGCGCCACCGACGAGCCCGACGCGATGTACGGCCTCGTTGCCAAATCGGTGCAGATTTCACCGGACAAGCTGACCTACCGCTTCACGCTGCGCCCGGAGGCGCGGTTTCACGACGGTTCGAAACTGACTGCGCATGACGCCGCCTTCTCGCTGACCACGCTGAAGGCCAGGGGCCATCCTTTGATCGTGACGCAGATGCGCGACATGGTGAAGGCGGAAGCGCCCGACGACGCCACGCTGGTCGTTACCTTCGCGGAGAAGCGCGCGCGCGACGTGCCGCTCTATGTCGCCTCCTTGCCGATTTTTTCGAGGGCTTATTATGCGACGCGCCCCTTCGATGAATCGACGCTCGATATTCCGCTCGGTTCCGGGCCGTACAAGGTCGGCAAGTTCGAGGTCAATCGCTACGTCGAATTCGAGCGGGTCAAGGATTGGTGGGCCGCCGATCTGCCGGTGGCGCGCGGCGCCTATAATTTCGATACCGTGCGTTACGAGTTCTACCGCGACCGCGACGTCGCGTTCGAGGGATTTACCGGCAAGAACTATCTGTACCGCGAGGAGTTCACCGCGCGGGTATGGGCGACGCGCTATGATTTTGCGGCGGTCAGGGATGGCCGCGTCAAGCGCGAGATCCTGCCCGACGACACGCCGTCGGGCGCGCAGGGCTGGTTCATCAATACCCGCCGCGACAAGTTTAGGGATCCGAAGGTGCGCGAGGCGCTGATCCAGGCGTTCGATTTCGAGTGGACCAACAAGACCATCATGTACGGCGCCTATGCGCGCACCCATTCGCCGTTCCAGAATTCGGACATGATGGTGAGCGGGCCGCCCTCGCCGGAGGAACTCAAGCTGCTCGAGCCGTTCCGCGGCCAGGTGCCGGACGAAGTGTTCGGCGCGCCGTTCGTGCCGCCGGTGTCGGATGGCTCGGGACAGGATCGGACCTTGCTGCGCAAGGCCCAGCAATTGCTGCAGGAGGCTGGGTTCGTCACCAGGGACGGCAAGCGGCTGTTGCCGAACGGCGAAGTGTTCAGAATAGAATTCCTGGTCGACGAGCCCTCGATCCAGCCGCACCATGCGCCCTATGTCAAAAATCTCGGCACGCTCGGGATCGAGGCCAGCGTGCGGCTGGTCGATCCCGTGCAATATCGCGCCCGGCTGGAAGATTTCGATTTCGACATGACCATCCAGCGCTTCAGCATGTCGGCGACCCCGGGCGACGGCATGCGGCCGTTCTTCACCTCGCAGGCCGCTGCCACCAAGGGCTCCTACAATCTGGCCGGGATCGCCAATCCGGCGATCGACGCGCTGATCGAGAAAATTCTCGGCGCCGAGACCCGCGCCGATCTGACGGTCGCCTGCCGCGCCTTCGACCGGGTATTCCGCGCCGGGCGTTACTGGGTGCCGCAGTGGTATCGCACCAGCCATCCGATCGCCTATTGGGACCAGTTCGGACATCCCCCGAAACTTCCGCGCTACGCGCAAGGCGTCGGCGCCCCCGAACTCTGGTGGTTCGAGGCGGCCAAGGCGGCGAAGCTGGAACAGGCGAAATAGAACATGAGTGCTTATATCGCCCGCCGCATTCTGCTGATGATCCCGACGCTGCTCGGAATCCTGTTCGTCTCCTTCGTCGTGGTGCAGTTCGCGCCGGGCGGTCCGGTGGAGCGGGTGATCGCGCAGCTCTCCGGCGCCGACACCGGCGGCTCGTCGCGGATCTCGGGCGGCACCGGCGGCGATTTCGGCGCACGCACCCAGGTCGGAGCGTCGGCCGACGCGGTCGGCTCGAAATACCGCGGCGCCCAGGGGCTCGATCCCGATTTCGTCAAGAGCCTGGAAAAGCAGTTCGGCTTCGACAAGCCGGCGCCGGAGCGTTTCGCGCTGATGCTGTGGAACTTCGCCCGCTTCGATTTCGGCAAAAGCTATTTCCGCGACGTCAGCGTGCTGCAGCTGATCAAGGAGAAACTGCCGGTCTCGATGTCGCTCGGCATCTGGATGACGCTTCTGACTTACCTGATCTCGATCCCGCTCGGCATCCGCAAGGCAGTGATGGACGGCTCCAAGTTCGACACCTGGACCTCGGCGATCATCATCGTCGGATTTGCGATTCCCGGATTCCTGTTCGCGATTCTCCTGATCATCCTGTTCGCCGGCGGCTCGTTCTTCAACATCTTCCCGCTGCGCGGGCTGACTTCGGACGGTTGGTCGGCGTTCCCCTGGTACTGGAAGATCATCGATTATTTCTGGCACATCACGCTGCCGCTGATCTCGATGGCGCTGGGGGCCTTCGCCACCATGACGCTTCTGACCAAGAACTCGTTCCTCGATGAAATCCGCAAGCAGTACGTCATGACCGCGCGCGCCAAGGGCTGCAGCGAGCGGCAGGTGCTCTATAATCACATCTTCCGCAACGCCATGCTGATCGTGATCGCCGGCTTCCCCGGCGCGTTCATCCACGCCTTCTTCTCCGGCTCGCTGCTGATCGAGACCATCTTCTCGCTCGACGGCCTCGGCCTGCTCGGCTTCGAGAGCGTGCTGAACCGCGATTATCCCGTGGTGTTCGGCACGCTGTTCATCTTTTCGCTGGTCGGTCTCGTGGTCAATCTGGTCTCCGATCTCGCCTACATGTGGATCGATCCGCGGATCGATTTCGAGGCGCGGGAAGTCTGATGAACATCACCGCGCCGCAACCGATCGAGACCTCAACGCAACAGCCGCTCGGCGAAGCGGTGCCGATGACGCGCCATCGCTTCTCGCCGTCGCCGCTCAACCGCCGGCGCTGGCAGAATTTCAAGTCCAACCGCCGGGGCTACTGGTCGTTCTGGATCTTCCTCACTTTGTTCATTGTCTCGCTGTTTGCCGAACTGATCGCCAACGACCGCCCGTTCCTGATCAAGTTCGACGGCCATCTGTATTTCCCGGCCTTCATCAGCTATTCCGAAACCACCTTCGGCGGCGACTTCGAGACCGCGGCCGACTACCGCGATCCCTATCTGCAGAAGCTGATCAAGGAGAAAGGCGGCAGCATCGTCTGGCCGCTGATCCGCTATTCCTACGACACCCACAATCTCGACCTGCCGACGCCGGCGCCCTCGAAGCCGACATGGATGCTGACCGAAGCGCAATGCAAGGAGGTGGTGCAGAAGAAGGGTCTCAAGAGCTGCCGCGACCTCGAATACAACTGGCTCGGCACCGACGATCAGGGCCGCGACGTGGTGGCGCGGCTGATCTACGGCTTCCGCATCTCGGTGCTGTTCGGGCTTAGCCTCACCATCATCTCTTCCATCATCGGGGTGGCCGCCGGCGGCGTGCAGGGCTATTTCGGCGGCTGGGTCGATCTCGGCTTCCAGCGCTTCATCGAGGTCTGGAGCGCGATCCCCTCGCTCTATCTGCTGCTGATCCTGTCTTCGGTGCTGGTGCCCGGCTTCTTCGTGCTGCTCGGCATCCTCCTGCTGTTCTCATGGGTGTCGCTGGTCGGGCTGGTGCGCGCCGAATTCCTGCGTGGCCGCAATTTCGAATACATCATGGCGGCGCGCGCGCTCGGCGTCTCCAATGCCGTGATCATGTTCCGGCATCTGTTGCCGAACGCCATGGTCGCGACCATGACGTTCCTGCCCTTCATCGTGTCGTCGTCGGTGATGACGCTGACCGCGCTCGACTTCCTCGGCTTCGGCCTGCCGCCGGGCTCGCCGTCGCTCGGCGAACTGCTGTCGCAGGGCAAGGCCAACGTGCAGGCGCCGTGGCTCGGCTTCACCGGCTTCTTCGCGGTCGCCATCATGCTGTCGCTCCTGATCTTCATCGGCGAAGCGGTGCGCGACGCCTTCGATCCGCGCAAGACGTTCAGGTAGATTTGTGGTATGTCTCAACCAGATAGAGGTGCGCCATGAACAGGATCATTCGCGAAAACTATCCGGCATCCAAACTTCCCGAGGATTTGCGGACCGGCGTGGATCCGTCCGCGACCGTCACGGTAACCATTGTGGAGGAGGAGAAGCGGCCGGAAAAGGTGATGAGCCTGGAGGAAATTTTCTCTCTCAAGGGCTTCCGTCGCCGGTCTGCTGCGGAAATTGATGCCGATCTGAGGCGTCAGCGAGACGAATGGGATGACTGAAGCGTCTTCCAGTCTTGTCTATCTGGATACCAATGTTTTCATCAAGGCGGTCGAAGGCCTGGATGAGGCGGCTGCTCCTGCAAAGTCACTCATCAAGGAGCTTCGTCGGCGACCTGCTGGTCTTGCGGCAACGAGCGAAATCACACTGGCTGAGGTTCTGGCGCCATCCAGACAGGCAGACGCGATGCCGTTCGACATGAAGCGTCGCGCCTATCTCGATTTGCTTCTATGGAGCGGGTTTGTCGCGCTGATCCCTGTAGGCCGGAACATACTGATTGAGACTGCCGAACAGAGAGCGATGCACAGGCTGAAATTGCCTGATGCAGTTCATCTCGTATCCGCCATCCATGCTCAATGCAGGTTTTTTGTTTCGGCAGACCGGGATTTTGAAAGACTGCCGGTGGGCATGGAGCGTGTCGACTGCGATCATGCGGGCTTGGCAGGACTACTGAGAGAGTTGCCGTAATGGACGCCATCAACCACCCCCTGCTCGATGTCCGCGATCTCTCTGTGGCGTTCCACCAGCCGAGCGGCACCACGACCGCGGTCGATCATGTTTCCTTCGAGATCAAGCGCGGCGAGTGCGTGGCGCTGGTCGGCGAATCCGGCTCCGGCAAATCGGTCAGCGCGCTGTCGATCCTGAAGCTGTTGCCGTATCCGACCGCGTCGCATCCCTCCGGTAGCATCCGCTTTAAGGGTCAGGAACTGCTCGGCCTGTCGGAGAACGAGATGCGCGGCATTCGCGGCAACGACATCTCGATCATCTTCCAGGAGCCGATGACCTCGCTCAATCCGCTGCATTCGATCGAGTCGCAGATCGGCGAGATACTGCAGCTGCACAGCGGCATCAGCGGCCAGAAGGCGCGGGCGCGGACCTTGGAATTGCTGACCCAGGTCGGCATTCCCGAGCCGGAAACCCGGCTTGCGAGCTATCCGCATCAATTGTCCGGCGGCCAGCGCCAGCGCGTCATGATCGCGATGGCGCTCGCCAACGAGCCGGACCTCCTGATCGCCGACGAGCCGACCACCGCGCTCGACGTCACCGTGCAGGCGCAGATCCTGGCGCTGCTGGCGGAAATCCGCGCCCGGCTCGGCATGAGCCTGTTGTTCATCACCCACGACCTCGGCATCGTCCGCCGCATCGCCGACACCGTCTGCGTCATGAACGGCGGCAAGATAGTCGAGCAGGGCCCGGTCGAGCAGGTATTCACCGCGCCGAAGCATCCCTACACCAGGGCGCTGCTGGCGGCCGAGCCGAAGCCGGATCCGGCGCCGCCGCGGCCGGGCAATCCCGTGGTGATCTCGTCCGACGACCTGAAGGTCTGGTTTCCGATCAAGCGCGGCTTGCTGCGCAAGACGGTTGGGCACATCAAGGCGGTCGACGGCGTCAGCATCTCCGTGCGCAAGGGTGAGACGCTCGGCGTGGTCGGCGAATCCGGTTCCGGCAAGACCACGCTCGGGCTGGCGCTGTTGCGGCTGATTTCCTCCGACGGCCCGATCGTGTTCCTCGGCAAGGATATCCAGGGCCTGCGCTTCAAGGCGATGCGGCCGTTCCGCCGTGACATGCAGATCGTATTCCAGGATCCGTTCGGGGCGCTCAGTCCGCGCATGTCGGTCGGCGACATCGTCGCCGAAGGCCTCAGCGTGCACCAGCGCGCGCTCTCGGAAGACGAGCGCGAGGCGCGCGTCATCAAGGCCCTGAAGGACGTCGGCATG
The DNA here is from genome assembly GCF_018736085.1 of Bradyrhizobium sediminis. Taxonomy (NCBI): domain Bacteria; kingdom Pseudomonadati; phylum Pseudomonadota; class Alphaproteobacteria; order Hyphomicrobiales; family Nitrobacteraceae; genus Bradyrhizobium; species Bradyrhizobium sediminis. Next base: position 4,997,871 of record NZ_CP076134.1, on the reverse strand, counting down.
GATCCGGCGACGCGATTCCGCTATCCGCACGAATTCTCCGGCGGCCAGCGCCAGCGCATCTCGATCGCCCGCGCTGCGGTGCTGGAGCCGAATTTCGTGGTGCTGGACGAGCCGACCAGCGCGCTCGACATGCTGTTCCAGGCGCAGATGGTCGACCTGTTGCGCGAACTGCAGCGCAAGCGCGATTTGACCTATATGTTCATCTCGCACGACCTGCGCGTGGTCGCCTCGCTCGCCAGCCACCTGATCGTGATGCGTTACGGCAAGGTGGTGGAGGAGGGGCCGGCTTCGGAGCTGTTCAAGAATCCGAAGACCGATTACACCCGCGCGCTGTTCGCCGCCGCGTTCCGGCTGGAAACCACGCCGAACGGCGCGGCGGCGACGTAGCCGTTTCGGCATCTCAGCGTCATTGCGAGGAGCGAAGCGACGAAGCAATCCATCCATCGTCCTGGTCAGCTATGGATTGCTTCGCTGCGCTCGCAATGACGAGCACAAAGGCGCTGTCTTTTAACCCAGCCGCTTGATCGCCCTGACCTCGCTGCCCGCGGCCTTGATGCGGGCGATGGCGTCGCGGGTGTTTTCGATCACGGTCGCCATGTGATGCGCATTGGCGTGCACGATGGTTTCGGCGTCGCGCACGATGGCGACGTGGCCGCTCCAGAAGATCAGGTCGCCGCGCTGCAAATGGCTGGCTTCGGCCAGTCCCAGCAGGCGGCCGAGGCCGTCGCGCTGCATGTCGCTGTCACGCGGGCAGCCGGTGCCGGCGGCGTTGAGCGACACCTGCAGCAGGCCGGAACAATCGATGCCAAAACTGCTCTTGCCGCCCCAGAGATAGGGCGTGCCGACGAAGCGCTCGGCGACCGCGACGAAATCTTCCGCCATCTCATCGAGGACATCGACATGCATGCGCGGCAGATACCATCCCTCCCGCGTCACGGCGAACGGGCCCTCCTCGCGCACCACCATTACCAGCGCGCCCATCGGCAACGTCTCGGCGGGCGACAATTTGATCGAAGGGCCCGGGAAGGCAAAGGTTCGCAAGCTCGTGATCTTGTGCGTCGGCGCGCCCTTTGGTTTTTCCAGCGCGCGGTCGGGCAGCCAGCCGACATAACCGTCGCCGTTCAGCTGGCCCCAGGCAAAACCTTCATGGTTGCGGTCATAGATCGTGATGCGCTCGCCCTTGAGCGCCTGCGTCGCCAGCTCGGCATCGGCCGACGGCCCGGTGCGCAGCGGCGCGATCGCTTCCGCAATCTCGAATTCCTCGCCGGTGACGAAGCGCGCTGCCTTGACCTTGCCTTCGAGATATTTCGCGGCGAGATCGGGTCGCGCCGGCGTCAGCCGCGGATCATCCATAGCGTTCGCCCAACAGTCTGTAGATCGCGCGCGCGGCCTGGCATTCGCCGCCCTCCGGACGCGCCGGTTTGGCCGACGGCGTCCAGCCGTAGATATCGACATGCAGCCAGCGTGTCGTGTCCTCGACGAAGCGCTGCAGGAACAGAGCGCAGGTGATGGAGCCCGCAAAGGTGCCCGACGGCGCATTGTTGACGTTGGCGACCTTCGAATCGAGCCAGGCATCGTAGGCCGGCCACAGCGGCAATCGCCACATCGGGTCGTTCTCCGCTCCTGCGCACCGCGCGACGTCCTGCGCCAGCGTTTCATCATTGGTGTAAAAGGGCGGTAAATCCGGCCCCAGCGCCACCCGCGCCGCACCCGTCAGCGTGCCGAGATCGATCAGCAGATCCGGCTTGTCCTCGCAGGCCAGCGCCAGCGCGTCCGCCAGCACCAGCCGGCCCTCGGCGTCGGTGTTGCCGATCTCCACCGTGAGGCCCTTGCGCGATTTGAAGATGTCGAGCGGCCGGAACGCGTTGCCGCCGACCGCGTTCTCGACCGCCGGAATCAGCACGCGCAGCCGCAGCTTGAGTTGCGCATCCATCACCATCTGCGCCAGCGCCAGCACGTTGGCGGCGCCGCCCATGTCCTTCTTCATGATCAGCATGCCGGCCGATGACTTGAGGTCGAGCCCGCCGGTATCGAAGCAGACGCCCTTGCCGACCAGCGTCACCTTGGGGTGGGCGGGATCGCCCCATTGGAAGTCGATTAGCCGCGGCGCGCGGGAGGACGCCATGCCCACCGCGTGAATCAGCGGGAAATTCTGCCGCGTCAGGTCCTCGCCGACGATGACGCTGAAGCTGGCGCCGAAGCGGCTGGCGAGTTCCTGGGCGGCCTGCGCCAGCTGCTCCGGTCCCATGTCGTTCGACGGCGTATTGATGAGGTCGCGGGCAAGGGCAGCGGCTTCCGTCATCCGCGCGATCTCGCCTGTGTCGACGCCTGCGGGCGGCACCAGCCGGACGCCAGGCGCATCCGCCTTGCGATAGCGGCCGAAGCGGTAGGATCCAAGCGCGAACGCCAGCGCGGCGAGGCGCGCATCATGCGGCGAATTGGCAAAACGGTAGATGCCCGGCGGCAGCAGGCCGGGCAGGGAGCCTGGCTGGAACAGGTCGCGGGATTTGCTGGCCTCATCCTCGAGACCGAACAGCACCTGCGCGATCTGTCCGTCCGCTGACGGCAGCGTCAGGCAGGCCCCGGGCTTGGCGGCAAAGCCGTTTGCGAGCGCGAACTGCCGGGCTTGCGCGGGCAGGCCGGCGCAGATCGCGTCCCATGTCGCCTTGGTGGCAAAGGTGATGGGAATAGCTGTGACTGTGGCCGCGGTCTCGAATACGGATGGCATGCGGTTTTCGGTCTTCCATTGAAATGGCGGGGGCAGGGCAGAGGAGAGTCGGGCGCAGGGCGTCAATTAACCAGACGTTAGGGTTAACAGTCTATTGCTGGCGCGTTCGGCCCGGTCAATTCGCCCGTGAGTTAAAGTGCCATGCGTCAGCCTCCCAGCCTTGCCCGGCTTCTTGCGTCCGCAGCCGCGACGGCGATTCTGGCCGCGAGCCTTGGCGGCTGCCAGACCATGTCCGACATCACCGGCTCGATCACCTCGAAGGCCGAAGCAAGTCCCAGTCCCGGCCCCGATGCCGATCCGCGGCGCTCGGTCGACGCCTATGGCGAGCGCTATCGCGCCAATCCCAAGGATCCCGAAGCCGCCCTGCGCTACGGCCAGGCGCTCCGCTCCACCGGTCAGCGCGCCCAGGCCGTTGCCGTGTTCGAGCAGGCCACCATCGCCCATCCGAGCCACAAGGCGCTGCTCGCCGGCTATGGCCGGGCGCTCGCCGACAACGGCAGTTTCCAGCGCGCGTTCGACGTCCTCACCCGCGCCCATTCGCCCGACAATCCGGACTGGCGCATCCTGTCGGTGCAGGGAACCACGCTCGATCAGCTCGGCCGGCATGAAGAGGCCCGCCGCTATTACGCCAGCGCCTTGCGGATCGTGCCCGACGAGCCGTCGGTGCTGTCCAATCTCGGGCTGTCCTACGTTCTCTCCAGGGACCTGCCGAAGGCCGAAGCGACCCTGCGCAAGGCCTATGGCAACGCCCGCGCCGACGCGCGGGTGCGGCAGAATCTGGGCCTCGTGGTCGGCCTGCAGGGCCGCTTCGCCGAAGCCGAGGAAATCGTCAAGGCCGACCTGCCGGCCGAGGAAGCCGCCGCCAATGTCGGCTATCTGAAGCAGATGCTGGCGCGCAAGGATAACCCGCGCGCTGCCGGCGGCGCGGCGTCGATGCCGGTGGCCTCGCTCAACCGGCCGGACTGACGGCGTCACCATTCAAGGCCGGCTCGCCCGACACCGCGCCGCTGGAGGCGTCCAGATACCGTCGACTTACTTTGCATGGGGTTGTTTTCGATATTTTTGGTTTGGGGCCGCCGGCGTGCCGGCTCGCCCGGTCAAGTGCCGGGCGATGACAGCGTCAAATGCCGTAGCTGATCGGCTCCGTCGCGAAACTGCGGCCTCACTGCATCGCCGCGACCTTGATGCCGGTCGGTCCCAGGATGACCACGAACAGCACCGGCAGGAAGAACAGGATCATCGGCACCGTCAGCTTCGGCGGCAATGCGGCGGCCTTCTTCTCGGCCTCGTTCATGCGCATGTCGCGGTTTTCCTGCGCCATCACGCGCAGGCTCTGGCCGAGCGGGGTGCCGTAACGTTCCGACTGTTGCAGCGCCAGGCAGACCGACTTCACGCCCTCGAGCCCGGTGCGCTTCGCGAGGTTCTCGTAGGCCACCTTGCGGTCCTGCAGATAGGACAGTTCGGCGGTGGTCAGCGTGAACTCCTCCGACAGCGCGATCGACTGGGTGACGATCTCGGTCGAGACCTTGCGGAACGCGGTTTCGATCGACATGCCGGACTCGATGCAGATCAACAGCAGATCGAGCGCGTCGGGAAACGCCCGCTTGATCGAGAGCTGGCGCTTGGTGATGGCGTTCTTCAGGAACAGCATCGGCGCCTGCAGGCCGAGATAGGCCGCAGCGACGCACATGCCGATCTTGACCGGCAATGATTTTTCCATGTGCGAGATCACGAAGACATACAGCACAGCGCCGAAGAACATCACGATCGGCGTCACCAGCCGGAAGAACAGGAAGGTGATATAGGGCGCCTGGCCGCGATAGCCGGCCATGGTCAGCTTTTCGCGCGCGGCTTCCTGCGCCAGCCATTTCGTCAGGTTGAAGTCTTCCACCACCCGGGAGACGACCTGCTTCGGGGTCTGGCGCAGCGATACCTTCTCGGTCTTGGTGAGACGCTCGCGCTCGCGCTGCCGGATCCGCTCGCGCTCGCTGGCGACCGCCTTCATGCGCTTTGCCAGCCCCTCGCCCGCGAACAGCGGCATGATCAGGGTATAGGCGGTCGCGCTCACGGCGATGGCGGCGAGCAGCATGGTCATGAACCGCGCGTCGTGGAGCTTTGTGACCAGGAAATCAATCATGCTGCACCGTCAGAAGTCGAAGTTGATCATTCTCTTCATCACGAAGATGCCGATGGACATCCAGATCACGCAGCCGACCAGCATCAGCTGGCCGGTCGGATGGGTCCACAGCAGCGAGATGTAGTCGGGCGTCGAGAGGTAGACGAGCAGCATGACGATCGGCGGCAGCGAGCCGATGATCGCCGCGGACGCCTTGGCCTCCATCGACATGGCCTGGATCTTCTCGGCCATCTTCTTGCGGTCGCGCAGCACCTTGGACAGGTTGCCGAGTGCTTCCGACAGGTTGCCGCCGGACTTCTGCTGGATCGCGATCACGATCCCGAAGAAGTTGGCTTCCGGCACCGGCATCCGGTCGAACAGCCGCGCGCAGGCCTCGCCGAGCGGCATGCCGATCGCCTGGGTTTCGATGATGGCGAGGAATTCGCCCCGCAGCGGCTCCGGCGCGTCGGCGGCGACCACCTTGATCGATTCGAACAGCGGCAGGCCCGCCTTGATGCCGCGAACGATGACGTCGACGGCGTCCGGCAGCGCCTTGAGAAATGCCTTTTCCCGGCGCGTCTTGAGAAAGCCCAGGGCCCAGCGCGGCAGGCCGAAGCCGGCGCCAATGCCGAGGCCCGCGGCCCCCAGCAATCCGCCCCCGGACATCAGCACCAGGGCGAAGCAGGCCGCGCCCATGATGCCGGAAACGATCATGAATTTCTGCGGCGTCCAGTCCAGGCCGGCCTGGGTGAGACGGACGCTCAGCGAAACCCTTTTTTCCTTCTGCAGGCGCGCGTCGAGTTCCTTCAGCGATCCCTCGACCTGTTCGCGTCGGGAGCGCTGGCTCTTGTCGGCTTGCCGGGCGGCGACCGGCTCCGCCTTGGCGACCGAGGCGCGGCGGTTTTCGGCCTTCTTCTCGCCCGACAGCAGGGGATAGACGAAGACCCATAACACGCCGCCTACCGCGGTGGCGGCGAGAAATGCCAGTGCGAGCGCTTGAATGTTCATGGCCCGCTCCCTCAGGTTTCCTTGACTTCGGCTGCGTCGAGGGCTGCGGCAAGCCGCTTCTCCTCGCCGTAATATCGCGCCCGATCCCAGAACCGCGGCCGTCCGATCCCGGTCGAGCGATGCCGGCCGATGATCTGTCCGTTGGCGTCCTCGCCCATCAGGTCGTAGATGAACAGGTCCTGGGTGATGATGGTGTCGCCTTCCATGCCCATCACCTCGGTGATGTGGGTGATGCGCCGCGAACCGTCGCGCAGGCGCGCGGCCTGGATGATGACGTCGATCGAGGCGCATATCATCTCGCGAATGGTCCGCGACGGCAGCGAGAAGCCGCCCATCGTGATCATCGATTCGCAGCGCGACAGGGCTTCGCGCGGATTGTTGGCGTGCAGCGTTCCCATCGATCCGTCGTGGCCGGTATTCATGGCCTGCAGGAGGTCGAACGCCTCGGGTCCGCGGACTTCGCCGACGATGATGCGTTCAGGGCGCATACGCAGGCAGTTGCGGACCAGTTCGCGCATCGTGACCTGGCCTTCGCCTTCGATGTTGGGCGGACGGGTTTCCAGCCGCACCACATGCGGCTGCTGCAATTGAAGTTCGGCGGCGTCTTCGCAGGTGATGATGCGCTCGTCGTCGTCGATGTAGTTGGTCAGGCAGTTCAGCAGCGTGGTCTTGCCGGAGCCGGTGCCGCCGGAGATCAGCACGTTGGCGCGGCAGCGCCCGATGATCTGCAGGATTTCGGCGCCTTCCGGCGTGATCGCGCCGAACTTGACCAGCTGATCCAGCGTCAGCTTGTCCTTCTTGAACTTGCGGATGGTCAGTGCGGGGCCGTCGATCGCCAGCGGCGGAACGATGGCGTTGACGCGCGAGCCGTCGGCGAGGCGGGCGTCGCAGATCGGCGAGGATTCGTCGACCCGCCGGCCGACCTGGCTGACGATGCGCTGGCAGATATTGAGGAGCTGCTGGTTGTCGCGAAAGCGGATCCCGGTGCGCTGGATCTTGCCGGCGACTTCGATGAACACCGTGCCGGCGCCGTTGACCATGATGTCGGCGATGTCGTCGCGCGACAGCAGGGGTTCCAGCGGGCCGTAGCCGAGAACGTCGTTGCAGATGTCGTCGAGCAGTTCTTCCTGCTCGGCAATCGACATCACGATGTTCTTGATCGCGATGATCTCGTTGACGATGTCGCGAATTTCCTCGCGCGCGGACTCGCCGTCGAGCTTGGCGAGCTGGGCAAGGTCGATCGCCTCGATCAGCGCGCCGAAGATCGTCGCCTTGACCTGATAGTAGCTGTCCGACCGCCGCGCATCCATCGCGGGCGCCGGCGGCGCCGCCTTCGCCGGCGAGATCGGCGGCGAGGAAACCATGGGCGGGGCGGAGGTATGGACGGCCGGCGCCGCCGCAGGCGGGTTGAATGCGCCGGCGGCGGGCTTCAACGCCCGCGTATCGCTGTCAGTTCCGCTACGCTTACCAAACACGACGTTACTCCATGCGGACGGTTACTTGGCCCGCAGCTTCTCGATGAGGGGTGACAGGAACGAACCCCGCGGCTTTTTGGTCTCGCCGCGGCCTGTCAGCCGCTGTGCGATCTGCAGAAACATCTCGGTGGTGCGATGGCTGGCGGAGATCTCCGCGATCATCTGGCCGTTGTTGGCCGCCGATCCGAACATCTGCGGATCGAACGGAATAGCGGCAATCGGCTGGCTCTCGATCGCCTTGGCGAATTCGCTGGCGTTGATCTCCGGCCGCTTCGGCATGCCGACCATATTGAGGCAGTAGAGCGGGGTCCGGTCGTTGGGCCGCGATGCCTTCAGCAGGTCGAAGATGTTCTTGGTGTTGCGCAAATTGGCGAGATCGGGCACCCCGACGATCAGAATATCGTCGGCGCCCACCAGGGCGCGCTTGGTCCATCCCGACCACTGATGGGGAACGTCGAGCACGATGCACGGCATCGTGGTGCGAAGCGTATCGAAGATCGCATCGAACGCGTCGGCGCCGAAGTCGTAGACCCGGTCCAGCGTCGCCGGCGCCGCCAGCAGGCTGAGGTGGTCGGTGCACTTCGACAGCAGGCGGTCGACGAACGCGGTATCGACGCGATCGGGCGAGAACACCGCGTCCGCAATGCCCTGCGGCGGATCCTGATTGTAATCGAGGCCGGCGGTGCCGAACGCGAGATCGAGATCGGCAACCACGGAATCCAGCGCGAGATCGCGCGCGATCGCCCAGGCGACGTTGTGCGCGATGGTGGACGCGCCGACGCCGCCCTTGGCGCCGACGATGGCGATGATGCGGCCGACCGCCTTGGCTTCCGGCGCCGAGAACAGGTTGCAGACCGAACGCACCACGTCCAGCGCGTTGACCGGCGCGAGCACGTAGTCGCTGACGCCGCGGCGGACCAGTTCGCGATACAGCGTGACATCGTTGATGCGGCCGATCACGACCACCCGGGTTCCGGCGTCGCACACGGTCGCAAGCTGGTCGAGGCCGCCGAGGATGTCGCTGCGGCCTTCGGTTTCCAGGATGATCACGTTCGGCGTCGGCGCGGTGCGATAGGCCTCGATGGCGACTGCCATGCCGCCCATCTGGATCTTGAGGTGAGCCTTGCCGAGGCGGCGGTCTTCGCCCGCCGACTGCACGGCGGCGGCGGTCTCCACGGTCTCGCAAAAGGCCTGCACCGACACACGCGGCGCTGGCGCAATGTGATCGTCCGCCGCCGGGGACGAGGCGTCCGGCTGCTCTTCGGGGGTCTGGCGCGCGTAGCTGATCATTTGCCTGTATCGCTGAGTTTGGCCTTTTCGGCCTCGGGATAGATCGTCGTCGTCGGCGTGCCCTTGCGATACTTGTCGAAGGCGGTGGAACGCCGCGGCGTATAGGCCGGCGTCTCGCTCCGCGGCTGCAGCAGGTCGGACGGATTGTCGGCCATCGCCGCCATGTTGCGCTGATAGGCGCAGCCGAAATTGTAGTAGGGCTTGTTTTCGAAATAGCTCGTGTTGTTGACCGACGGGCCGAGATCCTCGGGCCAGGTCCCGCAGGGACCGGCCACCGCCGAGATCTTCGGATAGTTCATCCGGATCGCCTCCATGTGGCGCGGGTTTTCCGGATGATAGCGGCGGGCCACGATGCCGCGCGGCGGCACGCCCGCGGCCGCCAGCGTCGCCTGGATTTCCCGGAACGAATCCGCAGCCGCCCGCGCGTTCGGCGTGCCGACCGGCACGTCGACGGTGATCGCGCCGGTGCCTTCGCGGAGCCAGGTCTGCGCCAGCCCTATGACGTCGGCGCGCTGCGAAGCGGAAAGGCCGCCGCGCGCCTGGCCGACGAAGATCACGACCGAGCGGTTGGCTTCCTCGACGGCGATCGGATGGCGCAGGCGATAATCGTTCGGAGCGCTTGCGGCGTACACGTCTTCGGTGTGCCTGCAGGCCCCGAGCACGACGGAAAGACCGACAAGCGCTCCCGCCAGGCGGAAAGCGCGGCTGCGATCGAGGGGTATTCTGGCTGTCATCGGTTTCGTCCTCGTCCCGCCTCAGTCGGTAATAAAGCCGTAGGTGCCGCGATAATTCCGTGCCGGCTCGACGCGGCCCGGAACGCCGTAGATGCGATTGATGCTGCCGAGCAGATCGGCCTGCGGATCCGACGAACTGGCGAATCCGTCATCCGGCCTCGACAGGTCCTTCTGCGCGACCGCGCGCACGATGATCGGCGTCACCAGCACCATCAGTTCGGTCTGGTTGTTGACGTAGTCGCGGCTGCGGAACAGCGTGCCGAGAATCGGCAGTTGCGCGAGGCCGGGCAGGCCGTTGATGGCCTGCTTGGTCTGTTCGGCGATCAGGCCCGCCATCGCCATCGCGCCGCCCGACGGAATCTCCAGCGTGGTTTCGGCGCGGCGGGTCTTGATCGAGGGAATGGTCACGGAGTTCACCGTCGAGGCCGTGACCGACTGCGACAGCGTGATCGAGTTGTCGTTGGACAATTCGGAGACTTCCGTCATCACCCGCAGGCTGATGCGGCCCTCGGTCAGCACCACCGGGGTGAAGTTGAGGGAAATACCGAACTTCTTGAAGCTGATCTGGGTCGTGCAGACATGCGTGGTCGGGTCGCAGGAGTAGCCTGCGGGAACCGGAAACTCGCCGCCGGCGATGAAGGTCGCGGACTCGCCGGAAATCGCGGTCAGGTTGGGCTCGGCCAGCGTGCGCACCACGCCTGCGCTTTCCATCGCGCGCAATGTGGCCGTCACCGACGGCGTCGCTCCGAACGACGCGGTCGTGGCATTGTTGGCGACCAGCGCGCGGCCATAGGCCGTAAAGGGGTTGGCGTTGCTGAAATTGACGACCGCGGTGCCGTAACTCATGCTGGCGGTGAGGTCGATGCCGAGCTGCTTGATGACGTTGCGCGCGACTTCGGCCACCGTGACCTTCAGCATCACCTGGTCGCGGCCGCGGACCGCGATCGAGTTGACGACCTTGTCGGCGCCGCCGACCAGGCGGGCGGCGAGTTCACCGGCCTGCTGCGCCTCGACCGGGCTTGCCGCCGATCCGGACAACATGACGCCGTCGCCGACGCCCTCGATCTGGATGTCGGCATTCGGCAGCGTGGTCTTGAGCGCGGCGCGGACGCCGTTGAGGTCGCGTTTGACGGCGATGTCGTAGGCGGCGATCTGCTGGCCGGCGGAATCGAAGAATACGATGTTGGTCTGGCCGACCGCAGCGCCGATGATGTAGGCGCGCTGCGCGGAACGGACCACGGCATTGGCGATCTTGGGGTCAGCGACCAGCACGTCCTTGATGTCGCGCGGCAGGTCGACCACGACGGATTTGCCGATGCCGAGGGCGAGAAAGCGCGCATTCATCTGTCCATCGGCGGCCATCGGCGCGGCGACGCGGTAGTCGCTCGCCACCACCGGCGCCAAGGCCTGATTGAACATCAGCGCTGCCACAGCCGAAAACGACAGGGCGCGGACCATGAAGGTCCGCATCACCGGCTGATTTCCCCTGCACTTCATATCGTGCGTCCTTTCGGTCACTTCTGTGTGGTCGTCGGGCTGGCGATGCCGTAACGAACGACGTTGACGCTGTCGCCACGCTTGGGAGCCCGCTCGTCGGTTGTATTCTCGACCATGTTGACATCGGCGATGCTGCGCAGCGCCAGCGCCAGCGTGCCGCTCTGGCGCGCGCGGGCCAGCGTCTCGGCCTGCTCGGGCTTCAGCTCGAGCGTCACGGTCTTGCCGACCACGGCGTTCTGGCCGTCCTTTTCCTTCGGCGCCTGATCGATCGCGAGCACGCGGACGTTGCTCAGGATGATCTCGGAATTGACGACGTCGGGGCCGCTGCGGTCGGGGTTCTTTTCGCGTTTGGAAAGAATCACGTCGACCCGGTCGTTCGGCAGGATGAAGCCGCCGGCGCCGGTCTCCGGCGAAATTTCGGTGGAGATGGCGCGCATGCCGGTGGGCAGGATCGCCGCCATGAAGCCGGATCCGTCGGTCTTGACCAGCTTCTGCTCGCGGATCGGCTCGCCGGCGATGAAAGGCGCGCGCGCGATCGAGCCCGCGACCTGGGTGGTGGCGTCGGGGCGTTCGCCGCGGCGAATGAAGGTGCTGCTGGTCGCCGCCGCGGGCCAGGTCTGCCATTGCAGGTCGTCGGGCTTGAGCGACTGGCCGAGGCCGATGTCGGCCTTCGCCACCAGGACGTCCACGGTCTGCAGTTGCGCGACCGGTTCGGACGGCGCAGGCTTGTTGTCGGAGCCGCTCGCGAGATATGCGGCAATGCCGCCGGCACCGACAGCGATGGTCAGGACCACAATGCGTGCGGTATTCATTACGCTTCACTTTCCACATTACGCCGCGACGCTGCCGCCGCCGTGACGGGAGTTGACCAGCTATTCGTCAAAGCATGGTTAATGAGGCGTATCTAAATCGCGTTAACGGGAGTTTACCAACGCGCTCAGCGCGCCGCGAAGTGGGCGAGGTCGACCGCCTTGATCCATTCGGTCTCCGGATAGATCATCAATGCGCCGATCGCCAGCGCGATGCCGTAGGGAATGCCGCTCTCCTTGGCGTGCAGCCTGAGCAGCCAGGGCTGGCCGGCCAGCGCGTAGGGCAGCGGCCATTGCCGGAACTGCAGCAGCAGCAGGGTCAGGGCGCCGCCGAACAGCGAGGCGTAGAGCAGATAGTTCAGCAGATGGCCGAAACCGAACCACAGCGCGGCCGCAGCCGCGACCTTGGCGTCGCCGCCGCCGATCCAGCCCATCGCAAAGCAGGCAAAGGCGACCGCGAGCACGGTCAAGCCGGCGCCGATATGGGTCAGGATATCGTAGAATCCCATGCCGCTCAGCAGCGCGACCGCCAGAAAGCCCGCCGCCAGCGCCAGCGACACCCGGTTCGAAATCGTCATGGTGAAGAGATCGCTGGCCGCCGCGAACGCCATCAGGGCCGGAAACAGCGAGAGGCGGACGATGTCGAGGATCATGGGATTATGCAGCCCGTATGGCTGACGCGAGGTCGGAGCATCACCCAATTCTATCGGTCAGAGATGAACAATCGGGAAACGGACGGACGTCTCACCAGATGCTGGCAATCCGGGAGCCAAGGGCGAGAAGCGCCAGCACCAGCGCCAGGCACACCAGTTCCACCGGCCGCTTGTCGCGGCTGCCGGCCGGCGGCAACGCGGTCGTGGCCGCGGCAGAGGCTGTCGCCGGTTCACGCATGTTTACCCTACGCCAACGCCAGACTTCAAAAACAGCAAAGGCCCCGGGATTGCCGGGGCCTCTGACGCTTCCCGTAACAGCCGCTTATTTCAGCGAGTTGTTGATCGAGGTGAACCTGGCATTCAGGTTGGTGCCGAGGCCGTTCACCACGGCGATGATGGCGAGCGAAATGCCGGCTGCAATCAGGCCGTATTCGATGGCGGTGGCGCCGGACTCGTCCTTCACGAAACGCGCAATCAGGTTCTTCATAGCTAACTCCATGTGTACACGTGGCTGGTCGACTTAAGTTTGGTCTCGCCGGCGTTCTCAGCACCGTGACCATGGCGTCACCCTAGGGTCGGGAAATTGCAGTGCAGTTAATTCGGCCGCGTAAACATGGTTCGAAGGCGCTGTTCTTGAGCAGAGTAAATGAGGGATTAAGGCTTCGCGCGCAATGCGAGCTTTTTTCACCTAGGCCGCATACTCATGATTCAAGGTTAATCGGTTACGGCTGGTTTCCCTTGAAGCACAAGAGCAGCTTGATCATTCCTTACTCTCGTACGCGCCATGCGGTGAGTTTGCGGGTGGGATCGAGGTCGAGCGGTTGCAGGAAATCAGGCGTCTCGCCGCGGCCGAGGCGCGCTGCCAGCCCATCCGGGGCCGACTTGACGAAGTCCTTCTGATCGGGAGAGGCGGCGCAGATGACGACGTAATCGACTTGGCGGTCGGACAGGATTCGCTGCGCAGCCTCCGGGGCGGACAGCATCGCATTGACCATGGCAAGGTTGCCATCGTTGTTGCGGTGATAGGGGGCCGCGAAAACAGTGTGGCCGGTCGCGGCCAATATCGCTGGGCCGAGATCGATCGGAGCCATCACGCGGCCGGGCGGCAGCCCCGCCAGCGACGCGACGCTGGAAACAGTCTGACATGACGCCGTCGAATCCATCGCGGCAATGGTGAATTGCGGCATGAGAATCCGCTCGATCAGGGGCCGCGCCGCAAGGCCAATGGCCCCAAGGCTTGCCGGTGAAACGATCAGTGCAGCGAGAACCAGCTGCCGTCCCTGTGCGCGGTTGGCCCAAAGGCCGGCGAGGCTGACGGCGCAGAACGGCGCGGCCACCATGTTGGCGGCCGCAGCGCCGCGAACCTCCCACAGGCTGGTCCCGATCAGCGCTGCAAGCGTGACGATGGAAACGATCCACGGAAATCGCGCGGGCGGCGCGCAGCGAATCAGGGCCACCACAGCCAAGCCGAGCGTGATCAGCGGAAAGCCGTAAAAGCCCAGGATTTTCTGCGGCGTATATTGCAGCACCTTTTGGAACGACATGGTCTCGGCGACGCGGTCGAGCCAAAACTCCGTCAGCAGCGGAGCAACCTGCGCATAAGGCGACGCAATGCATCCGGGAAACAACTCGAAAAACGATCCGAGAAGTGCCCCTCCCGCGACCGCAGCGGCAGCGAGCCGTCCGCCCAGCGTCGGATGAAGGCGATTGACGTATGCGACTGCCACCAGGCTCACGCCGCCTCCGGCTATCAATAGCAGGAACGGCCCTCCGAACGCATCGCATGCGGGAGCTGTGAGCGAATGGATCGGCAGCAGCACCGAGGCGAGAAGCAGGGACGATCCAGCCAGTGCCCCGCCGAAGATACTGACCGGGCGGGATACGGAGTCGCCCCGCCAGATCAACAACCCGAATATTGCGACGCATGCCGCGGCGATGGCCGGCAACATTTCCAACCCGATCGCCAGCGACAATGAGGCTGTGACGCCGGCCAGGCATGCCTTGACGGCGCTTCGTTCGATCTCTGTCGCCAGCAAGACGAAAGCGAACATGAGAACGATCTGGGCATTATGATGATCGATGGCACCGGCCCGAAAATGGACGAGCGCAGGAACCGAGAGCGCCGTCAGCAGAGCGGTGGCAAGCTGCGTCTTGGGTTGAGCGCCGCCGTCGCTCATTCGCTTCGCGATCGCCGCGGCCAGCAGCAAGATCGCGCCGAACAGCAGCGCTGGCCACAGTGCCAGCGTGATGGCTTCCGCACCATGTGTCCCCGCCAGCGGTCGCAGGATCAGGATCAGCGCACTCAGCGGGGCGTCGATCGCGCGCGACCAATGCATCAGGACGCCGGGCGGATTGAGCCGGTGCTGGACCAGATCGAACCAGCCTTGTCCGGCGATCAGGTCGCGCAGTTCGACCAGCCGCATCGCATCGTCGGTGGACATGGCGTCGAACACGCCGGTTGTCGTGGCTGGTGCGGCGAGCGCGATCACGACGGTGCCCCACAGCACGGCCATCATGGCGAGCGGGCCTCCCGTGCTGCTGGTGCGACAGGCGGGGCCGTCCGCGGTCGATGAAACATCAGACATCATCGCTACCTCAGGCACGGTGTAGCCGAAGGTGGTTACGCAACGCTTAAGTGCGATGTTCGCAACAAGGCGTTGGCGCTGCGCCGCATGGCTCCGCGCGCCGCGCAGCGATCCGGATCGGCGATGGCGATCTATGTCGATTGGGCCGATGCTGCGGCCGGATTGGCCGCAGCAGCTTCAGCCTGAGGCGCCAATCCCAGTCCCTTGACGGACCCCGCTGCAAACTCTTCTGCGCGGATACCCTGGCGGCTGATGAAAATCACCAAAGCACAGACGACATAGAAGCAGGCGCCCAACGTGTAGGTCGTGGCGATGCCGAATTCGATCGACAAGGCCATGCCCAGCACCGAAGCAAACATCGAGGTAATCCCGTTGGCGCTCCAGAAGAACGGAAGAAGCCCCGCGTGATGGCGCCAGATGCTCAGCCCGAGCGGGAACATCATCCCCATGCAGAATGCCGGGGGAGCCAGCAGCAGTACCGACGACAGAATACGCATGTCGGTGGTTGCCGATCGCGCCCATGTCGTGAGCAGGGGAGTCAACAGCCCCGCCAGCACCACCGTTGCCAGCAGGGCGACAACCCTCACGATGAGCGCGCCCGATCGCGGGGCCTGCGCACCGACTGTGGCGCTGCCGATCCCGCTAAACAGAAGAATCGTGAAAAGTACGACGCCCAGTCCGTAGACGGGATGCCCCAGGAAGACCATCAGCCGCTGCATCTGCGATATCTCGATCAGCATGAAGCCCATGCCGATCGCGCAGAAATACGCCACGGGCGGCGTCAGCGTCGATAGCGGCATCCGCTTCGCGAGACGGACAAACGGCGTGATGATATAGTACACGCAGGCGAGCAGCGATACTATGATCAGCATCAAGGTCATATTGATCGCCGCGTTGTTGTGGGTGGGGGCGTTCGGGGAGGTGCGGGCAAGATTCCCGAACCGCGTCGTATAGAAGAAGAACGGATTATCGTCCGTCGAGGGCGTGACGTTCTCCGGCAATGACGCGAAGAATGCCGCGTCGGCCATGCCCGACAACAACGTCGAGGTGACAGTGTCGAAAGCAACATCCGGCCCCAGCAGTATCTTGAAGCCCTGGGCCAGAACTCTGGTGCGCGCAGCTTGCCATTGGGCATCGGTGAAGGCGTCAGGACGGGTAATCACCGTTACGATATTGCCGACGTTCAGAGCGACGACATGCTGCGCCAGCTCGGCTGCGGGTACACCTTTGCGCTGAAGCGCGCTCGCCGCGATCGCCACCAGGCGATAGAACTCGCCACGGTGAATGTCTGGATCGTACCAGCGCGATATCGACAGCATCCCGCCCGGGTTCAGCGCCCTATAGAAGTCACCCCATGCCTCCACGGTGTAGAGGCGATTTTCCGTGAGCGTCAATCCGCCGGCAGCCGTCGCCGCCCAGGTGTCGATCAGCGAAATCTGGACGAGGTCGTAGCGGTCGGATGAGTGATTGATGTAGCTGCGCGCTTCGGCATTGACCAGCGACACGCCGGGCTGGCGATCGAGGTGGCCGGAGAAGTCGGCGAACTTGTCGGTGAGGACTTCGAAGATCGCGGGATTGATTTCAATGCCGTGGATGCGCTTGGCGCCGAAATAAAGCGCGGAAAGAATATCACGGCCGCCCCCCACGCCGACGACGGCGACTTGGGCCGGCGGTTGCACCAGATAGGCGGCATTGATGACGTCGTCTTTGAGGTAGGACAGCTTGCTGATATCGCCATCGTAACGGGTGATGACCGTGGCCGCGTCGGCGTCGATATCGAGGCGTTTCTGGTCTATTTTCATCTCCGGCACGTGGGTAAGGCCCCAGCCGAATGGAGCGGTCTCTCCCCATGCCGTCACCCGCACGCGCGAGTAGGTATTCCAGCGTTCGAACAGCGTGCCCATCTGCTGTGCGCCCTTGGCCCAGAACACGCCGAGATGGCTCCTGCCGGAAGCTTCAAGTCCGGTGTGCACAATGGTGACCGCAGCCAGACTCAGCGCGATGGCGCCGCTGAGGCGCAGGCTGCGGATGTCGCCGCTGTCCCGCACCACGATCCAGCCTGCACCGGCGGCAAAGGCGCCGATCGCCAATGTGGCGCTCACGGGATCGACCATGAGCAATACGAAGATGACACCGAGGCATCCGAGCGCCGCGCCTGCGAGGTCGGCCGCATAAAGCCAGCCGCCGCTATAGGGCAGGCGAGTCAACAAAAGGGTTATGCAGACGCCACTTTCAGTAAACGGTCTTACGAAGGCGACCGTCGTGATCGCCAGCGCCGCCATCACGTATTGCTCGGGGATCACGAGGGGCACGCAGAGGAAGGCAACCATTGCGCCAACGCCGGTGATCGCGAACCACGAGGCGTGGCGTGCGAATTCCATCCCCACGTGTTCCAGAGCGTAGCGCTCAGGTTTGTTGTAGACTTCCATGGCTCCGCGGGTAAGCCCGAGCATGGCAAGCGAAATGGCAGCAAATGCAAAATGATAATACAGCATGACGCTGAAGAAACGAGTTATCAATATCTGATAGGACAGAGTCGCTGAGGCCAATACAAAAATCGCGAAATAATGGCGGCCTAGAACTCTGGGGAATGCTTGCAAGATACTGTCCTCACTGAAGTCTTGGCCAATCCGTTCGATGCAGCCATTCCGCGCGCACGCTGAACGAAACTTCCTAACAACCGGTTGATCTAGTCCCCGTCGGCTGAAAGCGTGACCTAAAACGACACACTATCCTGAACGTGCGTTGGACGCCGACGGCTTTGGATTCATGGCTCCTTAAGCGCGAACGGGTACCCCTTGAAGGACCCGGTCGGATGAGGTTGCGATGTCAAATTTGCCCATGGAAGTCGTCGAGATGCTCGGCCAGACGATCGCGAGGGTGGTGCCCGTCACGATCGTGCTGGCGCTGGTGTTCTCGGTGCTGACCCATTTCTGGGCCTGCAATCCCGGAACGCCATGGTGGCGCAAGCGGGAGCTCGTCACCGACATTGTTTACTGGTTCTTCGTGCCCTTGTTCGGGCGCGTGCTGCGGATCGGGCTCCTGGTGCTCGGCGCCGGCGTCGTCTTCAACATCCATGACGCCGATGCGCTGATCGCCTTTTACGACAATGGCCACGGCCCGCTGTCCGAACTGCCGCTGTGGTCCCAGGCGGTGCTGTTCCTGGTGCTGTCGGACTTCATGCTGTACTGGCTGCACCGGATGTTCCACGGCGGCGGCTTCTGGAAATATCACGCCGTCCATCATTCCTCCGAGGATCTGGACTGGATCTCGGCGGCGCGCTTTCACCCCGTCAACCTGTTCCTCGGAACCATCATCGTCGACGTAATCCTGCTGATGGCGGGGATTTCGCCGAACGTCATGCTCTGGGTCGGGCCCTTCAACATGTTCCACTCGGCGTTCGTCCACGCCAATCTGAACTGGACGCTCGGCCCGTTCAGATACGTGCTGGCCACCCCGGTTTTCCACCGCTGGCATCACACCGCGCTCGAAGTGGGCGGCAATACCAACTTCGCCGGCACCTTTCCGCTCTGGGACGTCCTGTTCGGAACCTACCGGATGCCGGACAACAAGCTGCCCGATCATTATGGCGTCGACGACCAGGCCACGTTTCCCCAGGAGATTGCCGGGCAACTGGCCTATCCGTTCCGGCACTAACCAGAGCGTTTTCAAGCGAAGCGGATACCGGTTCGCGTGAAGAAAACGCGTCAAAACAAAAGATAGAGGCCCGTTCCGATTCAATCGGAACGGAAAAGACTCCAGGCCGCGAGGCGCGGGTTTCGAAAGACCGTTTGCACTTCGTTCACACATTGCGGTCAGATTTGCCCGGTCGGGCGCCGGTTCCGCTGCGTATCGCTTTTGCCGGCTAGTCAACGTCCCGGGGTAGAGTATGTCTGTGAGTTCCCTTCGTATCCGCGCTCGCGCGCCCTTTTCATTCCGCTCGCTCGCGATTGGAATCCTGCTGTGGCCGGCGGCGGCGCTGGCCGCGCCGGTAGCCGACACCATCGCGGTCAACGTCGATCAGGCGAAGCTCGTCAAGCTCCCCGGCAAGGTCGCCACCATCGTGGTCGGAAACCCGCTGATTGCCGACGTAACCCTGCAGAGCGGCGGCATCATCGTCGTCACCGGCAAGGGCTACGGCGCCACCAACTTCGTTGCGATGGATCGCGCCGGCGATATCGTGGTCGATCGGGTCATCCAGGTCGAAGGCCCCACTGACCAGCTCATCACCATCTATCGCGGCGTCGAACGCGAATCCTATAGCTGCATGCCGGTCTGCCAGCGCCGGGTTACGCTCGGCGATGGCGCGGCCTACTTCAAGACCGCGATCGATCAGGCCGGCACGCTCAGCAGCCAGGCCAGCGGCAGCGCCGCTGCGGCGGGCAAAGCCCAGAACTGAGCCGTCCGCGCCGGACCGGCTGGCGGACCTCGCCTGCAGGGCCCGGCACGGCCTGATGGCACACCCGACAGGGCGGTCCCGCGAATCGATGCCGCGCGCCATGCCCAGATCGGTTAATGCCGGGTTAACGAAGCGGGCCGGCCCGCTTCGATCCGGCGAAACACTTCAACAATCACTTTGCAGTACATCTCGCGGGCGGAAAAATCGCTGCCGCGTGTCTTGAGGATTGCCCGATGTCGTCGCCCGCTGCCGCAACGGCCACCGCCAGAAACGCCCTGCGCCAGTTTCGCCGCAACCGCCGGGGGTCGGCCGCCGTCGAGTTCGCGCTCGTCGCGCCGGTATTCTTCGCGCTGCTGTTCGCCATCATCGAGACCGCGATCATCTTCTTCGCGAGCCAGGTGCTCGAGACCATCACGCAGGACTCCGCGCGCATGATCATGACCGGTCAGGCGCAGACCGCCTCCTATACCGAGGCGCAGTTCAAGACCTATCTCTGCGGAAAGATCCCCGCGCTGTTCAACTGCAACGACCTCTATGTCGACGTGAAGAGCTATTCCGGCTTCTCCAGTGTGGTGATCGCCGACCCGATCGACGCCGGCAAGAATTTCGTGCCCAACATGAGTTACAGCCCCGGCAAAGCCGGCGACATCGTCGTGGTTCGGGTGTTCTACCAGTGGCCGCTGTTCGTCACCGGGCTCGGCTACAACATCGCGAACCTCACCGGCAGCAAGCGGCTGTTGAGCGCGACGGCCGCCTTCCGCAACGAGCCCTTCTGAGATGGCGCCATGAAAACGATGTCGATGTCCCTGATCTGGCTTCGCCTGCGGTGCTCCGCCGCCGCGATGCTGGCCGATTGCCGCGGTATAGCTGCGACCGAATTCGCCGTGATCGTGCCGATCATGCTGGTGATGTTCTTCGGCACCGTCGAATTCTCCTCCGGCGTGGCGGTCGACCGCAAGGTGACGCTGATGGCGCGCACACTGTCTGACCTGACCTCGCAATCGACGTCGGTCACCGACAGCGACCTGACCAATTTCTTTGCCGCCAGCAAGGGCATCATGACCCCCTATTCGTCGACGCCGACGCAATCCACGATTACCGAATTGTACATCGACCCCAAGACGCTGGCGGCGCGGGTGCAATGGAGCCAGGGAAACTCGGCGCGGGCGGCGGGCACGACGGTGACGATCCCGACCGCGCTCAAGGTTGGCGGAACCTATCTGATCTTCAGCGAGGTCAGCTACAAATACGTGCCGGCGGTCGGTTACGTGATGGCGCCGGCCGGGATCAATCTGAATGATGTCTCCTACACCCGTCCGCGGCAATCGAGCTGCGTGATGTACAAGACCACGGCGTGCACGACGCTGTAAGCGCGGAAGCCGCGCGGCGCGGCAAGATATCCGCCGCCGTCGATGCAAAATAAGTCGACACAAAATAAAAAGGCCGCGCAGCGAGCGCGGCCTTTCACATTAGTCAGATCATCGGATTCGCCCGGCGTGCCGGAAAGAATCCGTTTAGCCTGCGGCGCGCAGATTGTCGGCCGAAGACTTGCCAGAGCGGCGATCGGCCACGATCTCGTAGGAGATCTTCTGGCCTTCGCGCAGCGTACCAAGGCCGGCGCGCTCCACGGCGCTGATGTGAACGAACACGTCGTTGCCACCGTCATCCGGTTGAATGAAGCCGAAGCCCTTGGTCGCGTTAAACCACTTCACGGTTCCCATGCTCACGGGGGTAGTCCCTTCTCAAGATAGATATAGTAAAGCCGACTTTCGTCAGGCTGGTGAGATCGAATTTTTGGAAGGGTCGTCAGCGTCTAAACCGGCTGTACCGGTGGATAGCTAATGTCGTCCGGCCGAAAATCGATTGCTTATAATATTCCAAAATTGCCTCCAAAACAATCCTGAGGTGCACGATTTTTTGATCGCGCGCCCCGGATGGCTATTGGAGCTGTTGCCCGCGCACCGCCATGATTTCGTCACGCGGTGCTCGCGATTGGACCGGAGCGCGTCATTCTGACGCGAACCGGTACCCAAATGCGCTAGCGGCGGCGGAATTGACCGCGCGGCGGTGCACCACGCGGGGCTCCGCCACCCGGACGCTCGTCCTTATGGCGGAAGATCAGCCGGCCCTTTTCCAGATCGTAGGGCGACATCTCGATCGTCACCCGATCGCCCGCCAGCGTCTTGATGCGGTTCTTCTTCATCTTGCCGGCGGTGTAGGCGACGATCTCGTGTCCGGCGTCGAGCTGCACGCGATAGCGGGCGTCGGGGAGGATTTCGGTCACCAGTCCTTCGAACTGGATCAGCTCTTCTTTAGCCATGGTTGTCTCCAGATCGATCGACGATTAGCGCGGTCGTTGGGTACGGTTGGGTTTGGTATTCGGACGGCTTTCGCGATGCAAAAAGGCAACCCCCTGCATCCCTTCGGCCCTGCCGCTGCCTTGCGCCGACGGACGCGCCGGCTCGTGCCGGCTGGTCTCGTGGCGGTTGGTTTGCGGAGCGCCATTACTACCACCAGGACGGCGGTTACGGCGAGGGCCTTTCGCGCCGGGGGCGGCTTCATTGTTGCCCCTGCCGGCGTGCACGCGCGGCCCGGATCGAGCCCCGCGATGCTGCGTCGGTGCCGGCGCCGGCTCGCGATGGCCCGGCGTGCGGCGGTCTTCCCGCGGCAAGGCGATGCGGATCAGCTTTTCGATGTCGCGCAGATATCCCATTTCCTCGGCGCCAGCGATCAGCGAGATCGCGACGCCCTCGGCGCCGGCGCGCGCGGTGCGGCCGATGCGGTGGACGTAGGTCTCGGGAATGTTGGGCAGGTCGAAATTCACCACATGGCTGATGCCGTCGACGTCGATGCCGCGGGCGGCGATGTCGGTGGCCACCAAAGTGCGGATCTCGCCGGTGCGGAACGCCGCCAGCACCCGCTCGCGGTGGTTCTGCGACTTGTTGCCGTGGATGGCATCGGCGGTGATGCCGGCCCTGGCGAGGCCCTTCACCACCTTGTCGGCGCCGTGCTTGGTGCGGGTGAAGACCAGCGCGCGGTCGACCGGCTCCTGCTTCAGAAGCTGCGCCAGAAATGCCGGCTTGTTGGAGTGATCGACCTGGATGATACGCTGGGTGATGCGCTCGACCGTGGAGGCTACCGGCGTCACGGCGACGCGGGCCGGATCGCGCAGCATGGCTTCGGCGAGTTCGGCGATATCCTTCGGCATGGTCGCCGAGAAGAACAGCGTCTGCCGCTTGATCGGCAGTTTGGCGACGATCTTCCGGATGTCGTTGATGAAGCCCATGTCCAGCATGCGGTCGGCCTCGTCGAGTACGAGGAACTCGACCTGGCCGAGCTTCAATCCGTTGCTTTGCACGAGATCGAGCAGGCGGCCGGGCGTGGCCACCAAAACTTCGACGCCCTGCATGATCGAGCGGACTTGGCGGCCCATCGGCACGCCGCCGATCGCCAGCGCCGAGGTCAGGCGAATGTGGCGGCCATAGGCGTTGAAGCTGTCGAGGATCTGTCCGGACAGTTCGCGGGTCGGGCTCAGCACCAGCACGCGGCAGGCCTTGGGCTGCGGCTTGATGCGGTTCTCCAGGATCCGGTGCAGGATCGGCAGCGCGAAGGATGCGGTCTTGCCGGTGCCGGTCTGGGCGATGCCGACGACGTCACGGCCGGCGAGTGCGAGGGGGATGGTTTGAGCCTGGATGGGCGTGGGCGTGAGATAATTCTCTTCCTTGAGCGCACGCGAGATTGGATCGGCAAGGCCGAAATCCTGAAAGGAGGTCAAAAGGTGGGTTCTTTCCATTATAAAGGGCAGGCGCCCGGCATTGTTGCAGCCAGGAGCGCGCGAGGGGTGTCAGAGACACCCGCGTGTTGGGGGCGTCGGTTTCGGTTAGCTGAAGGGGCAAGCCAGAAACCGTTGGACGGGCTCAGAACACGCGGCTCGCAGTGACCCGGTGATTCCCTGGGTCGTGTTGATCATATGGAGCACGAACGCGGCGCTTTCAAGGTGAATCGCCCGACTGTTGCCCGGCGGGGTTAAGGGAACTGGTGGAGTGACGCGATTTTTCGCCCGATCGGGGGCTTTCGCGTGCTGCAACGCAAGAATTTTGTGCCGGAAAATTAGCCAATAGGCCTCATTTGCTCAAAAATTGCTCAGGCTGCCGCGTAAGCATACAGTTTTTCCGGCTGAATAATAGGCAAATAAATTCGGCATTTTTGCGGCCAGCGCTAAATTCATCAACAAAAACATTTGGTTATACCCGTTGTCCCCCATGGCATGGTTCTTGCGATTCCATTAACGCAGGCGGCCGTGGGGCCGTTTCGCAGCGTTTAACGTCTGCGTCAGGGAGATGACACCTCATGCTTACTCAATTGACTCACGATATAGCGACGCCTTTGACCCGCCGTCGCTGGCTGGCGGCTACCGCCGGGCTGGTTCTGGGCCTGGCCGCGTTTACCAACGCAAAGGCGGCGGACGACACCATCAAGGTCGGCGTTCTGCATTCGCTTTCGGGCACCATGGCCATCAGCGAAACCACGCTGAAGGACACCATCCTCTTTCTGATCGACGAGCAGAACAAGAAGGGCGGCGTGCTCGGCAAGAAACTCGAGGCCGTCGTCGTCGACCCCGCGTCGAACTGGCCGCTGTTCGCGGAAAAGGCGCGCGAGCTCATCACCAAGAACAAGGTCTCGGTGGTGTTCGGCTGCTGGACCTCGGTGTCGCGCAAGTCCGTGCTGCCGGTGTTCAAGGAACTGAATTCGATCCTGTTCTATCCGGTGCAGTACGAGGGCGAGGAGAGCGAGCGCAACGTGTTCTACACCGGTGCGGCGCCGAACCAGCAGGCGATCCCTGCGGTCGACTACCTGATGAAGGATGAAAAGGTGAAGCGCTGGGTGCTGGCCGGCACCGACTACGTCTATCCGCGCACCACCAACAAGATCCTCGAAGCCTACTTGAAGTCGAAGGGCGTCAAGCAGGAAGACATCATGATCAACTACACGCCGTTCGGTCATTCCGACTGGCAGACGATCGTGGCTGACATCAAGAAGTTCGGCTCGACCGGCAAGAAGACCGCGGTGGTCTCGACCATCAACGGTGACGCCAACGTTCCCTTCTACAAGGAACTCGGCAACCAGGGCATCAAGGCGACCGACATTCCGGTGGTCGCGTTCTCGGTCGGTGAAGAGGAACTCGCCGGCATCGACACCAAGCCGCTGCTCGGCCATCTCGCCGCCTGGAACTACTTCCAGTCGATCAAGGATCCGGGCAACGAGAAGTTCATCAAGGCATGGCAGGCCTACACCAAGAACCCGAAGCGCGTGACCAACGATCCGATGGAAGCTCACGTCATCGGCTTCGACATGTGGGTCAAGGCGGTCGAGAAGGTGAAGTCGGTCGACGCCGACAAGGTGATCGACGCCCTGCCGGGCATCGAAGCCAAGAACCTGACCGGCGGCACCTCCAAGATGCTGCCGAACCATCACATCACCAAGCCGGTGTTCATTGGCGAAATCAAAGCCAACGGCCAGTTCGATGTGGTGTGGAAGACCCCGGGCCTGGTGGCCGGCGATGCATGGTCGAAGGAGCTCGAGGGCTCCAAGGACCTGATCGGCGACTGGGTCGGCAAGAAGTGCGGCAACTACAACACCAAGACCAACAAGTGCGGCGGTCAGGGTTCCTGATAGTTCCCATTGCTCTCTGAGACCGGAGAAGGCGGCGCTGCTGCCGCCTTCTCCTCTACTCCTGCCGGGGTCGTCCAGTGGTTGCCAATGTTCTTGAGCGTTTTCGCGCGCTTGCCCTCTCGATCTTCCTGATCGCCGCCTTCGCCGTTCCGGCGCTCGCGGGCCCGTTCGAGGATGCGGTCGGCAAGTTCGCCAACGACGATTTTTCCGACACCAACGATGCGATCGGTGCGGTCGCGTCATCGGGCAATCCGCTCGCCTTTGCCATCATCAGCGCGCTGCAGGATGGCCGTCTGATGGCCGATCCCGACACCAAAAAAGTCTACGTCACCGAGCCCAACGGCAAGATCGTCGATGCCGCCACCGCCGAACCGGTCGCGAGCCTCCCTGCGGCCGCGGCCGCCGTTCGCCTCAACAACCGCCTGCGCCGCGCCGTCGAAGCTGCATTGGGCGGACTGACCCTACTGTCGCCCGATCCCGCCAAGCGGATCCATGCCGCGCAGTCGGTATTCAAAACCCACGACGAGGCCATGCTTCCGCTGGTCGATGAGGCGCTGAAGAACGAAACCGTCAAGGCCGCCAAGCTGGCCTTTACCGAGGCGCGCGCAGCCATCCTGCTGTTCAAACCCGACGCCACCGACGCTGAAAAACTGGAAGCCATCGCCGCCATCAAGGCGCGCGGCGACCAGGAGGCGATGGCGCTGCTGACCGGGCTGACCGGGGATCAGCCGGCTGCGATCGTGAGCGCCGCGGCGAACGCGACGGCGGCCATTCAGCGCAGCCTCGCGCTGTGGTCGATGGTGCAGAACGCCTGGTACGGCCTGTCGCTCGGCTCGGTCCTGCTGCTCGCGGCTATCGGGCTTGCCATCACCTTCGGGGTGATGGGCGTCATCAACATGGCCCACGGCGAGATGGTCATGATCGGGGCCTACACCACCTTCGTGGTGCAGGAAACCATCCGCACCAGCTATCCCGGGCTGTTCGACTATTCGTTGCTGATGGCGGTGCCGCTGGCCTTCGTCGTCGCCGGCGCGATCGGCATCCTGATCGAGCGCAGCATCATCCGCTTCCTCTACGGCCGCCCGCTGGAGACGCTGCTGGCGACCTGGGGCCTGTCGCTGGTGCTGCAGCAGGCGGTGCGCACCATGTTCGGCCCGACCAACCGCGAGGTCGGCAATCCATCCTGGATGAGCGGCGCGTTCGAGATCGGGCAAGTCACGATCACCTACAACCGGCTGTGGATCCTGTGCTTCACGCTGGCGGTGTTCGCCATCCTGCTCGCGATGCTGCGCTACACGGCGCTCGGCCTCGAAATGCGCGCGGTCACGCAGAACCGGCGCATGGCGGCCTCGATGGGGATCGCGACCTCGCGGGTCGACGCGCTGACCTTCGGCCTCGGCTCCGGCATTGCCGGGATCGCCGGCGTGGCGCTGTCGCAGATCGACAATGTCAGCCCGAACCTCGGCCAGAGCTACATCATCGACTCCTTCATGGTGGTGGTGTTCGGCGGCGTCGGTAATCTCTGGGGCACGCTGGTCGGCGCCTTCACGCTCGGCATCGCCAACAAGTTCCTCGAGCCGGTGGCCGGCGCCGTGCTCGGCAAGATCGCCATCCTGGTGCTGATCATCCTGTTCATCCAGAAGCGCCCGCGCGGCCTGTTCGCGCTCAAGGGGCGGGCGGTGGAAGCATGATGCCGCTTTCTGCAACCGAATCTCATCCGGAGCTCCGCTCCCTCTCCCGCTTGCGGGGGAGGGTTGGGGTGGGGGTCTCTCCGCGATTCACGCTGGTCGTGTGGACAGATTTCCCCCACCCGGATCGCATCGTTCGATGCGATCCGACCTCCCCCGCAAGCGGGAGAGGTAAGGGAGCATGCCTCCGATGATGCCGCATGTGCTCACGCGTTCGCTGGACCGCAGTGCGACCGTGTTTCTCGCGGTGGTCGCCGCGGTCGGCGTGCTGATCCCGCTGTCGAACCTGCTGTTGCCGGCCGGCTCCATGTTCCAGGTGCCGACCTATCTGGTGGCGCTGTTCGGAAAATATGTCTGCTACGCCATCCTCGCGCTCGCGATCGACCTGATCTGGGGCTATTGCGGCATTCTCTCGCTCGGTCACGGCGCCTTCTTCGCGCTCGGCGGCTACGCGATGGGCATGTATCTGATGCGCCAGATCGGCAGCCGCGGCGTCTACGGCAATCCGATCCTGCCCGATTTCATGGTGTTCCTGAACTATCCGAAGCTGCCGTGGTACTGGCACGGCTTCGACATGTTCTGGTTCGCGGCGCTGATGGTCATCCTGGTGCCCGGCCTTCTGGCGTTCTGCTTCGGCTGGCTGGCGTTCCGTTCCCGCGTCACCGGCGTCTATCTCTCGATCATTACGCAGGCGATGACCTATGCGCTGCTGCTCGGGTTCTTCCGCAACGATTTCGGTTTCGGCGGCAACAACGGCCTCACCGACTTCAAGGATATTCTCGGCTTCAGCGTCCAGGCCGACGGCACCCGCGCGGCGCTGTTCCTGCTGAGCTGCCTCGCGCTGATGATCGCCTTCCTGATCTGCCGGGCGGTGGTGACTTCCAAGCTCGGCAAGGTGCTGATCGCGGTGCGCGACGCCGAATCCCGCACGCGATTTTTGGGCTACCGCGTCGAATCCTACAAGCTGTTCGTGTTCACGCTGTCGGCCTGCATGGCCGGCGTTGCCGGCGCGCTCTATGTGCCGCAGGTCGGCATCATCAACCCAAGCGAATTTGCGCCGGGCAACTCGATCGAGGCCGTGATCTGGGTCGCCGTCGGCGGCCGCGGCACCCTGGTCGGCGCGGCGCTCGGCGCCGTCGTCGTCAACTACGCCAAGACGTTCTTCACCTCGGGCGCGCTGGCGCCGTACTGGCTGTTCATGCTGGGCGCGCTGTTCATCCTGGTGACGCTGCTGCTGCCGAAGGGGATCGTCGGCACCTTCAATGCATGGTGGGAGCCGTGGAAGGCGCAGCGCCTCACGGCCAATGCCGAGAGTGCGGCGCGCGAAGACGGCGTCAGCGAACCGAACCCGGCGGAGTGAGCGCATGAACGCCATGGAAACACGTGCCACTTCCGCGCTGCTCTATCTCGACGGCGTGCACGTCTCGTTCGACGGCTTTCACGCCATCAACAACCTGTCGCTGACGCTGGAGCCCGGCGAGATGCGCGCCATCATCGGCCCCAACGGCGCCGGCAAGACCACGATGATGGACATCATCACCGGCAAGACCAAGCCGGACGAGGGCGAGGTGCTGTTCGACGGCGTCACCGACCTGACCCGGCTCGACGAAACCCGGATCGCCGAACTCGGCATCGGCCGCAAATTCCAGAAGCCGACGGTGTTCGAGAGCCAGACCATCCAGGACAATCTCTTGCTGGCGCTCAATGTCGATCACAGCGTCAAGGGCACGCTGTTCTGGCGCGAAACCAGATCCGAATCCGAACGCATCGAGCGCGTGCTGGAAACCATCCGCCTGACCGACGCGCGCAACCGGCTGGCGGGCAGCCTGTCGCACGGGCAGAAGCAGTGGCTCGAGATCGGCATGCTGCTGGCGCAGGATCCGAAACTGCTGCTGGTCGACGAACCGGTCGCCGGAATGACCGACGTCGAAACCCAACAGACCGCCGAACTGCTGAAGGAAATCAACAAGGACAAGACCATCATGGTCGTCGAACACGACATGACCTTCGTCCGTGAGCTCGGCGTCAAGGTGACCTGCCTGCACGAGGGTTCGGTGCTGGCGGAGGGGACCATCGATCAGGTTTCCTCGAACGAGCGCGTGATCGAAGTGTATCTCGGTAGGTAGGGGCGAGTAGCGAATGGCGAATGGAAAGTCTTCTCTAACTATTCGCTATTCGCCATTCGCTACTCGCCCCCTTAAGGACGTGCCACATGCTCAACGTCGACAACATCAATCTCTACTACGGTGCTGCACAAGCCCTGCGCGGCGTCTCGCTCAAGGCCGAACCGGGCAAGGTGATGTGCGTGCTCGGGCGTAACGGCGTCGGCAAGACCTCGCTGTTGCGGGCGCTGGTCGGCCAATACCCGATAGCCTCGGGATCGATCAGTTTCGACGGCGCCGATATCACCGGCTTGAAGCCCTATGAACGGGCGCGCAAGGGTATCGGCTTCGTGCCGCAGGGCCGCGAGATCTTTCCGCTCTTGACGGTCGAGGAAAACCTCAAGACCGGCTTCGGGCCTTTGAAGCGCGACGACCGCAACATCCCCGACGACGTGTTCTCGCTGTTTCCGGTGCTGCAAACGATGCTGGGGCGCCGCGGCGGCGACCTCTCCGGCGGCCAGCAGCAGCAGCTCGCGATCGGGCGGGCGTTGGTGATGCGGCCGAAACTGCTGCTGCTCGACGAGCCGACCGAGGGCATCCAGCCCTCGATCATCAAGGACATCGGGCGCGCGATCTCGTACCTGCGCAGCCTCGGCAATATCGCGATCGTGCTGGTCGAACAATATCTCGACTTTGCCTGCGAGCTCGGCGACAGTTTCGCGGTGATGGACCGGGGTGCCGTGAAATACGCCTGCGATCGCAGCGCTATGGATCCCGCTGAAATCAGCCGCCAGATGGCGCTGTAACAGGTTTCTTTTTGCGCGGCCGGCCTCGGTCGCGCGCCGTTTTGAGAAGATCAGGGGACGGATGCAGACCGATACCACCAGCGCGAATTCCGCGATCTTTGCGGCCAACCGGGCGCAAGGAGCCGTGACGTTCGACGTGCACCAGGTCGAGGGCGTCACCCGCCGCCGCCATCTCCGCGAGTCCGGCTCCCTGCGCGTGCGTTTCCCGTCGCCGGAGGCGGAGGGCCTCTCGGCGGTATTCGTCAACACCGCGGGCGGCATTGCCGGCGGCGACCGTTTCGATATCGATATCGCGGCCGGCGAAGGATCCCGTCTTGCGGTGACGACGGCGGCCGCTGAAAAGATATACCGGGCGGCGGGGCCCGCCGCGCGAGTCAATATTGCGCTGAAGGCGGCCGCGGGGGCGCATCTCGCCTGGCTGCCGCAGGAGACCATTTTGTTCGACCGGGCGCGGGTATCGCGCCGCATCGACATCGATCTGGCCGAAGGCGCCTCGCTTCTGCTCTGCGAAATCGTGGTATTCGGCCGCACCGCGATGGGCGAGCGCATGCTATCAGGCGAATTCGTCGACCGCTGGCGGATGCGGCGCGGCGGCCGGCTGGTGTTTGCGGAAAACATCCGCCTCGACGGCGACATCGGCGAAAAACTGGCCCGGCCCGCGGTGGCAAACGGCGGCGTCGCCATCGGTACCGCGCTGATCGTGCCGGGCGACGAGGCGCTGGTGGAGCGCATCCGCGAGCTTTCCGATTCCTTCGGCAGCGAAGTCGGCATCTCCTGCTGGAACGGGTTTGCAATGGCCCGCTTCTGTGGCCAAGATGCGGCCCGGCTGCGCGCCGACATGATGGCGGTGCTCGGCTGCGCCAGTGGCGTGGGGCTACCGCGGCTGTGGCTCAACTAGATCAGATCGAAATTATCCGGATTGAAATTATCAGAGTGCTCGCATGAATCTCTCCCCCCGCGAAAAGGACAAGCTGCTGATCTCGATGGCGGCGATGGTGGCACGGCGCCGGCTGGAGCGCGGCATCAAGCTCAACCATCCCGAAGCGGTCGCGATCATTTCCGATTTCATCGTCGAGGGCGCGCGCGATGGCCGCACCGTCGCCGAATTGATGCAGGCCGGCGCCCAGGTCCTGACCCGCGCGCAGTGCATGGATGGCATCGCCGAGATGATCCACGATATCCAGGTCGAAGCCACGTTTCCCGACGGGACCAAACTCGTCACCGTGCATGAACCGATCAGATGACGCCAGTCATTCCGGGGCGGCGCAATGCGCCGAACCCGGAATCCAGAAGTTATTGGAACGAGATTCCGGGTTCGCGCTGCGCGCGCCCCGGAATGACGAGGAAGGGAATATCCACATGATCCCCGGCGAACTCTTCATCCAGGGTGGCGAGATCGAACTCAATGCCGGCCGCAAGACGGTGACGCTCACCGTCGCCAATACCGGCGACCGTCCGATCCAGGTCGGCTCGCACTATCATTTCTTCGAGACCAATCCGGCGCTGAAATTCGACCGCAGACGCGCCCGCGGCATGCGGCTCGACATCGCCGCCGGCACCGCCGTCCGCTTCGAGCCCGGCCAGACCCGCGACGTGCAGCTGGTGGCGCTGGCCGGCAAGCGCGTCATCTACGGTTTCCGCGGCGACGTGATGGGCAAGCTGTGATCCCTGACAACACAAGCACGGTAGTCGGGCTCCCTCCCCCCTTGCGGGGGAGGGTTGGGGAGGGGGGTAGCTCCGAACTCCCATGTTCGCGATTTCACGCCTCTGCAAACAACCGCCGATCTGAGAGCTGGAGCACGATATGTCCGTGAAGATAAAACGTTCCGTCTATGCCGACATGTTCGGGCCGACTACCGGCGACCGGGTGCGGCTCGCCGACACCGATCTCATCATCGAGGTCGAGAAGGACTTCACCGTCTATGGCGAGGAGGTGAAGTTCGGCGGCGGCAAGGTGATCCGGGACGGCATGGGGCAATCGCAAGCTTCCAACAAGCAGGGCGCGGCCGATACCGTCATCACCAATGCGCTGATCGTCGACCATTGGGGCATCGTGAAAGCCGACGTCGCGATCAAGGAGGGCTATATCAGCGCCATCGGCAAGGCCGGCAATCCCGACATCCAGCCCGGCGTCACCATCGTGATCGGCCCCGGCACCGATATCATCGCGGGCGAGGGCAAGATCCTCACCGCCGGCGGCTTCGACAGCCACATCCATTTCATCTGCCCGCAGCAGATTGAGCATGCATTGATGTCCGGCGTCACCTCGATGCTGGGCGGCGGCACCGGCCCCTCGCACGGCACCTTTGCCACCACCTGCACGCCCGGGCCATGGCACATGGCGCGGATGATCCAGTCGTTCGACGCGTTCCCGGTCAATTTGGGCATTTCAGGCAAGGGCAACGCCTCGCGGCCGGCGGCGCTGGTCGAGATGATCAAGGCCGGCGCCTGCGCGCTGAAGCTGCATGAGGACTGGGGCACCACGCCGGCGGCGATCAACAATTGCCTGAGCGTTGCCGACGACTATGACATCCAGGTCATGATCCATTCCGACACGCTGAATGAATCCGGCTTCGTCGAGGACACCGTGAAGGCTTTCAAGGGCCGCACCATCCATGCCTTCCACACCGAAGGCGCCGGCGGCGGCCACGCG
Organism: Bradyrhizobium sediminis; assembly: GCF_018736085.1. Lineage (NCBI taxonomy): Bacteria > Pseudomonadati > Pseudomonadota > Alphaproteobacteria > Hyphomicrobiales > Nitrobacteraceae > Bradyrhizobium > Bradyrhizobium sediminis. The sequence continues at coordinate 4,965,655 of NZ_CP076134.1, read as the reverse complement.
CCTGATATCATCAAGATCGCGGGCTTGAAGAACGTGCTGCCGTCCTCGACCAACCCGACGCGGCCGTTCACCCGCAACACCATCGATGAGCATCTGGACATGCTGATGGTGTGCCACCATCTCGATCCCTCGATCGCCGAGGACCTCGCCTTTGCCGAAAGCCGCATCCGGAAAGAGACCATCGCGGCGGAAGACATCCTGCACGACCTCGGCGCGCTCTCGATGATGTCGTCGGATTCGCAGGCCATGGGCCGGCTCGGCGAAGTCATCATCCGCACCTGGCAGACCGCCGACAAGATGAAGAAGCAGCGCGGTTCGTTGCCGCAGGACAAGGGCAACAACGACAATTTCCGCGTCAAGCGCTACATCGCGAAATACACCATCAACCCCGCGATCGCGCACGGCGTCTCCAGGCTGATCGGCTCGGTGGAAAAGGGCAAGCTCGCCGATCTCGTGCTGTGGTCGCCGGCTTTCTTCGGCGTCAAGCCTGATTGCGTCATCAAGGGCGGCTCGATCGTGGCCGCGCCGATGGGCGATCCCAACGCGTCCATTCCCACGCCGCAGCCCGTGCATTACCAGCCGATGTTTGCCGCCTTCGGCAAGTCGCTGACGGCGTCCTCGGTGGTGTTCTCCTCCAGGGCCGCGGTGGCCTCGGGGCTGGCGAAGAAGCTCGGTATCGACAAGAAGCTCTATGCGGTTGAAAATACCCGCGGCGGCATCTCCAAGAAGAGCATGATCCATAATTCCGCCACGCCGAAAATCGAGGTCGATCCCGAGACCTATGAGGTGCGCGCCGACGGCGAACTTTTGGCCTGCGCCCCGGCCGAGGTGCTCCCCATGGCGCAGCGCTATTTCATGTTCTAAGGTCTTTCCCGGTACTTCAAGCCAGAACAAAAGACCGGGAGGATCTCGTGATTTACGTCGTTGCCACACTGACCGTGAAGCCTGAAACGCGCGCCGAATTCATTGCCGCCGCCACCGCCTGCATCAAGGAAACCCGGAAAGAAGCCGGCAATATTGCTTATGACTTGCATGAGAGCGTCACCGATCCGGCCAAGATGGTGTTCGTCGAGCAGTGGGAAAACGCCGAGGCGCTGGTGCCGCACCGCGGCGCCGAGCATATGAAGACCTTCGGCCGCGTCGCGGTGAAATGCTTCGCCGCGCCGCCGAAGATCGAGGTCATCACGCCCGAAAAAGTCGACGTCCGCTGAGCAGGAAGAAGCCGGAGAACCATCGATGATCTACGTCGTCGCCACTTCGCAGGTGAAGCCGGAATGCCGGGATGCCTTCATCAAGGGCGCCAAGGAATGCATCGCCGCCACCCGCAAGGAGAAGGGCTGCATCTCCTATGAAAACCACACCAGCATCCACGACCCCAATCTGTTCGTGGTGGTCGAGCGCTGGGAAACCCGCGAGGATCTCAACGCCCATGGCAAGGCGCCGCACATGAAGGTGTGGCGGGAGTATTCCGCGCCGCTCAAGGTGTCGCCGACCGTGATCGAGATCATCAGCGACGGCAAGGTCGAGAAGTTCTGATGCGCGTTCCGCCTGGGTGGAATCATGGCTGTATATTCGGTGGCCTCGTGGTTCGAGACGCGCGGCGTTGCCGCGCTCCTCACCATGAGGGTCTGAAACCTCATCCTGAGGAGGCGCCAAGCGCCGTCTCGAAGGATGAAGCCACCGGAAGTGCTCCAGGCATGGTCCCATGATCCGCGCCACCGAAGTCCGGGGACAGCATCGCTGGACGGAAGCGCCGGCCGATACCGTGGTGCTCGATTTTGACGATCGGCACCGGCGGCGGATGGCGATGACTGGCACGCGGGGACTGGAATTCCTGCTCGACCTCGAAACCGCCGTTGCGCTACGCGGCGGCGACGCGCTGGTGCTCGAGGACGGCCGGCTGGTCGAGGTGGTCGCCGCCCCCGAGCCGCTGGCCGAGATCCGCTGCAACGATCCGCACCATCTGGTCCGGGTCGCCTGGCATCTCGGCAACCGCCACCTGCCGACCCAGATCATGCCCAAGGGCCTGCGCATCCGCAGGGACCACGTCATCGAGGCGATGGTGAAGGGGCTGGGCGCGCGGGTGATCGAGATCGAGGCGCCGTTCGATCCCGAAGGCGGCGCCTATGCGGATTCCGGCCACGCCCACGCGCCGGAGGTCCACGATCATTCATCGCACGATCATGGCCACCATCATCATGGTGAACACGATCATCATCACCATGATGACCATCGCCACGACGAGCACTGCGACCACGACCATCACCACGGTCATTCCCATGCTCATGACCACAAATGAGCCGCCGCCGGTCGCCGGCCGGGACGGCATGACGGAAGCCGAAGCCGCGGCGCTGTACCGGCTGATGACCTGGCTGTCGCCGGCCTTTCCGGTCGGCGCGTTCTCCTATTCCAGCGGCATCGAATGGGCGGTGGAAGCCGGCGACATCACCGATGCCGCCTCGTTGCGGGACTGGCTGGCCTCGATGCTGGCGGACGGCAGCGGTTTCTGCGACGGCGTGGTGCTGGCCCACGCCCACCGCGCCACCGCATTGGGCGACGATGCGGCCCTGCGCGGCATCGCGGAGCTCGCCGCCGCCCTGGTGCCCTCGCGCGAGCGCCAGCTCGAAACCTCGGCGCAGGGTCGCGCCTTCATCGACATCGCGCGTGCGGCCTGGCCTTGCGAGGGGCTCGGTCAGGTGATCGCGGCCTGCGGCGCTACCATCGTCTATCCCGTCGCGGTTGGCCTTGTCAGCGCAGCGCATGCGATGCCGCTCGCCCCCACCTTGCATGCGTTCTTTCACGCGCTGGCGTCGAACTGGATTTCCGCAGGCGCGCGGCTGATCCCGCTCGGGCAGACCGACAGCCAGCGCGTGCTGGCGCAGCTCGAACCGGTCGTCGTCGCCACCGCCAAACGGGTGATGGCCGCTGCGCTCGACGATCTCGGCAGCGCGAGTTTCCGCGCTGATCTCGCCTCGATGCGGCACGAGACGCAGTATACGAGGCTGTTCCGCTCATGAGGGCTTTCGCCATGCGTTGGGCTACGCGGATCGTCTGGGGGCTGGCGGGGTTGGTCACGCTCGCGGCCGCGCCGGCATTGGCGGGCGGCAGTCTCGGTCTGGACGAGGTTTTGAAGGCGGTCGCAACCGCGCCGAAACTGGTGGCGGAAATCCAGGCCGAGCTCGGCAAGAACAATCTCAAGCCCGGCGACGTCGTGTGCGGCGGCGCGCGCCACGGCAACCACTGGAAATATCTCGGCGGCGGCCGCGCGGCGCCTTACGAATGCGAGATCGGCAAGCGCACGCTGGAGATCGAGGCCGACCGCACCTATTTCGACGCGCGCGGCAAGTCGCTCGGCGACGTCGAGAAGGCTGATCCGCAGCTCGCTAGGACTTTCCGGGAAGACAATTTTCGCTGGACCTGGACGCCGTGATCCGGAATGCAACGTATCCCTCAACGCGTCGTCCCGGCGAACGCCGGGACCCATACGCCGTGCAACTGCGATTGGAAAATGGTGTGAGACAACTCGCTAACGATACGACCGCCGGTGGTTATGGGTCCCGGCGTTCGCCGGGACGACGGCAGAGAAAGAGCAACTGACATGTCGAAATCTCACGGCCCGCTTCGCATCGGCATCGGCGGCCCGGTCGGCTCCGGCAAGACCGCGCTGATGGACCTGCTCTGCAAATCCATGCGCGAGCGCTACGACATCGCCGCGATCACCAATGACATCTACACCAAATGGGATGCGGAATTCCTGGTGCGCTCGGGGTCGCTGACGCCGGACCGCATCGCCGGCGTCGAGACCGGCGGCTGCCCGCATACCGCAATCCGCGAGGACGCCTCGATGAACCTCGCCGCGGTCGCCGACATGCGCGCCAGATTTCCCGATCTCGACCTGGTGCTGATCGAATCCGGCGGCGACAATCTCGCCGCCACCTTCTCACCGGAACTCGCCGATCTCACCATCTACGTCATCGACGTCGCCGCCGGCGACAAGATCCCGTCCAAGGGCGGGCCCGGCATCACTCGCTCCGACCTGCTGGTGATCAACAAGATCGACCTCGCCCCGCATGTCGGCGCGTCGCTGGAGAAGATGAGCACCGATGCGAAGAGGATGCGCGGCGAGCGGCCCTTCGTCATGACCAACCTGAAGAGGTGCGAAGGCCTCGACCGCATCATCGGCTTCATCGAGGCCAAGGGCGGCCTCGAGCCGGCGGCCAAGGCCAGGGAAAAGGCGAAGGACAAGGTCAAGGCGGGCTGAACGGTCGCGTTAATACTTGTGGCAGGCGGCAGGCAGCGCAAGACAATCCAGACACCGTCATTCCGGGATGGTCCGGAGGACCAGACCTCAGGTGCGCAATTGCGCACCGGGGAATCCCGAGATTCCGGGTTCGATGCTTCGCATCGCCCCGGAATGACACCATTGGGATTGGCCTCGAGGTGAACGGCGGCAAAGACGGAACCAAATCGCTTCGCTGCGGTTAGCTTCCTCTGGCCTCGCCATAACGACAATCCATGGCAGGCACTTGTTAGTGCTACTCTCCAGCCGCAGTTGCGCGCCGATGATCGCTGCTTCATTATCCCGACGGTTGGTACTCATTCTGTTGCGGTTCGTCGCCGTACCGGCGGCCGCGAGATGTTTGATCTGTTTCATCGCCAACGCCTCTTCTTCTGAGTAAGCGAGTGGTTCGGCTCGGTTTCATCATCGCCTTCATCGCATTGATCGGGGCTCTGCTTTCCGGGCTTGCGGCCTATCGCGTCCACGACCAGGAGCTGACCGTGGACGGCATCGCGATGGCGCGCGCGATCGACGTTCATGCCAGCCTGGTCCAGGACCGCCTGACCGAGCGTGAACTGCTCGCCCGCGTCGCCTCCGGCCTGTTCCGCGCGCCCTCCGTGATCAAGGCCAATATGCTGCAGCCGCTGCGGGCCTCGATCTACGCCTTCAAGACCGATTTCGTGGTCGCCAGCTGGATCGCGCGGCTGCAGCCGGGCGAACTCGAGGCGGCGCGCAAGGAGCTGGCGAGCGAGAGGTTTCCCAATCCCTCGATCCGGAATTTCGACGACAAGCCGCTGGACCGGCAGTCGCTCGACAGGCCGGTCGATGTGCTGATGGACGTCGAACCCCGCAACGCGGCGACGGTGGCCTTTCCGGGCCGGTCCTACAGCCACCATCCAGTTCTCGGGCCGATGTTCGCCCGCGCCATGACGGCGGGCAAGCCGGTGGCGTCCGATCCGATGCCGCTGTTGCGCTCCGACGGACCGGTTGGCGTCGTGCTTGCCGCGCCGGTGCTGCCTGACAGTGCCTCCCAGCCGGCGGGCTTCGTGACCTTTTCCTACGAGCTGGCGCCGCTGATGCTGGCGAACGACGATCTGTCGCTGTTCTCGGTGGCGCTGAGGGACCCCAACAGCGCCGATCAGGAACTGGTCGCGACCGATCGCGATCACGTCGGCTCCAGGATCGTGTCGCCGGAAGCGCCGCCGCCGTCGATGGTGCGCACCGTGAGCTTCGGCGACCGCGACTGGTCGCTCGCCTATTACGCCAAGAACAACGCGATGATGCGCGCCCGGCAGACCGCCGCCATCGTGGCGGCGATCGGGCTTGCGCTGACCGGCATCGTCTGCGGGCTGTTCGGCTACGTCGCCTACAACAATTTGCGGCTCAGCCGCGAAATCCAGGTGCGTATCGGCTTCGAACGGCGGCTCACCGCCGTGATCGACGAGCTCAATCACCGCGTCAAGAACATCCTGGCGGTGATCCAGTCGATCGTGACCCGCACGCTGCGCCACGGCGCCGACATCGACGTCGCCCGCGATCTCCTGATCGGCCGCATCCATGCGATGTCGAACGTGGTGACGTTGTTGAGCGAAAGCCAGTGGCAGGGCGTCAAGCTGAAGGGGCTGTTCGAGGCGCGCGCGATTCCCCACGCCGAGCGCATCGCGGTCTCGGGTCCCGATATTGCGGTGAGCGCGCGGGCCGCGCAGAGCCTGTCGCTGCTGTTCTTCGAACTGGCGTCGCATTCCGACGAGGGACTGTCGCTGGTCGGCAAGCACCCGCACATCACGGCGCATTGGCAAGTGACCGGGGATGAACCCGACACGACATTTCATTTCCGCTGGGAAGAGTTCAACACCAGCGCCGCGACCCGCCGCGAGGACTCCGATTTCGGCCTCATCCTGCTCGACCGCGTCGCGCCGGAAGCGCTCGGCGGCGCCGCGAAGCGGTATTTCACGGACGTCAGCTACGTCTACGAACTCACCGCCCCGATGGAGACCGTCGTCGACATGACCGAGCGCGACCGCAGCGAACAATTCTCGGCACCGGTGAGGCCGGTGCGGTAGGTTTCGTTATTGCGTCACACATCAGCCGCCGTCCCGGCCAAGCCAACGGGTCGCACGAATGCGCGCCCGATGACAGGCTCCGCGAAGCAATCCATCTTCGCAAACAATGGATTGCTTCGTCGCTTTGCTCCTCCAATGACGGGAATATCGAGCTACCCGCCGCCGCCGCCGATCACGGCGCGGACCGTTTCATCGGGGCCGAAGTCGTCGGCGCCGTCGACATAGAGCAGGGCGGAGAGCTTCGTCCGCGCGCGATTGACGCGGCTCTTGATGGTGCCGACCGCGCAGCCGCAGATTGCGGCGGCGTCCTCATAGGAGAAGCCGGAGGCGCCAACCAGGATCAGCGCTTCGCGCTGGTCCTGCGGCAGCTTGTCGAGGGCGGCACGGAATTCCTCGAATTCCAGATGCGCGCCTTGTGCCGGCTGGGTCTTCAGCGTCTTGGCGTAATTGCCCTCGGCATCCTCCACCTCGCGCCGCCGCTTGCGGTAGTCGGAGCGGAACAGGTTGCGCAGGATCGTGAACAGCCACGCCGGCAGGTTGGAGCCGGGCTGGAACGAGTCGATATTGGCGAGTGCGCGCAGCAGCGTCTCCTGCACCAGGTCATCGGCGCGGTCGCCGTTGCCGCTGAGCGAGATCGCGAATGCGCGCAAGCTCGGAACCGACGCCAGGATGTCGTCGCGGAGCGAATCTGTGAGAGGCATCAGTCCCTCCCGTCATTCTTGATTGCCGGAGCTGCCGGAGCGCCCGTAGGTCCCAGTTGGGGATCGGAAGAGGGAACATCAAGCTTGCGGATCAGTTCTGCGAAGCGGTCCGGCACGCCCTGCCGCACCACGTCGTCATACATCGCCCGAAGTTGATGCCCGATTCGTGACTGAATCTCGGCGTTGAGGCGGCCCGGCTTGCCAGGAGCGGCCGTCTTGCTGGCTTGTGACTTCACATCTTTCATGACCTGTTCCACGCTTCCCCGAGAGCTAAGTCCGTGTAATCTCGTTAATTATTCATTGGATTGAAGTCCTTGCCGCAACTTCTAGGAAGGCTAATTCGAAATCCGCCGGAAAGTTCCAGCAGACGCGGGAACTTTTCTCGGGCTCGGGCGTAGTCCCGCGCAACTGGGGAAACCGGGTCACCCCGACAGGATGCCTGACCTAAAAGTTTGACCTCGAGACAGGACGGAGTGGGGATGTCGCGATCACAGCTCGTTGCGGAACATCTGCCGCTATTGCGGCGCTATGCCCGTGCGCTGACGGGAAATCAGGCCTCCGGCGACGCCTATGTCGGGGCCATGCTGGAGGCGCTGCTGCAGGATCCGTCCCTGCTCGACGAGCGGCACGGGCCGCGCGCCGGGCTGTTCCAGTTGTTCACGAAAATCTGGAATTCGGTCTCGCTCAACGAGGATCCCGACGTGACGGCCCTGCCGCTGCCGTCGGAGCGCCGCCTTTCCAACATCACCCCGTTGCCGCGCCAGGCCTTCCTGCTGTTGTCGCTGGAAGGTTTCTCCGAGGAGGAGGTGGCCTTCATTCTCGGTGCCGACGTCGGCGAGACCCGCAGGCTGGCGGACGACGCCGGCCGTGAAATGGCGGCCGAGATCGCGACCGATGTGCTGATCATCGAGGACGAGACCTTCATCGCGATGGACCTCGAAAGCCTGGTCAGGAATCTCGGCCACCATGTGATCGGCGTCGCCCGCACTCACAGCGACGCCGTGGCGCTTGCCAGGAACCAGAAGCCCGGCCTGATCCTGGCCGACATTCAGTTGGCCGACGGCTCATCCGGCCTCGACGCCGTCAACGAGCTGCTGCGGACCTTCGAGGTCCCGGTGGTGTTTATCACCGCCTATCCCGAGCGCTTCCTGACCGGCGAACGCCCCGAGCCCGCGTTCCTGATCTCGAAACCGTTCCAGCCCGCGATGGTCTCCGCCGTCGCCAGCCAGGCACTGTTCTTCCAGCGCAACTCGCGCAACAGGACGCCGAGGGTGGCGTGAGAGGAAAGAAATCGGCGCGCTCGACGGCGCGCCGCTCTTTTTTGCCGCTGGCAAGCGGGGCAGGCAGCCAACTTTGCGTTTCCAGACAAGAATGCAGGGCGCGGCTGGCATCACCCCGCCCACGTAAGACGCCGTCACGCCGCACCGGACTCCAACGAACCTCGATCTCTGGCCGTTCCCAGCGGAGCTCCACAGCGCTCCACCTCACTCTGCGGGAGCAGGGGGCTATGTGCGGATCATCTCTCGCAGCGAGTCCCGAATGATGTCGAAGGACGAATGCAAAAATAGTCCCGCGATCACGGCCGCCACTGCGAGATCGGGCCAGGGCGTGGCGGTGAGCCACACCAGACCGGCTGCGACAATGACGGCAAAGTTGCCAATGGCGTCATTGCGGCTAAACAGCCAGACCGCGCGGACATTGGCGTCCCCTTCCCTGTGTTTGCTGAGTACCCATGCGGCGGCGACGTTTACGGCAAGGGCAGCTAGTCCGAAGCCGGACATCAGGAACGGCTCGGGGGAGTTCAACACGAACATGCGGTAAGCCGCTGCGGCCAACACGCCAACGCCCAGCGCGGCGAGGAAAACACCTTGTGCAAGCGCGGCTCGGGCGCGCCAGACCGCGCCCCACGATAGGGCAAGCAAGCCCAGGAGCGTAATTGATCCGTCACCGAGAAAATCGAGAGCATCCGCCTTGAGCGCCTGAGAGCCGGCGAGAAAACCGCCAAACATTTGGGCGATGCCGTAACCAGCGTTTAGAATCACAACGATCCAGAGCGCGCGGCGGTAAGTTGTGGTGGTGTGGGTTAGGTCTTTTGGGTCGTAGCAGTCATTGCAGCCAGCCATTTCTCGATTTCTATCCCATGAGGTCCGCAATTTTCATGCACCTGTTCTGGCGTCGATTGCGGTTCTTGAATTTTAGCAGATGTCGTGAGCGGTTTCGAGCGCACCCTGTGCCGGACCGTCGCAGTTCCAGAACGCACAGCCCCTTTGTTTGTCGGCTGCCTAAGGCGTTCTGACGATTCTCGGGGACGAGTGCGAGACAAGACCAGCAAGCAGAAATCATAAAAGCAGGGCGCGGCTGGCATCACCACAGCCGCGCCCTACATCACCGGTCAATGGGGCAGGGGGGATGACCGGCTGTTCTGATGACGCCGGGATCCCCGGACTCGTTCCCGCCTTCTCGAAATTCTTTGCACACGGTTATGTGATGGCGGGTTTCCCGAACTGCGTTGTTCCACCCGCGTTGTTCCCGCGATCGCGATTGCGGCGAGGGACGAATGCACATGTCACAAATGGCAAAGGGAATTTTCGGCACGGCCGGCGTTGCACTCGTGCTCGGCGCGGTTCCGCTGGCCTTCGGCCACGATCTCGCAGACCGCTGGCAGGCCGTCGCGGGCGCGCCGGCAACCTCCGTCAATCGTGCCGCCAAAGCCGATCGCGCTGCCGGTGTCGGTCCGGCGGCGTCGGCGCGCACGATCTCGCTGCGCCTGGACAGCCTTGCCGATACCTCGGTCCTGGTCCGCGTGCCGGTCGCCAGGGACGCGCGCAACACGCCCGCCGCTCCGGCCGTGACCAAATCCGGGGACCGCAAGACGGCGGTGGCCTGCGAGCCCGTGGTCAGCGTGCTGACCGAAGTCGCGAAGCATCTCGAGCCCGGCCGCTGCGTGACGTGAGCGTTCGCCCGTGGCGTCATACCCAGACCTCATCCTGTCAGGACGAGGTTCTAACCCATCCGATCAGTCCGGCGGCAGCTGCGGCGAATCCGCTGGCAGCAAATGTTCCTTGATGATGAGCGCGACGATCAACACCGGCGAGGACAGGAAGGCGCCCATCGGTCCCCACAGCCAAGTCCAGAAGGCAAGCACGATGAATACCGCGAGCGCGTTCAGTTCGAGCCGGCGGCCGACGATAGCAGGTGTGATGAAATGACCTTCGAGAAAGGTGAGCCCGGCAAAGAGCACTGACGCGAGCAGCCCCGCGCCGAGGGTGGGGAACGCGACCACGCCGACCACCGTCAGGATCGCGAACATCACCATGACCGGGCGACGTACGGACCCAACTCGTGCGCAGCCGAAAAGTTCCGTCGCAGAAACGTGAAGGGTCGGCCGGTTGACTGCACTGCTCCGGCGTCGAGTCGGACGGAACCATGCAGCCCCGGTGGGGTTGGTTGCGCAGAGGCATCAGCGTGATGCGCATCGCATCGGGGCAGATCATGACACAGGCACTCGCAGGCAATCGTAGTCTCTCGTTGCGCGCGACCGGCGCGCTGGTCCTCGGCGCGGCATTGCTGCTGTCGCCGGCGTGGCTCGCAAGCGCCAGCGCCCAAGTGTTCGGCGCTCAAGTGTTCGGCTACGCCTCCACCCAGCCAAGCGCGTTTCCGTCAGACCACATGATGGTGGCGCCGGCACAGCCCGCCGATGAAGGCGACGGCAGCGCAGCCGCTGTGCCGGAGCGGTTGAAGCGCGCGGTCGTTGCCTTCAACAGCCGCGAGACTCCGGGCACGATCGTGATCGATACCGGCAATACGGCGCTTTATTACGTGCTCGGTCAGGGCCGCGCCATTCGCTATGGCGTCGGCGTCGGCCGCGAGGGCTTTACCTGGTCCGGCGTGCAGACCATCAGCCGCAAGGCGGAATGGCCGGACTGGCATCCACCGGCGGAAATGATCGCGCGCCAGCCTTATCTGCCGCGCTTCGTGGCGGGCGGCCCCGGTAATCCCTTGGGCGCACGCGCGATGTATCTCGGCACCAGCCAGTACCGCATTCACGGCACCAACGATCCCTCGACCATCGGCAAGTTCGTTTCCAGTGGCTGCATTCGCCTGACCAATGAAGACGTCGCCGATCTGTTCGGCCGCGTCGATGTCGGCACAAGGGTGGTGGTGCTGCCGAAGCATGCGCCGCACCTTGAAGCGAGGGCCGTGGACACGCGAACGATGATCTCGGTCCGCCCGGCTGCGCCGCCGCCGCGCCCGACCGCGAGGTCTGGCCGTCAGGCGATGAACGTTTCGACTTCGTCGCTGTACTGAGATCGGAGCCGATATGGAATGGACATCAGGCAGGCGGCTGGCATGGCGTGTGGCGGCAGCGGTTCTGTTGGTCTCGGCGCTCGCGCCCGCTGCGCAGGCCGAAGATTTTCTCTCCGCGCTGTTCGGCGCGTTCGGCGGCCGCTCGCGCGCGCCGCAGATCCAGCTGCCGTTTGCCAATGAGGGCGGCCCAATGGTGCCGCGAGATGACGGTCGTCCGCACCATGCCGGCGGCGGCCAGGTCTATTGCGTGCGTACCTGCGACGGCCGCTATTTCCCGATCCCGGCGTCGGACAAACAGACCCGGGCGGCCTCCTGCAACAGCTTCTGTCCGGCCAGCGATACCAGGATCGTCTATGGGAGCAGCATCGACAACGCCGTGACCGACAACGGCAAACCCTATTCCGAACTGCCGAATGCGTTCCGCTACCGCAACGAGATGGTGGCGGGCTGCACCTGCAACGGCAAGGATCAGCTCGGGCTGGCGCCGGTCAGGATCGAAGACGACCCGACGCTGCGCAGGGGCGACATCGTCGCCGGCGAAAGCGGGCTAGTGGTGGCCAATCGCGGCGCCGATAAGCGCGGCGCGGCGCTGAATTTCTCGCCGGCCTCCGAAAGGATCAGCGCGCGCTATCAGCGCGTGCCGGTGGTGGCGCGGGAATAGTAGTCCGGCACAGGGCCGGGTGCCGGCCAATTGACTGCCGGGTGCGGGGATCCGGTTCCTTCCGGGGAACCCAAGCAGGCCGTCAGGCGTTGGCTCGCAAGCAATCGTGCTTTTCATGACGCCATAGGGGGCTTTGATGCTTATCAGTGTGCTCGTCACATTTCTTGTCGTTATTCTTGTTCTCTACCTGATCAACCTGTTGCCGCTCGACGGCCGCGCCAAGCAGATCGCGCGCGTGGTGGTGATCATCCTTGGAGTGATCTCGCTCTTGAAATACATCGCGGTAATCTGAGGCCGCTCACGGACAGTCAAAAAAAGCCCCGGCATTTCTGCCGGGGCCTTCCGTTGTCCAGGGAGGCAAACTTACTTCAGCGCCCTGAACCAGTCATCACGTCCTTGTGGATCTGATCCTTGGCGAAGCCGTAGCGCTCGGGCGGGCAAGTCAGTCGTTCCGGAAGGAACTGCGGCAACATGTTGGTGTGGTCCCGGATTTCGCTTCGCTCCATCCGGGCTACAGATCAGCCCGCCGCCTTGGCTTCCCGGCGCCGCGCCGTCAGAATGAATTCGGTATAGCCGTTCGGCTGCTCGCGGCCCTTGAAGATCAGGTCACAGGCGGCCTTGAAGGCGACGCCATCGAAACCGGGCGCCATCGGCCGGTACAGCGGATCGTCCTTGTTCTGCTTGTCCACCACGACCGCCATCCGCTTCAGCGACTCCATCACCTGATCCTTGGTGATGACGCCCTGATGCAGCCAGTTCGCCAAATGCTGACTCGAGATCCGCAGCGTGGCGCGGTCTTCCATCAGTCCGACGTCGTGGATGTCGGGCACCTTGGAACAGCCGACGCCCTGGTCGATCCAGCGTACGACATAGCCGAGGATGCCCTGGCAGTTGTTGTCGATCTCCTGCTTGACGTCGTCGGGCGCCCAGTTCGATTGCGACACCGGGATGGTGAGGATGTCTGTGAGCTTGGCGCGCGGGCCGCCCTTCGCCAGTTCCTGCTGGCGCGCCTGCACGTTGACCTGATGATAATGCAGCGCGTGCAACGTGGCGGCGGTCGGCGACGGCACCCATGCGGTGGTGGCGCCGGCCTGCGGATGGCCGAGCTTCTGCGTCAGCATGTCCGCCATCTTGTCGGGCGCGGCCCACATGCCCTTGCCGATCTGGGCGTGGCCGGGCAGGCCGTCGATCAGGCCCATATCGACGTTCCAGTCTTCATAGGCCTTGATCCAGGGCTGCGCCTTCATGTCGTTCTTGCGGATCATCGGGCCCGCTTCCATCGAGGTATGGATCTCGTCGCCGGTGCGGTCGAGGAAGCCGGTATTGATGAAGCAGATTCGCTTCGAGGCGTTCTGGATGCAGGCCTTGAGGTTGACCGTGGTGCGGCGCTCCTCGTCCATGATGCCGATCTTCATGGTGTTTTCCGGCAGCGCCAGCATCTTCTCGACTTGGCCGAACAGTTCGCAGGTCAGCGCGACCTCGTCGGGGCCGTGCATCTTCGGCTTGACGATATAGATCGAGCCGGTGCGGCTGTTCTTCGTTTTCGACGAGCCCTTGAGATCGTGGATCGCGAGCAGGCCGGTCACCGCGGCGTCGAGAATGCCTTCCGGAATTTCCGCTCCCGTCTCGTCGAGCACCGCGTCGGTGAACATGTGATGGCCGACATTGCGCATCAGCAGCAGGGCGCGGCCATGCAGTTTGAGTTGTTTTCCGTCCGGCGCATGGTAGACGCGGTCGTGGTTGAGCGCGCGCTTTAGCGTCTTGCCGCCCTTGTCGAAGTCGGCCGACAACGTGCCGTCCATCAGGCCGAGCGTATTGCGATAGACCAGCACCTTGTCCTCGGCATCGACCGCCGCGACGCTGTCTTCCATGTCCAGGATCGTGCTGACCGCCGATTCCAGGATCATATCGGCAACGCCGGCCGGATCGTCCTTGCCGATCGCGTGAACGCGGTCGATCTTGATCTCGATATGCATGCCGTTATTGACCAGCAGGATCGCGCTCGGGGCTGCGGGTTCGCCCCGGTAGCCGGCGAATTGCGCGCTCGATTTCAGCGCGGTGGCGTTGCCGCTCTTCAGCTTGACCGCGAGCTGCCCGGCAATGACGCTGTAGGAGGTCACCTCGGTGTGGCTTCCAGTCGCCAGCGGCACGGCGGAATCCAGAAAGGCTTTGGCCTTCGCGACCACTTTGGCACCGCGGGCCTTGTCAAACCCCCTGCCGCTTTCGCTTGTCTCGTGCGGGATCGCATCGGTGCCGTAGAACGCATCGTACAGGCTGCCCCAGCGCGCATTGGCGGCGTTGAGCGCATAGCGCGCGTTGGTAAGCGGCACGACCAGCTGCGGTCCGCAGATCTGGCCGATCTCTTCGTCGACGTTTGCCGTCTCGACCTTCTGGGTCGGCGGCTCCGGCAGGAGATAGCCGATCTCCTTCAAGAAAGAAGTGTACGCGTTCATATCGAACGGCTTGCCCTTGCTGGCGCGGTGCCAGCCGTCGATTTTCGCCTGCAGGGCGTCGCGGAAGGCGAGCAGCTCGCGGTTTTTCGGCGCCAGCTTCTTGATGATGGCGGCTAGCCCTGCCCAGAACGCATCCGGAGAAATCCCGGTTTTGGGGGTCGCCTCCCTGGCGATGAAATCGAACAAAACGGGGGCGATCTTCAGTCCGTGGGCGTCGATACGATTCATGATGGCATTTCTCGCGAGAAACGGCGTCTAATGCGCGGTTTTCAGGGGGACAACGACAAAAGGGCCCCGCAAAGGGCCTTGTTCGGGGCCCTTTTAGCCCTAAAGCCGGGTCGATGAGAAGGCCCCAAACGGGCCTTCTCACGCCTCAGATATTGGCGGCGAGATCGGCCAATTCGTCGAACAGGACGCCAGATCCGGCCAGCATCCGCTCGATCTCGTCGGTGGCATCAGTGACCGAGCGCGCCGAGGTGTCGATGGTCAATTCGCTTGCCGTGGGCGGCTGGTAATCGTTGATGATCCCGGTGAACCCCTGCAGCGCGCCGGCACGCGCCTTGGCGTAGTGGCCCTTGGGGTCGCGGTTCTCGCAAACCTCCGCCGGCGTCGCAACATAGACTTCGCGAAACGCGGTGTCGGCGATACGGCGCGCCGCGGCGCGGTCCTCCACCGCCGGCGAGACCGCGGCGACGATGGCGATATGGCCGTTGCGCGCCAGATGGGTAGCAACTTCGGCGAGCCGGCGGATGTTCTCGGTGCGATCGGTCGCGGAGAAGCCGAGATCGCTGTTGAGCCCGGCGCGCAGCGTGTCGCCGTCCAACAGCACCGGCGAGCCGCCGCGGCTGAACAGCCGGCGTTCCAGCGCGCGCGCCAGCGTCGATTTGCCGGAGCCCGGCAACCCGGTCAGCCACACCACCGCGCCGCCGTGGCGGTAACGCGCCGAGCGCTCGTCGGGACGCAACGCGGATTCGACCGGGACGATATCGACGGGAACGGCGCGCTGCCCGGCGTCGACCGACAGCACCAGGCCGCCGCCGGCGATACGGCCGTTGACCTCGATCACCAGGCGCCCGGTACGCGGATTGTCGGTGTAGGGATCGGCGGCGATCGGCTGCGCCAGCGAGATGTCGATTTCGCCGACATGGTTGCGCCCGATCGCCTTGGTCTCGACGCTCGAGAGTTCGCCGGGATCGACGGCCTTCTCGATCGCGACCACATTGGCGCGGGTTTCCCGGGTGCCGAGCCGGACCAGGATCGAGGCACCTGCCGCCAGCGGCTTGTCATGCAGCCAGAAGATCCGCGCGCGCATCCGCCTCGTGTCGCGAGGGCTGGTCCCGACATGGGCAATGACGTCGCCGCGTTCGACGAACAATTCGCGGTCGAGGGTGATGCCGACCGAACGCCCGGCGCCCTGGGTTCCATTGACCGGTGTCACCGGCCAGCCCTCGACGGTGCGAATTCTGGCTATCTTGCCCGCGGGCATGATGACGATCTCGTCGCCGGCGCTGAGGCTGCCGGATTCGATGCGGCCGGCGACGATGCGGCGGTCGTCGAATTTGTAGATCGCCTGCACCGGCAGCCGCAGCGCCAGCGTTTCCAGCGGCCGCGCCGGTTCGAGCACATCCAGCGCTTGGACCACGGTGGGCCCGTCATACCACTCGATCCGCGGCGTGCGTTCGGCAACGCCGTCGCCATCGCGCGCCGAGATCGGGATCACGGCGGTCGGCGTGACGCCGAGACCGGTGAGATGCGCGGAAATCTCGTTGCTGATCTCCTCGAACCTGGCTGCGCTGAAATCAACCCGGTCCATCTTGTTGACGACGACCGCAACCTGTTTGACGCCGAGCAGATGCAGCAGGTAGCCATGGCGCCTGGTCTGGTCGCGGACGCCTTCCAGCGCGTCGATGATCAAGACCGCACCGTCGGCCTGCGAGGCGCCGGTGATCATGTTGCGCAGGAATTCGGCGTGGCCGGGCGCGTCGATCAGCACCACGTCGCGGGAGCGGGTGCGAAAGCGGATCTGCGTGGTGTCGATGGTGATGCCCTGGTCGCGCTCGGTCTGCAGCGCGTCCAACAGGAAAGACCATTCGAACGGCATGCCGCGCCGGGCGCTGACCGCTTTGAGCATTTCGAGCTTGCCCTCGGGCAGGCTGCCGGTTTCGTGCAAGAGGCGCCCGACCAGGGTCGACTTGCCGTGATCGACATGGCCGACAATGACGATGCGGACCTGCGGGCGCGTGGTGCCGTTGGGCGTCGTTGATATCGCAGTGGGGACGATCATGTTCATCGGGGCGCTCAACTCGGTATCCGCTATAGGTAGCCGGCGACGCGCAGCCGCTCGAAGGCATCTTCGGTCTCATGGTCCAGCGCGCGGCCGGCGCGTTCCGGCACCTTGGTGCCGTCGAGCTCGATCAGGATTTCCTCGATGCTGGAAGCATTGGAGGCCACCGGATTGGTGATATCGGCATCGCCCAGCGAGCGGTAGCGCTTGCCGCCCTGGGAGAGATAAAGCGGGATGATCGGAATGTTTTCGCGCTGGGTGTAGGCCCAGATGTCGGCCTCGGTCCAATGCAGGATCGGGTGAATGCGCAGATGCGCCCCCGGCGGCGGCGAGGCGTTGAACTGGTCCCAGAATTCCGGCGGCTGGTCGCGCACGTCCCATCCGCCTTCGGTGCCGCGCGGCGAGAACACCCGTTCCTTGGCGCGGGTCGCCTCTTCGTCGCGGCGAATGCCGGCGATCAATCCGTCGAAGCCGTATTTGGCAAGCGCGAGCTTCAATCCCTCGGTCTTGCGCGCGGCCGACCGCGCCGCCGGCGGCAGGGTCGGATCGATGGTTTCCAGCGGCGGGCAGGAGTCGATCTTCAGATCAAGCTCCCATTCCTTGCCGTAGCGATCGCGAAACGCGTACATCTCCGGAAATTTCTTGCCGGTGTCGACATGCAAGGCGGGGAACGGCACGCGGCCGAAGAAGGCCTTGCGCGCCAGCCAGATCATGACGTTGGAATCCTTGCCCAGCGACCACAGCAGCGCCAGCTTCTTCAGCCGCGCGAACGCTTCCCTGAAGATGTAGATGCTCTGCGCCTCGAGCGCGTCGAGGTGATCCATGGTGGGGACGGGCAGTCGCCCTTCGGCAGGAATCTGCGGGGGCGCAGATCCCATCGGCGGGTCTGCGCGACGCAACCGGGCGATCGTGGAATCGGTGTCGAGAAGATGCATCTCTTGGCCTTGGCCTTTGGAGGTGAAAATTCTATAGTTGCACTGCAGTAGAGAAGAAAAAATTTTCTCTTTGCTGGCGTTGTGCGAGACATATATAGAAAATAATTCTAGTCAACCCCGCAAGTTGGGGCAGCGAGTGTCGCATGCGATTTCTGCCAGTCTTTCTCGACCTGCAAGCCGGTCCGGTGCTGCTTGTCGGCGCCGGCGATCTGGCGCGGGCGAAACTGCGCCTGCTGGCGGCCGCGGGCGCGCGCATCCGCTACTTCGCGACCGACGGCCAGCATGACGTGAGCGGGGTTGGCGCCGACGATGCGGCGCGGATCGAGCGCGCGGAAGGCGATCCGCTGACGGCCGATCTGAACGGCGTGATTGCGATCCTGTGCGCCGGCGCCGGCGACATCGGGGTTGCGATGTCGGTGCGGGCCAAGTCGGTCGGTCTTCCCGTCAATGTGATGGACGACCTTACCCATTCAACTTTCATTTTTCCGGCGATCGTCGACCGCGGCGACGTGGTCGTTGCGGTCGGTACCGGCGGTGCCTCGCCTGTGGTGGCACGCCGCGTGCGCGAGCGCATCGAAGCCGTGCTGCCGGCCCGCATCGGCGATCTCGCTGCCTTTATCGGCCGCTGGCGCAAATCGATGCACCAGCGCTTGCCGGA